>CAIVHB010000059.1 GCA_903905585.1 uncultured Ferrovum sp. | reverse complement strand
TTTTCATCAGGCATCGAACGAAAAAAAGCCCTTCTAAAATTAGAAGGGCTTTCAGTAAATCAATGACGCAACAAAAAATCATGTAAAGTCATATTGATCCCTTTTATTCTAGCAGGGGGTAGCTTGGGATTGCGCTTGGGTGATTTGGCTGTGGGCAGGAACAGAATGCGTGAGCCATACATTGCCGCCAATGGTTGAGCCTTTTCCTATCGTGACAAAACCCAGAATGGTGGCCCCGGCGTAGATGATCACATCATCCTCAACCTGAGGATGGCGCGGTTGTGAACGATCAATGAGCCCGCCATCTTCCGCGGTGAGGCGCTTCGCACCAAGGGTAACGGCCTGGTAAATACGCACATTGCGGCCGATGGTTGCGGTACCACCAATGACCACCCCTGTTCCGTGATCGATAAAAAAGCTCTCGCCAATCTTGGCGGCGGGGTGAATATCGACACCCGTTTCGGAATGGGCGATTTCTGCGATGATGCGCGCGATCAAGGGTAAACCCGCCATGCTCAAAGCATGCGCTAAGCGATAGTGCATGATGGCGGCTACGCCGGGATAGCACAGCAAAATTTCATCTACCGAAGAGGCTGCAGGGTCACCGCGATAGGCGGCTTCTACATCCAAATCGAGCAAGCGGCGCACTTCAGGGAGTTTCTCTGCAAAGTCACCTACAATGATGTCCGCGCGCTCTTGTGCTTCGTGTTCGGTCATGGGTTCTTGTTGGCGTGCGCGGCCATTTAGCTCCAGTAGGATTTGATCTTTGAGCTGAGTGAGCGCTTGAGCCAAGGTATCGCGAACAAACACATCTTCTGATTCTTTGCGCAGCGTAGCTGGCCCTAAACGCATAGGGAACAGCGCGGCGCTCAGACCTTTTAATACTTCTTTCAAGACTTCAAGTGAGGGGAACTCACGACCACCCGCATCGCGATCGCGATGTTGATGGGATCGCCACGCATCTCGTAAAGCTCTGAGTTTGGAAACAACACGCTCTAGATTCCAAGCTTGATGCGCTAAGGAATTTGATCCTTTTGAAGCAGCTGAATCTATTGATGAACGCAGCATGCCCGCAGCGATAGTGCTGTGGGTGATGCGGTGGATGAGAATAAATCCACCGGTGTCTCGGTTTTGATCATAGGGATCAAATGGTATAGGGCGATCGGCTTCTATCTCAACTTGCCCAATGCCGTTCAAAGCTAAGGTCGTTGCAGCAACTTCTTGTTGCGCATCGATATCGAGCCGGTAGTCCAGCGCGCGAATATGGATTGCTACGGTGCGTGCTCCGATTTTCATGAAGTAAGAGCGATCCAGCGCCATCGCTTCATCGTCCATCCACACCAAGGTAGCCTTGAATTGTGAACCAACTTGCGAGGGTGCGTCTTCGCGGCAAATCAGATCCCCCCGAGAAATATCAATCTCATCAGCAAGCGTTAAGGTCACGGCTTGTTCGGCCACAGCGCGAGTCAAATCGCCAGAGTAGGTGACAATACGCGATACGGTGGAGGTCTTGCCGGAGGGCATGACCTTGATACGTTCACCGGGACGGATATCTCCGCTGACGATGGTTCCGGTGAAGCCTCTGAAGTCGAGGTTAGGGCGGTTTACCCACTGAACGGGGAGCCTGAAAGGGCCGTTCTGTGCGGAAGTGGAATCGAGTTCGACTGTCTCTAAGTGGGGCATCAAGCTCGGGCCGGCATACCAAGGGGTATTACCCATGGGCAGGATCACGTTATCGCCTTTCACCGCAGACAATGGAATCGCAACAATATTTTGAATGCCCAGTTGCTTGGCAAAGTTGCGATATTCCTGTTCGATATCTTTGAAGCGTGATTCGGAGTATTCCACTAAATCCATTTTGTTCACGGCCAAGACCACATGGCGAATACCAATTAACGAGACCAAGGTACTGTGGCGACGGGTTTGGGTGAGCATGCCTTTGCGGGCATCAATCAAGATGATGGCAAGGTCTGCGGTTGAAGCGCCGGTGACCATATTGCGCGTGTACTGCTCGTGCCCAGGCGTATCAGCAACAATGAATTTGCGGCGGTCGGTAGAGAAGTAACGGTAAGCGACATCAATCGTGATGCCTTGTTCGCGCTCAGCGGCTAAGCCATCCAGCAAGAGGGCATAATCCAGTTCTTCGCCGCGTGTGCCCACTTTTTTAGAGTCGCTTTCTAGCGCAGCCAGTTGATCTTCAAATAACATTTGTGATTCATACAAAAGTCTTCCGATTAAAGAACTTTTGCCGTCATCGACACTGCCGCAAGTAATAAAACGCAATAGACTTTTTTGCTCGTGCGCCTTCAGATAGGCTTCGATGTCTTCTGCGATCAAATCAGATTGGTGCGCCATTAGAAATACCCTTCCTGCTTTTTCTTTTCCATTGAAGCGGCTTGGTCTTTATCGATCAAGCGGCCTTGGCGTTCAGAGCTGCGTGCCAATAACATTTCGCGAATGATGGCGGGGAGTGTGTCGGCGTCCGATTCGATGGCTCCGGTGAGCGGGTAGCAACCCAAGGTGCGAAAACGAACTTTGCGCATCTGCGGGGTTTCGCCGGGATGGAGCGGCATGCGCTCATCGTCGACCATCACTAATGTGCCCTCTCGTTCCACCACTGGGCGCTCTTTGGCTAGGTACAGCGGCACAATGGGAATATTCTCAAGGTAGATGTACTGCCAGATATCCAGTTCAGTCCAGTTCGAAAGCGGGAAGACACGCATCGATTCACCCTTGTGTTTGCGGGCGTTATAGCAGCGCCAGAGTTCAGGGCGCTGGTTCTTAGGATCCCAAGTATGTTGGGCACTGCGGAAAGAGAAGATGCGTTCTTTGGAGCGTGATTTTTCTTCGTCACGACGCGCACCACCAAAAGCGGCATCAAAACTGTATTGATCGAGGGCTTGCTTTAAGCCCTGGGTTTTCCACATATCGGTATGCACCGCACTTCCGTGGGTAAAGGGATTGATTCCCAGCGAGGCCGCTTCAGGGTTGTGGTATACCAAGAGCTCCATCCCCAGTTCATGGGCCATTCGTTCGCGCATGGCATACATCTCTTTAAACTTCCAGGTGGTATCCACATGAAGCAAAGGAAAGGGAGGTGGGGCAGGGAAGAAGGCTTTGCGGGCAAGATGCAGCATCACAGCGCTATCTTTTCCGATGGAATACAGCATCACGGGCTGATCAGCCTCGGCCACGACTTCACGCATGATATGCATGCTTTCCGCCTCTAGGCGCTGAAGGTGGGTGAGCAGCACGCGTTCATTGCCGCTCTGCGCGCCGCGAGGTGCGGAGGAGGTCGCCTGTTGGTTGGGCGAGGAGTGTTCAGACATCAATTTTTAACCAATTCGTCAGCGTAATCCTCGATTTTAGCCTGACACAGGCCCCTCAGGTATAGTTCCAATTATGACTGCCCAATTTTCTTATCCGCTCACTCCGTTGCCTGGTGAAGATGCCTGGCATCCTGGTATTGAAAATCGTGTGCCTTTACGCCTCATGCGGCGCTGCACGATTTTCCTGCCCGAACATGCAGAACGATCCTATGACCAAGCGGCCGCACTCCGAGATTTGTGTGGTTTGCCGGTTGAAGATCTGGCGGTTTTAAATGCGGAACGGCTGGCGCTGCATGAAGTGCTCGTGCAAGTGACGGCGGATTGGGTCGTGCCCGATGGCCCCAAAGTGGCCGATTTGGGAATTAGTTTTCGGGGCATGGTCGATGTCTTGCTGGAGGGTTATGTGGCCCCAGAATTGCCAAGATTGAAAGCCTTGGTCAGTGCGCTCAGGCAAAGGGTAGAGCACATACTAGAAACAGAGTGGGCTTCTTTGCATCATCAAGCGCAAGCCTCAAAGACCCCTGAACCAGAAAAGCCCTCAAGCTTATTTGGGAAGATCAGCAAGCTACTGGGCTTCAATCCCAATCCTGACCATCATGTGGCAGCCCCGTCTAGTCAGGCTTCTCGCGCCATGCTGGATGAAGTATCGGATCGTGATGTGGCGGTCTTGGCTGAACTTGAGGCGCATACCAAGCAAGAAGCCGAACCCGAGGTCATGACAGCGCGATCGGCCTTAAGGCGCGTGATGTTTGGTATTCATAATCGCCATGGTCGCTTGTGGGGCGATCAAACTGTCGTGATTTCGATTGCCCGTGAGTTGGCGATCCGAATATTGGCGCCACGAATTTTAGGGCCTGAAATCAAGACACTTTTAGAGATTGGTGGCGCCAAAGAAGGCTATCACCGCTTACCGATTCAGACGCGACCGATGGTGATGAATACCAAAGGCGCATCAGGTTCGGGTAAAAGCACCATGCGGCCTTTGCAACAGGGTTTGGCGGACCGCTTAGGCGTCCGCTGGGAGGACTTTGCGTTGATCAGCCCCGATATTTGGCGTAAGCGCTTGTTGGACTACGCCTCGATGGGCAAAGACCATAAATACGCAGGTTTTTGTACGGGCCATGAAGTACAAATCATCGATTTGAAATTAGACCGCTTCATGGCCAAAAAAGCCGAAAGCGGTGAGATGACGCATCTACTCATTGACCGTTTCAGATTCGATAGTTTCGCCCCTGATTCTTCCGAAGCGGGCACCAGTTTGCTGACCCGCTTTGGTCAGGATGTTTATATGTTCTTCATGATCACCCCGCCAGAGGCCATTGTGGCGCGCGCATGGAAGCGCGGATTGGATGTGGGACGATTCAAAGCAGTGGAAGATATTCTGGGACATAACGTAGAGGCCTACGGTGGTATTCCGCTTTTGTTCTTTCGATGGGCCAATCGCAAGGACAAACATGTTCACTACGAATTTCTAGATAATACGCAGCCTTTGGGTACGCCGCCCAAAACCGTGGCCTTTGGTCTGAATGGCTGTATGGTCATTTTAGATGCGCAAGGCCTCGTCAATATTGAACGCTTTCGCCGGATTAACGTGCATGCGGGAAGCCCTGAAGAGCTCTACCCCAATCCTGATGCGGTTTCTTTGGATAAATGCATGGGTTTATTGACGCAATGCGCCCGAGAAATTGCGCAGATTTACTTTGCCGATCAGGCGAATGGGATCACTTGGTTGCAATGGAAAGACGGCACATTAACCCTTCCTTCTGTTGCATTGGCAGAGCAGCAACTTGCATTAGAAGTGAATCGTGCAGTGGTGTATGCCATGTTTGGTGAGGCTCAGATACAAGCCGCTTTGGAAACAGCCCAGCAAAGATCCCCTCTCGCGCCCTCTGAGTCGCAACGGGTTCATGTACGTAGCCTTCTCAACGAGTCTGATATCCAATCCCTGGGTTTATGGGACTGGGCGCACACCTAGCCCCCGTTGCCAATCCACTACGGGAAAAATACCCCGAGTAAATAAACGATAGGACTGGCCGTTTATTCGATTGCTCAGGTATTCTTACCGACATCTGTGCCTGGGTCTTCATCAAGGGCCCCTAGGCGCAACAATTCAATGCCCAAAAGGAGAATTTTATGTCGGCACTACCCGACTTCCCCGCAGACCCCGATGCGCAAGAAACCCGCGAATGGCTTGAAGCCCTAGAAGGGGTCATTCGTCAGGAGGGCCCGGCCCGCGCTAGCCAACTGATTGAGAAACTGATTGAAGCGGCCCGTAACCGTGGATCAGAGCTTCCTTTTTCAGCCAATACTGCCTATGTCAATACGATTCCTGTTGAATTGCAGGCAAAAATGTCGGGTAATCCGGCGTATGAGCAGGTGGTGAGTTCTTATACCCGCTGGAACGCCATCGCGATGGTATTGCGCGCCAACAAAGATACCAACGTTGGAGGCCACATTTCCTCCTACGCTTCTGCGGCGACCCTGTATGACGTAGGGTATAACCATTTTTGGCATGCGCCCTCTGAGAAGCATGGCGGCGATCTGGTGTATTGCCAGGGGCATTCTGCAGTCGGTATTTATGCGCGCGCCTATCTACTCGGTCGTTTAACAGAAGAACAAATGAATCACTTCCGTCAGGAAGTGGATGGGAAAGGTATTTCGTCTTATCCCCATCCTTGGTTGATGCCCGATTTCTGGCAATTCCCCACGGTATCCATGGGCTTGGGCCCCATCATGGCGATTTACCAAGCGCGTTTCATGAAATACATTGAAGACAGAGGCTTGGCTAAAACCGAAGGCCGCAAGGTTTGGGCGTTCTTGGGCGATGGTGAGACCGATGAACCCGAGTCACTCGGGGCGATTGGCATGGCGGGCCGGGAACATTTAGACAACCTGATTTTTGTGATTAATTGCAATTTGCAGCGTCTGGATGGCCCGGTGCGTGGCAACGGAAAAATCATTCAAGAACTGGAATCTGAGTTCCGCGGTTCAGGTTGGAATGTGATCAAAGTCTTGTGGGGTACCCATTGGGATACCTTATTTGCGCGGGATAAAAAAGGGGTGTTGGCCAAACGCATGATGGAAATCGTGGATGGCCAGTACCAAACCTTTAAATCAAAAAATGGGGCCTATGTGCGAGAGCACTTCTTCAATTCGCCCGAACTCAAAGAGTTAGTTGCAGATTGGACGGATGACGATATCTGGGCCCTCAATCGGGGCGGCCATGATCCTTTTAAAGTATTTGCGGCTTACCAAGCTGCTGTGAACCATACAGGTCAGCCAACCGTTATTTTGGCTAAGACCATTAAGGGCTATGGCATGGGTTCGGCTGGCGAAGCACAGAACATTTCGCATCAGCAAAAGAAAATGCCCGTTGACTCGCTCAAGCGCTTCCGTGATCGTTTCAAGTTGCCTATCACGGATGATCAGTTGGAAGAGGTGCCTTTCTTGCCCCTACCGCCTGATTCGCCTGAATTGGCTTACATGCGCGAGCGCCGCGAAGCATTGGGTGGCTACTTGCCTACCCGTCGTGGAAAGGCGGAGCCCCTTGCCGTTCCCAAGCTCGAAGCGTTTGATCGTCTGCTAAAGAGCACCGAAGGTCGTGAAATTTCAACCACCATGGCCTTTGTACAATTGCTGCAAATTCTATTGCGCGACAAGACCTTAGGTAAACATGTTGTCCCTATTGTTCCAGATGAATCTCGCACATTCGGTATGGAAGGTTTGTTCCGTCAGTTAGGCATTTGGAATCAACTGGGCCAGTTGTATGAGCCCGAAGACCAAGATCAGCTGATGTTCTATCGGGAAGATAAACACGGTCAGATTCTGCAAGAAGGGATTAACGAAGCGGGCGCGATGTGCGACTGGATCGCCGCCGCCACGAGTTACTCTACTCATGGCGTGCAGACCATTCCCTTTTACATTTTTTATTCTATGTTTGGTTTCCAGCGCACGGGTGATTTATGCTGGGCCGCCGGGGATATGCGCTCACGCGGATTCTTGCTGGGCGGAACTGCAGGACGCACTACTTTGAACGGAGAAGGTTTACAGCACGAAGATGGCCATAGTCATCTATGGTCAGGTGCGGTACCGAACTGCGTAAGCTATGACCCCACGTTTGGCTATGAGCTGGCTGTGGTGATTCAAGATGGCTTACGTCGCATGTTCCAAGAACAAGAAGATGTGTATTACTACATCACCTTGATGAACGAAAACTATGCGCACCCTGAGATGCCTCAGGGCGCTGAAGCAGATATTTTGAAAGGCATGTATCTCTTCCAAGAAAGCAAGAAATCGGCGAAGAAACCGCATGTGCAGTTAATGGGTTCTGGCACAATTTTCCGCGAAGTCATTGAAGCTGCAGCGTTATTAGAGTCCGAGTGGGGTGTGCAGGCGGATTTATGGAGTTGCCCATCCTTTACCGAATTGGCTCGCGAGGGGCAGTTGGTGGAGCGCTGGAATCGCCTTCATCCTACCGATCCACCTCGCACCAGCCATGTGGTGCAGTGCCTAAAGGATCGCAAAGGTCCCGCGATTGCGGCCACTGACTATGTTCGGTTGTTTGCTGAACAGATTCGTGCCTATGTGCCGATGGACTACCATGTTCTTGGAACCGATGGTTTTGGCCGTTCGGATACCCGAGAAAAACTGCGCCGATTCTTTGAAGTCGATCGCCAGCATATTACGGTGGCCGCTTTATCGGCCTTGGCAGACTTGGGTGAAATTCCTCGCACCAAAGTGGCTGAAGCAATCAAGCGCTATGGCATTGATACACATAGGATTCCTCCTATGCATGCTTAATTTAAATAGAGCATAAGCGGATTCAACCGTCCCAGCGGGCCGCAGGTGGCTTACAATGCCGCCGCCGGCCCGCTTTAATCTTATGAAGGACGTCCCTTTTTGTCCAAGAATACCTATCAAGAATCCTCCATCCGTGTACTGAAAGGTTTAGAGCCTGTTAAGGAACGTCCGGGTATGTATACCCGAACTTCGGATCCCACCCATATTATCCAAGAGGTCATCGATAACAGCGCAGACGAGGCCCTTGCCGGCTTTGCCAAGAGTATTGAGGTGACTTTGCACGCAGATGGCTCTGTGACCGTCAAAGATGATGGTCGCGGTATTCCAGTCGGAATGCATCCAGAAGAGGGTGAGCCAACTGTTCAACTGGTGTTTACCCGGCTCCATGCGGGGGGTAAGTTTGATAAGACGTCTGGAGCCGGTGCCTATGCCTTCTCAGGCGGTTTGCATGGTGTTGGTGTATCGGTCACGAATGCCTTGTCATTGCGACTGGAAGTGGATGTCAAACGCGAAGGCAAAGCCCACCGAATTGTGTTTGCAGGGGGGGATGTGATTGAACCTTTAGCGGTGACCGGCTCCGTGCCCGCAAAGCAAAGCGGTACCTGCGTGCGCGCATGGCCTGATCCCAAATATTTTGATAGCCCTGGCGTTTCTTTGCCGGAGCTAGAGCGCACCTTGCGTGCTAAAGCGGTGTTATTGCCGGGTGTCCAAGTGACGCTTCATCTTGAAAAATCGGGCACATTGCAATCCCAGACCTGGACGTACCCCGGTGGCTTAGCGCAGTACTTAGAAGAACTTGCGCAGGGCGCAGAACCTGCTGTACCCATCTTTACCTCAGAACGCTTCCATGCCAAGCCGGCAGATGGGGATAGTTTTGCCGAAGGAGAGGGCGCAGCCTGGGCGGTCTGCTGGTATGAAGAAGGCAGTGGTGGGGGGGAAAGTTATGTGAACTTGATTCCCACCGCAGCCGGGGGCACCCACGAAGCGGGTCTTCGTAGCGGTATTTTTGAAGCGATCAAAACTTTTGTGGAGCATCACGGTTTGTTACCTCGTGGCGTTCGCTTGCAAGCTGAAGATGTGGCGGCACGCCTGCACTATGTGCTGTCTACGCGCATTCTTGACCCCCAATTTCAAGGGCAAACCAAAGAAAAACTCACGAGCCGCGATGCCTTGAAATTGGTGAGTGGTGTGATCCGTGATCCTTTTGAAGTTTGGCTGAATCAGCATGTCGATCATGGTAAAAAAATTGCTGAGCTCGCCATTCGCCAGGCCATGGCACGCATGAAATCCGGGCAAAAAATTGAGAAGCGTAAAGGCAGTGGAGTGGCGGTGTTGCCCGGTAAGCTCACAGACTGTGAGTCAGATGATATTCAGCGGCGTGAACTGTTTCTGGTGGAAGGTGACTCGGCAGGTGGTTCTGCCAAACTCGCGCGCGACAAGCAGTCCCAAGCGATTTTGCCTTTGAGGGGGAAGGTACTCAACACCTTTGAAGTGGATCGGGATCGCCTATTCGCCAACAACGAAATTCATGATATAGCCGTGGCTTTAGGGGTAGACCCGCATGGCCGCGACGACAATCCCGATCTGACCGGATTACGCTATGGTCGCGTGATCATCATGAGCGATGCAGATGTGGATGGCAGTCATATCAAGGTCCTACTGCTGACTTTATTCTTCATTCATTTTCCACGATTGGTGGAAAATGGAAATATCTGTGTGGCAAGCCCGCCGCTGTACCGCATCGATGTTTCGGCGCAAGGGAAACGCCCTGCGCGTAAGTTTTATGCTTTGGATGAGGGTGAGCTGATTGCTATTCAAGATCGATTGCAGAAAGAAGGCGTGAAGCCCGGTGCGGTTTCAGTGGGGCGTTTTAAGGGATTGGGGGAAATGAATCCTGAGCAACTGTGGGATACCACTATGAATCCTGAAACGCGCCGGGTATTGCCGGTTAAGGTTGAAAACGAAGAACGCGCAGAAGCGTGGCAGGTATTTACGAAACTGATGGGTAAAGGCGAAGCCTCAAGTCGTCGCGACTGGATGGAACAGCATGGCAACGATGTTGAGGTAGATGTATGAGTGACAATCCGCAAGTCAGCGATCTATTCGCGCAAGGGGACAGCAGCGGCTCTTTGCCTTTGGCCCCTTTTGTGGAGCGCAGTTACCTCGAGTACGCCATGAGTGTGGTGACGGGACGCGCGCTGCCTGATGTTTCAGATGGTCAAAAGCCGGTGCAACGCCGCATATTATTTGCCATGCATGAGTTGGGCCTGTATCGCCCCGCACGCCATGTGAAGTCAGCGCGGGTAGTGGGAGATGTGATTGGTAAATACCATCCCCATGGAGACTCAGCCGCTTATGAGGCTTTAGTGCGCCAAGCGCAGGATTTTACATTGCGCTATCCCATCATTGATGGACAAGGGAATTTTGGTTCGCGAGATGGGGACGGCGCAGCAGCCATGCGTTATACCGAGTGCCGGCTCACCCCGATTGCTGAATTGCTGTTAGGTGAAATCGATCGCGATACGGTAGATTTTGGGCCGAACTATGATGGCTCTTTCCGTGAACCTAAGCTTTTACCTGCTCGTCTGCCTATGGTGTTATTGAATGGCAGTTCAGGGATTGGCGTGGGCATGGCCACTGAAATTCCCTCGCACAAC
This sequence comes from uncultured Ferrovum sp., assembly GCA_903905585.1. Classification (GTDB taxonomy): domain Bacteria; phylum Pseudomonadota; class Gammaproteobacteria; order Burkholderiales; family Ferrovaceae; genus CAIVHB01. The sequence continues at coordinate 148,115 of CAIVHB010000059.1, read as the reverse complement.
TTGCGGGAAGTGGCAGCGGCCGCCGTGGCATTACTGCGCAATCCTGAATTGGATCTGGATGGCTTGATGCAGATTCTGCCCGGCCCCGATTTGCCAGGTGGGGGCCAAATTATTTCCCCAGCGCAGGATCTTCGGCAAGCCTATGCAAGCGGCCGAGGCAGTTTGCGCGTCAGAGCACGTTGGCACATTGAAGATCAAGCCAGAGGGCAGTGGCGCGTGGTGTTCACCGAGCTTCCTCATGGGGTGTCGACGCGCGATGTGTTGGAAGATATTGAGCGCATCACCAACCCCAAACCCAAGGAAGGTAAGAAGGCTTTATCACCTGATCAAGCTAATCTCAAGGCTTTGATGTTGACTGCGCTGGAAACAGTAAGAGATGAATCGGATAAAAATGCTTCGGTGCGCTTAGTCTGCGAGCCGCGTTCTAGCCGCCAAGATCAAGACGAGTTCGTGCAATTGCTATTGGTCAATACGCGATTAGAGTCTTCGCTTTCGATCAATTTGGTGATGTTGGGACGAGATGGCCGCCCCCGCCAGAAACACCTGAGAGAAATTCTGCAAGAGTGGTTGCACTTTCGTTTTGATACGGTCGTTCGCAGAACGCGGCATCGTTTGGATGAAGTGGATCGACGCATCCACATTCTGGAAGGTCGCGCGCTGGCTCTGCTGAATATCGATGAAGTGATTCGCGTCATTCGTGAAGCAGATGATCCGAAGGCTGACTTGATCCAAGCTTTTGGACTAACTGAAATTCAAGCCGAAGATATTCTTGAAATTCGTCTGCGTCAGTTGGCGCGACTCGAAGCCATCAAGATTGAGAAAGAACTGAAAGAACTGCGCAGCGAACGAAAAGGCCTGCAAAAAATTTTGGATAACCGCGATGCCCTAGAAAATCTCGTGGCAGAGGAATTAGAAAAAGATGCCGAGCAGTACGGGGATAATCGTAGAACCTTGATTGAGTCGGTGTCGCCTGCCGTCTTGGTGCAATCGGCACCTGATGAGCCCGTGACCATTACTTTGTCGCGCCATGGATGGATTCGTTCTCGCCAAGGCCATGGTTTAGATGCCATGCAATTCTCCTATAAAGCGGGCGATGCCGCCTTTGCGGTGATGGAAACCCGCACGCTCTTACCCGTCATTGTGCTGGATACGAAAGGGCGTGCTTACAGTATTCGTGCTGCGGATATTCCGGGTGGGCGAGGAGATGGTGTGCCTGTTACGACGCTCATTGAACTGCAAGCAGGGGCCAAAGTGTGCCAGGCCTTCTCTCTGCTCCCAGAGACCAAGGTGTTGGTATCGGGTACCGGGGGATACGGGTTTATCACCACCGTAAACGAAATGATTTCTCGTGTTCGTGCGGGTAAAACCTTCATGACCTTGGAAGACGTCGAGCAACCCTTAATGCCGATGGTCATTCAACCCAATGACAAAGAGGTCGCAGTCTTGAGTGAAAGCGCTCGCATGCTGATTTTTCCTATCGAAGAAATGCGTGAAATGCCGCGAGGCCGGGGCGTGATTTTGATGGGCTTGGATGAGGGCGAGAATTTATTAAGCGCTTGTACTTTTGGGGCTGAAGGCCTTTTGGTGGAAGGGGCGGCAAGAGGAGGGGTATCGGCTGAAGTAAAACTCAGCGGAATAGAGTGTGATCGCTATCGTTTGCGTCGTGCACGCCGGGGTGCCAAGTTAGAAACGCGTGTAAAGCCTCGATCCATCAAAGCAGCCCATGCCAAAGGCAACTGATCTTTTGCAATTGAACAAGCTCGCCTGTGTAAAAGGCGAGCGGTTGTTGTTCTCTGGGCTTTCTTGCGAAATCCCTTCAGGTTCCCTAGTGCGTGTGACCGGTGCCAATGGGGCGGGTAAAACCAGCCTGCTGCGGATCATCGCAGGATTGTCAGAGCCGGCTGCTGGCGATATTGTCTGGAACGGTAAAAATAGCCGTGAAGCGCGCCAAGAATTTCTTCAAGATGTGCTGTATTTGGGTCATGCTAGTGCCATTAAAGATGCGCTTTTTCCTGCTGAAAATTTAATGGCAAGTTGTGCTTTGCAGGGAGAGAGGTTCAGTGCATCTGAGGTGAGCGTCATTTTGCAACAATTGGGTTTGGGGGAACGGCTTCAGGTAGAGTCTTTGTCGCTCAGCGCTGGACAGCGCCGCCGCATTGCACTGGCCAGGTTATGGCTCACACAACGCTCTTTGTGGCTATTAGATGAGCCTTTTAATGCATTGGATTCTAGGGCGATAGAGCAATTGAGCGAAAAAATCTCCGATCATCTGAAAGCAGGTGGAGTCTGCCTCTACACCACCCATCAGCCCGTTGATATCGTAGCAGTTCAGCAATCGAGTATTCATTTAGACTCTTTTTGCCCGCCCATCCACACACAAGCTGGCCCGTCAGCCTCAAACAGGTCGCTTGCATGAGCTCAGTTCTTTCGAATCAAGCCAGCAGTTCTGCAATGGCATGGGCCTTGCTGCAAAGAGACTTACTGCTGGTATATCGTCGTCGCTCAGATGCGATGATCGTGCTGGTATTCTTTAGTATTGTTGTCAGTCTTTTTCCGCTCGGGGTGGGAGCTGACCCCGGTATCCTGCGTTTGATCGGGGGGGGAGTGGTGTGGGTAGCCGCCTTACTTTCTGCCATGTTGTCCCTTCCTAGGCTTTTTTCATCCGACTACGAGGACGGTACATTAGAGCAATGGGTCTTGTCCCCGCAGCCGCTGGCCCTCACTGTTGGGGTGAAAAGTCTGGCGCATTGGCTCTCCACGGGGATTCCTTTGGCTTTAATGGCCCCCCTGTTAGGGCTACAATTCGGGCTGGATGCGGAAGCTTTATGGGTCTTAAGCTTGGGTGTAGGGATGGGTACGCCCATATTGAGTTTGATCGGCGCAGTAGGAAGTGCTTTAACACTGGGTTTACGAGGCGGGAACCTTTTAGTCGCTTTACTCGTCCTTCCCTTAAACATCCCCGTATTAATTTTGGGAGCAGGGGCAGTGGATGCCGCACAATCAGGTCTTGGCGCGGGTGCGCACCTGTCGCTGCTGGGTGCATTACTGATTATGACGCTCATCGGTGCGCCTTTTGCCGCCGCTGCGGCGTTGAGAATATCTCTGGATTAAGGATTGATTGTGCAAGTGAATTGGTTTAAATACGCAGCCCCAACAAGCTTTTTTCCGCTGGCAGGAAAAATGTATCCTTGGTTTTATGTTTTAGCTGCCATTCTTGCAATTGCTGGAATGTACATCGGGTTTTTTGTCGCACCGACTGATTTTCAGCAGGGTGAGGCCTATCGCATTATCTTTATCCATGTACCTGCTGCCTGGATGTCGATGTTTTTGTATCTCGTCATGGCTTTTTATGCCTCATTGGGGTTTGTTTTTAACACCAGGCTTTCTTCTATGATGGCAAGAGCCATTGCACCTACAGGAGCTATGTTTACCTTCCTTGCGCTCTGGACGGGTTCAATGTGGGGTCGCCCGATGTGGGGAGCCTATTGGGTGTGGGATGCACGCCTCACCTCAGAACTGATTCTGCTGTTTTTGTATATCGGTTTTATGGCGCTTCAGGCTGCGATAGACGATCCGCGACGCGGAGATAAGGCGGGTGGGGTGCTGGCTTTGGTCGGTGCAATGAACGTCCCTATTATTTATTTCTCAGTGAAATGGTGGAATACCCTTCATCAAGGCTCTAGCATCAATCTCACACGTGCACCTTCGATGGCCAGCATCATGGTATGGGGAATGTTGCTCATGGCCTTGAGTTTTTGGATGTATAGCATTGCCGTTATTCTCTCGCGTGTTCAGTGTGTGATTGCCAAGCGTGAGCGCCAAGCTGCATGGTTGCAGCAGATTGATCAGCCATCAACTTAGCTTGTTTATTTCTTGTGAAACCCCTTTTTATTTAAAGCGCCTAATCACTATGCACTGGAAGAGTTTGGAAGAGTTTTTTTCGATGGGCGGTTACGCTTTTTTTGTATGGAGTTCACTAGGCGCCACCGTCATGGCGATGGGGCTAGAGGTTTGGATGGTGCACTTGCAGCGCAAACAGTTGAAATTGCATGGTTCACCCAATTCTCAAGATAATGGAAATGTATGAAACCCAGAAGTAAACGTTTTGCTTGGATCCTGCTAGGTTTAGTGGGCGTCTCAGCTGCTACCGCTTTAGTGCTCAATGCTTTTCAAAGCAATTTAGTGTTTTTCTTCACGCCCACGCAAATTGCAAATAAAGAAGCGCCCATCGGCCACGCTTTTCGAGTGGGTGGCTTAGTCGAGCAGGGAAGCTTACATCGCCATGGCACCGAAGTTTCATTTGTGGTGAGCGATACAGTGAAGTCTATCCCTGTGACTTACGTGGGCATTCTTCCTGATTTATTCAAAGAGGGTAAAGGCGTTGTCGCAGAAGGGCAGTTAGATGGCCAAGGTTTATTTCATGCCAAGCAGGTGCTGGCTAAACATGATGAAAACTATATGCCTCCTGAGGCTGCAGAAGCACTCAAACAAGCGGGTGCCGCGAATGCAAAAATTTCTAAAAGCATTGTGACTGAAAGTGGGAGCAAGTAAATCATGATTCCAGAATTTGGAAACTTTGCTTTAATGTTGTGTTTGCTTCTTGCGTTCATGCAGGTTGTGATTCCGATTGCAGGAGCCCAGGTCGGCAAAGTAAGTTGGATGCAGATTGCACGACCTACTGCAAGGGTGCAATTTGCGCTGATCTTGTTTGCATTTGGATGCTTGATTTACGCCTTCCTGAGTAACGATTTTTCTGTACGTTATGTAGCCATGACCTCCAGTCGTTTACTGCCCATTCAATACAAAGTGGCGGCAGTGTGGGGGGGGCATGAAGGGTCAATTTTGTTATGGCTGTTGATGTTGACCTTCTGGATGACCGCGGTCAGTATTTTTAGTAAGCATCTCCCCGAAGCTACGCTGGCCCGCATTCTGGGGGTGATGGGTTTTATCAGCTTGGGCTTTTTGTTATTTATATTGCTGACCTCTAATCCTTTTGATCGACTCATCCCCGCTGCAGATGACGGCCAGGACTTGAATCCCCTTTTACAAGATCCCGGCATGGTATTTCATCCCCCCATGTTGTACATGGGCTATGTAGGATTTTCTGTGGCGTTTGCTTTTGCTATTGCCGCTCTTTTGGGGGGAGACCTTGACGCGGCATGGGCGCGTTGGTCGCGGCCCTGGACAACGATTGCTTGGGTTTTTCTTACGGTGGGTATTTGTCTGGGTAGCGCTTGGGCTTATTACACCTTAGGTTGGGGCGGATGGTGGTTTTGGGATCCTGTTGAAAACGCTTCGTTTATGCCTTGGTTAATGGGTACGGCGCTGATGCACTCGCTCGCAGTGACCGAGAAAAGAGGGGGGTTTAAATTTTGGACAGTGTTGTTGGCCATCTTTGCTTTTTCCTTGTCCCTGTTAGGTACGTTTTTGGTTCGTTCCGGGGTATTGACCTCAGTTCATGCTTTTGCGAGTGATCCTAAGCGTGGTGTGTTTATTTTGATTTTTTTAGTCGTTGTGATTGGTGGATCTTTGGCGTTATTTGCTTGGCGTGCACCCAAGGTAGGATTAGGCGGACGTTTCAGTATGATTTCGCGCGAATCCATGTTGTTGAGCAATAACGTGTTGTTTGCAGCAGCAGCAGGTTCGGTGTTGCTGGGAACGCTCTATCCCTTATTTCTGGATTCATTAGGGCTTGGCAAAATTTCTGTAGGCCCCCCTTACTTTGACACGGTATTTGTCCCCGTCATGGCGCCTGCACTTTTTTTAATGGGAATAGGTCCTTTAGCCCGTTGGAAAGAAGCCAGTCTTCCTGAGTTAGCGATTCGCTTACGTTGGGCCGCCGCAGTGAGTGTGGTGACAGCCCTCGTGCTGACATGGTTCACGGAACACTTTTCCTTAGTCGTTGCTTTTGGCTTATTGCTTGCTGTCTGGATCATCGTGACAGCGGGGTTGAATTTATGGTCACGTATTCGCCCATTGCCCGATTCACATTTTCATCCGCTTCAACGACTGCGAGGACTGCCGAGCAGCTATTTGGGAATGCTTGTGGCGCATTTAGGTGTGGCGGTATTCATCATCGGTATCACGATGGTGAAGGGCTATGAAGTGGAAAAAGACGTGCAGATGGACTTTGGTGACAGTGTTGAAATCGGGCCCTATGCTTTCAAGTTAAAGGGGGTCAGCGCAGGGAATGGTCCTAATTATCAGTTTCAACGCGGTGATGTGGATGTGATGCGCAATGGTCAATTCATTCGCACGATGACTCCAGAAAAAAGAGTCTACTTAGTTCAGCGAAATCCAATGACGAATGCGGCGATTGATACGGGTTTCTTGCGTGATTTGTATGTCTCTTTGGGGGAGCAAGTGGGGGATGCAACATGGACTGTGCGTGTGTACTACAAGCCATTTGTAGATTGGATTTGGGGTGGGTGTTTGATGATGGCCTTAGGCGGCATTCTGGCTTTGGCGGATAAGCGCTATCGAATCTCAAAACGAAATGACAGGTCATTGCTACAGGCAGAGGAATTGGCATGAGTCGTTTCTGGCCCTTGGCAATATTTGCTGCACTCGTGGCATTCCTGTACGTTGGTCTACATCGTGATCCCCACGAAGTGCCTTCCCCACTCATAGGCAAACCTGCTCCCGCCTTTGCGCTAACACGCTTGGATGATCCAAGTAAAACCATTACCCGTGATCAATTATTGGGTCACGTGTATATGTTGAATGTGTGGGCTTCATGGTGTGTTTCATGCCGAGATGAACACCCTATTCTGGTTGAGTATGTTCGCCGTAACCCAGTAGAAATTTATGGCCTCGATTACAAGGATACCCGCCCTGAAGCGCTGGCTTGGTTGGATCAATTGGGAAATCCCTATCAAGCAGCACTGTTTGATTCCGATGGTCGGGTGGGGATCAACTTTGGTGTTTACGGTGTTCCTGAAACATTCATCATCGATAAAAAGGGCGTGGTGCGATACAAGCAAACAGGCCCAATTAGCCCTGAGGTCTTAACCAATACCTTGGCTCCGATGATTCAGAATTTGCAGAAGGAGTCTTGATTTGCAAAGGATGAAAAACGTTTTATTGCGTCATTTCAAGATAGGTGTGGTCGGCTGCCTCACGGCCCTGGTTTTGAGCGTGCCCGTTGCGTCCGCTAAAGAGGCTATCCCTGTTGGTAATGAACCGCTGGTTCAAGCACGCATGATGCGTTTGGCGAACGTTTTAAGATGTTTGGTGTGCCAAAACCAAACTATTGCAGATTCGCATGCGGATCTTGCTGCGGATTTACGTAATCAAATTGTCGAACTCATTCACCAAGGTAAGTCCGATGATGAAATCATGGATTACATGACTGCGCGTTATGGTGATTTCGTGCTGTATCGGCCGCCCATGAAGACTTCAACGGTATTGTTATGGTTTGGTCCATTGTTATTGGTAGTGATTGGTGGGGTTACCTTATATCGCTCAACGCAAAACCGTCAGCGTGAAGGTGATGATATCGCTGCACTGACCCCAGAACAAAAAAGTTTGGCCGATCAATTGTTGAATAGGAAATCTTCAAAGCCATGAGCGCTAAATTGATTTTATTTGTGCTACTTGCTTTGATCATGAGCGTGGCTGCCATTGTGCTTGCAATCCTGCCTTTGTTTCGTGCTGTGCTGTCTCGGGAAGCCTCTCAGCAAGAGGTGAACCTTCAGGTACTCAGAGATCAATTGGCAGAGCTTGAAGCTGACTTGGCTGCGGGAACATTGAGTCAGGTTCAGTTTGATGAAGCTAAACAGGATATCGCACGTCGATTGATGGATGCGCTCCCTGCAGATACCGAACTTGCTTTGGATCTAGTGAATTCCTCCTCGGCGCATAAAACTACACTTCCTCAATCTAGTCGGCGACTTGCAATAGGCTTAACGATCGGTGTGCCTTTATTGAGCTTTGCTCTGTACCTATGGCTCGGTAGCCCAATTGCCATGTTGCAAGATGAGGGGATGGCAAGGAACGAAGATCGTCCTGCGCAAGAAAGTGATGCGGGAAAGCGCGCTATTACGCCCGAAAAAGTTCAAGCCATGATTCAAGGGTTAAAAGAGCAGGCTGAAAAAGCGCCCAACGATGGTCGAGCGTGGATGATGTTGGCAAGGGCCTACAGCTTTGTTGGAAAATTCCCTGAAGCGGTTGATGCTTATCAACACGCTATGCCACTGAACCCAGGCGATGCGGATTTATTGGCTGACTATGCCGACGCATTAGCTATTGTTCAAAACCGTACCCTAGGCCCTGAGCCCATGAAGCTCATTCATGATGCTTTAAAGATTGATCCTGAAAACATGAAAGCGTTGGCATTAGCTGCAACGGAAGCTTTTATTCGCAAAGACTATGCAACAGCCGTTTCCCTGTGGCGAAAAGCGGTTCCTACTGCGGCCAAACACGATCCTGCCCTTGTAGGGCAGTTATTAGACGATATTCGTGAAGCCAATCAGCTTGGGGGTGGCAAGCTGATTTCTGACCAAGATCTGGCTGCATTATCAAACGTATCCAAAGCGATGAAGGGTCCTGTCGCCGAGAGCCCGCAAACTAAACCTGTTGCACCCGATACCTCTAAACAAAGCCAAGCTAAACAAAATTTAGCCGTCAGTATCAGTGGTCGAGTTTCGCTAGCGCCCGCTTTAAAAGAACAGACCCACCCTGGCGACATGGTGTATGTTTTTGCGAAGGCTGAATCGGGGCCTCCTATGCCATTGGCAGTCATGCGCATGAAAGTGAGTGATTTGCCTGCTGAGTTCACCCTCGACGAGAGCATGGCCATGATGCCGCAGTTGAAATTGAGCAATTTCCCTAAAGTGATGGTAGGCGCAAGAATTTCACGTTCAGGCAATGCCATCCCCTCTAGTGGTGACTTGCAGGGTGTGGTGAAAGGGGTCACCCCTGGCAGCAAAGGCTTGATCATTGAAATTACGGAGCGCTTGCCTTAATTTTTGTCTTGCTTGGTTTGCTTGTCCGGGTAAAGAAGAAAAATGCGTTCGTTTTCTGAACGGGAATAGGGCTTCATTTGATGCAGAGTAGGGGGTATGTCATCCCCTCACTTTTCAAAAATGCATCTGCGTAAGATGCTTCATGATCGCTTTGGCTTAGCGTCCTTTCGAGGAATGCAAGAGGCTGTCATCACGCGCATTCTTGAAGGCCATGATGTGCTCGCGCTGATGCCAACAGGTGCTGGTAAAAGCTTGTGTTACCAACTGCCTTCCCTCTTGCTGCCGGGGGTCACTGTGGTGATCTCGCCTTTGATTGCCCTCATTCGCGATCAGGTGCGCCGTTTAAACACGCTGAATATTGCTTCTCTGGCGGTCATTGGATCAGAGGATATGAATGCTGCTTTAAATCGGTCTAAGCACTTGCTTAAGCTGGGGCAGATTAAACTTATTTTGACTTCTCCTGAACGCATACAGATACCAAGCTTTTTGCAATGGTTATCCCAATCCTTGCCGCCAGAAGGGCTCTCGTTATTAGTGATAGACGAGGCGCACTGCATATCAGAGTGGGGAAGAGCATTTAGGCCGGCCTATACTGCGCTTGGCGCAGTGCGAGATCGGTATCCCAATACGTCTGTGTTAGCGATGACAGCGAGTGCAGATCAACTGACAAGAAGGGACATATTGCAGGTCATGCGCATGACTGAAGATTCGATTATTCGTTCCAGTTTTAATCGTCCTGAACTGTTTTATCGCGTAGCGCATTCGGCTGCACCTTGGCGAACAGCCATTGCATATTTGCAAAGCTACCCTCTAACAAGCCCCGCGATTTTTTACTGCAAGATGCGGCAAGAAACAGAAAAGCTTGCAGCGCTTTTGTCTTTTTATGGGTTTCATGCTCATGCTTATCATGCAGGAATGGATGCTTCTAAACGATTCGAAATAGAACAATGGTTTCTAAAAGCTGAATCTGGGGTGATGGTTGCAACGATTGCATTTGGGATGGGAATAGATAAACCTAATGTTCGCCTTGTTGCGCATGTTGGAGCGGATCATAGCGTCGCATCGTATTACCAAGAAACCGGACGCGCAGGAAGAGATGGCAATCAATCAGATGTGCTTCTTGTATTGAGTAACCGCGAGTATTTCAATATTGTGCAGGTTGATGAAACAGATGCAGACCCCTCTATCCATGATCTGGAATGGCAGTCGAGTGCGCACTTTGGGGCCTTCATTCGAACCCCTCAGTGCCGTCGTATTTCGCTTTTGGCGGGCTTAGATGAAGTCTTTAGTGGTAGCTGTCATTCTTGCGATTTTTGTTGCCCAACCTATCGACCATTGCCACTTATGCGAGAAAATACTTCAGAATGGGTGCCTAAATCAGTTGACTAGTTTTTTTGTGGCCTGGATGCCGCCTGAGGTCAGGTATTATTTATGAAACAATACTGTCATCCCTCTCTCATGTTTGCGAGATAACAGCCGTGGTAAGCTCGGAAGTTGTTGGTGTGAAGAGGATTTTTTTGGTTAGATTGCGCCACTCCTTTTAGAAGAGAACAGCCAGATGTATCTATTACCAAAAGCTGAGATGTCCGTTAGGTTGGGGCCGGCTTGGGCGTTTCTCAGCGGTAGTCCGAGAGACTTTGTCGAAAGTGAGTTGCAGTCGCCGCTTCCTGGTGAACGTGAGCACACGGTTGTCATGCCTGTTGAGGCCCCTAAAGATGTTGTAGGCCATGCGATGGCAGTCGGTTTACTGATGCATACGAGCGATGCGATGGAAGTGGGGGCCTTTATGTTTGGGATGCCCGCTGACCAATTGACTGCAGAGGATCTGCGCGATGTATGTATGGAGACATGCAATGTATTGGGAAGTTGTATGGTAGTGAGTGATGATGGCCGCTCTGAGGGTGTGGAGTTAGGTTTGCCGAAAGAGGTGTCGGCTGAATACTTCTCTGAATTACAACAAAAAGCGGCGGTGAGTGTCACTTTTGTGAGTGAAAGTAAGACAGGAAATCGAGTAGTTATTACAGTGTTTGATGCGATCGATCCGAGTATCGTGGAGTCTATAAAATGAGTGTGGCTGATACTGCCCAAGCAGAACCGTTCCGTTTTTTGGTTGTTGATGACAGCCGAGCAATCCAAAGTATTATTCGTCGCGTTTTAGAGGCAATTGGGTACCCCAGTATTGAGGTTCGCGTTGCGAGTGAAGCCGAAACAGCGCTTTCAATTCTTGCGGAATTTACACCAGACCTGATCATTACTGATTGGCATATGCCAAAAATGACAGGATTAGAGTTTCTTAAAGCGATACGCAATCAATCTGCATTTAACTTGCAGGTTGGTTTTGTCACCACTGAAAGCAATCCTGCCAAGCTAGAAGAGGCACGCTTGAATGGGGCTGTTTTTATTGTCAACAAGCCTTTTGAAGATCAAGAGTTGATTGCACTGGTAAAGAATTGGGTTCCGCTTGATAAAAGCAAACCTCAAACACAAAGTGTTGATACCTCAAATTTCATTTTAAGTTTGGAATCCGCAGAGCGTCATCTAAAGAATGTGATTCCTTCGGTTCATTTTCAGTTGGCTCCATGTGCGCCGCTCATCTCTTCGCATTTGACCGCTCATAATTTGTTGGGGTTGTATGGATTTGGTGGTCAAAGTCAGCCTGTTGCCACCTTGGCTGTTCTAGATATGAAAGCGGTTGCCCTGCTGTGGGGGTGTTCAGAAGGTCAAGCACCCGCCGCCGTTAGGGAAATGATGAAGAAAGTAGAACTAGAGGATTCAGTTCTCACTTCGGCACGGAAATTTATGGAAGAGAGTGGCAGGGATATTGCCATCCCAGCCGACAAAGAACCGCTAGCACTCACGCGATCAAGCGTTGTCGCCCAAAGCTTCCGTCGTTTGGGTGAAATCATGGGAACCAATAACGGTCGTGCAGATTTCACTCTCAATGTACCTGGATTTGGTACCGGGCATATTTGCTTCCTGACGGTTTGATGCTTCGATGATGGAATTGTCTTCAGCAAATATCGCGGTTGTGATCTCTTTAGTGAGTAACTGTGTTGCGATCCTTTTCCTGATTTTTATGCTTTTCAGGATTTTAAGCGAGACCAGTCATGGACATCGCTTGGTGCGAGACGGTTCAGAAAAGCTCATCAAGGCGGGGGAGGAGCTTTCAACAATCGTTGCCACTGCAGATGCGATGGTTCTTCGAATGCGTGGCGTTGCAGCGGGTGCGGGTGAGGGGGGCCATCATCGAACAATCGTCAATCAAGGTTCCTTGATGATCTCTCCTGAAGGCATCAAGATTCTGAGCCGTTTGATGCAATCGCTGTCGCAGCATACCTTGAATGAAATGCAAGGTGTTTTGCTTGAAATGCGCCAATTGCTCGCATCTTTAAATGCGATCTCCCCAGAAGGATATCCTGCGTGGCAACAAGCCAATCAAGCCACCATTAATAAAATTCTAGGGGTGGCTGGAATTTCACCGGAAGTATTGGTGACTATTCAATCAAATATTGAAGATTCAAAATTGGTGACTCAGGAATTAGAGCGCTCAGCAAGGGAGGCAAACGGGCAAATCCTCAGCGTAGACGAGTTGTCAGCCCACATGCGCCAACAGGAAACGCTCGTTGAACAAATGCGTGATCGCGCCCAAAAAGCCGAAGAACGAGCAGAAATGCTCAACCATCAAATCCATTCTTTGTCTGAGATGGACCAATCACGCAAGAGTGATTCAAAAGAGCTTGAACGTCTTAGAAATCAAAATAATCAGCTGTCTCAGGAACGCAGCAGTCTTGTTCGTCATTTAGAGACGCTGACATCAGAGATCAAGCGGACTAAGCTAGAAAAAGAATTTATTGAAGATCGTCTGCTTAGCATGGTGGATCAATCTAAAATTTCAGAAGCAGAGACCGCGAACGCGTGATCAGGTTGCTGCTTACCTCAGCTTAGCGTAACCTTGCCGACCTGATAGGTAGCGGGGCCCTGTGGTGAAATTGGTAGACACAGCAGACTTAAAATCTGCCGACCTTAACAGTCGTGCCGGTTCGATTCCGGCCGGGGCCACCATCTTTATTCAGTCACTGATTGCCTTGAATTGGGTCAAGCTCTATTTCTATGTTGGCATGTCCCTTTTTCATCGTGTACGATCTCGAAACTAAAACAATATTCTTAATTTTAGGAGGTTGAAGATGACATCACCGTTTATTCTGATTGCTTTGGCAGCGCTATTGGGTTTCATCATTGGTTGGTTCGCGCACGGCCCCAAAGAAGATATTTTGTCATCGGGTGCGGTTGCCCGTTCGGCTAACCCCCTGACTTTGGCCGCAGAGATTGCCAAGTTGAATGCAAAAGTTTCTGATCTTGAGACGAGCAGTGCGGGTTTAGAGGCCATGGTGCATGGTCGCGATGCCACCATCATGTTGATGGCTGATCAAATCGCTAGCCATAGGGCCTAACCACGCATCTTCCCGTTGATGTAGTAAAACGCTTGCATTTTTTGGATAACTGTATAAATATACAGTTATTGGGTCGGTGACCCTTATGATCAGTAAAAAGGTCTACCAAAATGCAAGCTTTAACACACCGTCAGCAGCAAATTCTAGATTGGATCAGGGACTTTATTGATCAGTCTGGTATGCCCCCTACCCGGGCGGATCTTTCCAAGGCAATGGGTTTCAGATCCCCCAACGCTGCTGAGGAGCATTTGCGTACCCTGCAACGCAAGGGAGCGATTGAAATGCTTCCTGGTGCGTCCAGAGGGATACGACTCGTAGAAAGCCTTTCAGAAGCGCTTGGCTTGCCTTTAGTAGGTCGTGTGGCGGCAGGATCACCGATTCTGGCTGCCGAGCACATAGAACAACACTACCATCTTGATCCACAACTCTTTCAACCGCGTGCAGACTACCTTTTGCGTGTTCGGGGAATGAGTATGCGCGACATCGGCATACTCGATGGCGATCTCCTGGCGGTTCATCAAGTTTCCACGGCGCAAGAAGGCCAGGTTGTCGTGGCAAGGATTGATGATGAGGTCACGGTTAAGCGTTTTCACCGTCATGGCTCAATCGTTGAACTCCTCCCAGAAAATCCAGATTTTCAACCGATTATTGTTGATTTGAATCAACAAGATCTTCATATCGAAGGTTTGGCGGTGGGCGTGATACGTAACCCATCCAGTTTCTGATCCTTTTTCAAGGAATATCCGTCATGAAATTACTCAAAGAATTACAAATCTTACTGTTCAATCAACCCATTTGGAGTGACGACGAGCGCATCGAGGATTCGCGGTTCATCTCAACAGGATTTCCCGAGTTGGATGATGCGCTTCCCCGCGGAGGCTGGTCGCGGTCTGGATTAGTAGGAATTCATGTGCCTCGTGAAGGTGCCGGCGAGCTTTCAGTTCTTTTACCTGCGTTAGCACAGGTTTCAAACGAAGAACGTAAGATAGTTTTTGTTGCACCTCCCTATCTGCCCTATGCCCCCTCCTTAGCGCAAGCAGGGGTAGCGTTGTCTCGCTATATGTTAGTCAAGGTCCAGTCACTTGAATGTCGCTTATGGGCGGTTGAACAGGCTTTGAGGAGTGGTGATTGTGGGGCTGTTGTCTTCTGGACACAGGGAATGGAAAAGCATCATCTGCAACGTTTACATCTCGCAGCATTAGAAGGTGGTGCGATAGGATTCGCTTTCGATCATCACGATTTTGATGCTGCGAAGACAGGAAGTATTCCACTCTGTTTAGCGATGCGTCCATGCCAAGGTGCTAAGGTACAGGTTGAGATACTGAATCAAAAGGATGCATCCCCTTGCGTTTCATTATCGCTATCCATTCCTAGCGACAACCCAGTATTGAGCACTCCGCTCCCACCCACGCGTGGACGCGTAGCGCATATTCCTGCTTGGCGGAATGTTCAGGCGAAAAAGAAGACATTCCGTTCAGCACTGGCTGATCAAGATTGGTTGTTACAAGGGATAGTTGCCTAAATAGATCAGGCTACTACCCCCTTCATCATGACTAGACGATGCTGTCGTCGCTCAGTGTTTTAGGCTGAGTTTCAACCATTTGTAAGGGCCCATCATTGTGCTGTGGCGTGGTGCGACGAACTGCTCGGCCTCGCTTAGCTTGCGTTTCAGGCTGAGGCGCTTCTTCCACTGTAGGTTGGCTGCGTGTTTGCACGAGTACCATTCCGCTATCAGGGTTTAACAACTTCGTGGGGTCTACAATTTCAACGACAGGAGCCGGGATAGTAACGGGAGCAGGGGTTGATTCAGGTACTGTGCTCGATACTGGAGCGGGTGTTGAAACAGCAGATAAAACAGGCGCAGGCGTTGCGATTTCAACGGCAACCGGTTCAGATGGGTGGATGACTGATTGCGATGGTACTTGGGTCTGTGCAACGACAGGGCTCATGGATTCCCATTGACCTGGAGTTTGCCATGCAGGCGGGGCCGCATTGGCTGCTTCAGGCGCCGAAGATGCCATGACTTGAATGGGCACATCTGCTGCAGGGGGGGGCGCTTCAACGTTTTCGAGTAAGTCGCCATTGCGAGGACGGTCTTCTCTATTTCCACGTCCACGCCCACCTCTTCGGCCTCTTCTACCGCGCCCTTCGCTTGAGCGCTCTTCAGATGGCGTCTCAGAAGCATTTGAACTGGTTAGCGCCGCTTGTGGGGCCGAAGAAACGGGAAGTGCAACGACCTCAGTGACCTCGGAAGGCTGAGCCGAAGCAGGGTCATTACGACGGTTTCTATCTCCACGACCACGGCGACGATTGTTGTCCTGAGCGCCTTCGGTTTGGCGCTCTTCGTTATGATTGCGACGGGTGTCTGGGGGGGCTTTGGCTTCTGTCTTGCGAGGATCCTCTCGATCAGTGCGCTCGCCTCTTTCGCCGCGACGACCATTGCGATCCCGACGATTACGATCACCTGAACGTCCTCTGGTATTCCCTTCAGAGGGATTGCTAGAAGCGGTTCTTGAAGTGGTCGAAGAGGATGTTGAAGCGCTGCTGGTGGGAGCGTTGCTCTCTCCTCCGCCAAACCAACTCATGACGCGTTTGAAGAATGAAGGGGTTTGAGAAGGGGTGTGAGGAGCACGCGACTGTGAAGCGACAGGCGAAGACCCAATGGTCTGGGCGGGTGCATCAATCGATACGATACTGACAGGCGCGGGTTGGCCTGCGGGCACTCCACGCACTGCTGCAACCGGACGGATACCTTTCACTTCAGCAGCGTTCAAGGTTTCTTCTTCTGTTGCCTCGATTTCCACCATCCGATAACTCGGTTCAGGTGTTCCTTCTTGATTGGCCTCATCATGACGAACACGCGTAATCGTGTAATTCGGGGTTTCTAGATGTTCGTTAGGAATCAGGATAATGCTGACACGTAAACGCGCCTCTAGAGCATAAATATCAGAACGCTTTTCATTGAGAAGGAACGTCGCGACATCCACCGGCACTTGTGCGCGAACGATGGCAGTATTTTCCTTCATGCACTCCTCTTGCAAGATACGCAAGATATGAAGTGCAGAGGATTCTGTATCCCGAATAAATCCAGTGCCATGGCAACGAGGGCAGGGAGTATGGCTGGTTTCACCTAACGAGGGTTGCAGGCGTTGGCGTGAAAGCTCAAGTAATCCAAAGCGAGAAATTTTGCCTGTTTGAACACGGGCGCGGTCAAAATGCAGAGCGTCACGCAGGCGGTTTTCAACATCGCGCTGATTGCGCGGGTTTTCCATGTCGATAAAGTCGATGACAATCAAACCACCCAAGTCACGAAGACGCAACTGACGCGCGATTTCATCGGCGGCTTCAAGGTTGGTATTGACTGCTGTGGCTTCGATGTCAGCACCACGCGTGGCGCGAGCTGAGTTTACGTCGATCGAGACCAAGGCTTCTGTGTGATCGATAACAATCGCACCGCCCGAGGGAAGGCTCACATCACGACGGTAGGCGGTTTCGATTTGATGCTCAATCTGGAATCGAGAAAAAAGTGGAACATCGTCACGATAGAATTTGACCTTGTGCACATTCGCCGGCATGACATGGCTCATGAATTGCTGAGCCTGCTCATAAATGGTTTCCGTGTCGATCAAGATTTCGCCAATATCTGGCTGAAATAAATCGCGAATAGCGCGAATCACCAAGCTGCCTTCTTGATAAATCAAGAAAGCGCCATCTTGGCTGTGTGAGGCATCTTCAACGGCTTTCCAGAGTTGCAGAAGGTAGTTTAAGTCCCACTGTAATTCTTCAACGGTGCGACCAATACCGGCGGTGCGGGCAATTAAACTCATGCCTTGGGGCACGTTTAATTGTGCGAGAACATCACGCAGTTCAGCGCGCTCTTCACCCTCTACACGGCGTGAAACACCACCGCCACGAGGGTTGTTGGGCATCAACACCAGGTAACGACCCGCTAGGCTAATGAAACTGGTGAGCGCCGCTCCTTTATTGCCCCGCTCGTCCTTTTCTACCTGAACGATAATTTCCTGCTTTTCTTTCAGTAGGCTGGCGATGCGGGCGCGATTAAATTCGCCGTCTTCATCTTGAAGATAGCTTTTGGCGATTTCTTTGAAAGGAAGGAAGCCGTGTCGCTCGTTGCCATAATCAACAAACGCTGCTTCCAGTGCGGGTTCGATGCGGGTGATGACCGCTTTGTAAATATTACCTTTCTTTTGTTCACGGCCAGAATACTCGATATCTAAATCTATTAATTTCTGACCATCTACGATAGCGACACGTAATTCTTCTTGATGTGTCGCATTAAACAGCATGCGTTTCATGCAAATCCTCCCGCGCGCCTGATAGCGGGAACTGAATGACCGGTACTAACGTACACCCACCAACCCGGACAATCGTCGGGGCGGTGTTATAAGACCTTTCGGTTGATCGCAAAAAGTCGAATGGCAAAAGCCGGTTTTCATATTCTTCTAAGACTGCACGCCGCCTCTTTGGGGCGTCATGCTCATTTGTCTGGGTGCCAGTGGCGCGCATTTCTACTACCATCGCTACTTTTACGGTGAGCGAGATAACCGGGATAAGGGCGCGCAGCCCACTGGAAGTACCACGGGGCCTATGGCGCCGTTCGGTGATCAAACTTTAACTCAAGTCAGTTTGGCCCAATTACTTCCAAGTCTCTATATCATAAGACATATGAAAGACTTAGGCAAAGGCCTCCGTGTAGACTCCCCTGCAGTCGCTTGGCAAGAGGTAGATGAAGAGCAGGCGGGGCAAAGAATTGACAACTTCCTGATGCGTGTTTTGAAGGGAGTGCCGAAGTCGCACGTGTATCGCATTCTTCGCAGTGGCGAAGTACGCGTGAATAGCAAGAGAATCGATGCGACTTACAAGCTTATCGCCGGAGATAAGATCAGAATCCCGCCTGTTCGCGTCGCGATCTCAGATGTTCCGGCTGCTCCTTCTAGTACGGGGCTGTCTCGCCGGGCCTTGTTTGAAGATGAGGGCCTTCTCGTGATTGATAAGCCGGCTGGGGTTGCCGTGCATGGGGGGAGCGGGGTGAGTTCTGGGGTGATTGAGCGGCTTAGGGCTGAGCGTCCGCAAGCTAAGTTTTTAGAGCTTGTTCATAGACTTGATCGCGAAACATCAGGTGTTTTGGTGATTGCCAAAAAAAGAAGCGCCCTAGTACACCTGCACGATCAATTGCGCGCAGGTACAACGGATAAACGCTATTTTGCTTTGGCTCAAGGTCAATTTAAGGATGCCAAGCGTAAGGTTAAAGCCCCTCTCTACAAATACATCACAGCCGAAGGCGATCGAAGAGTGGTGGTGGATCCGGAAGGACAAACTGCTGAAACTATTTTTCATCGACATAGGCAGTTTGAAGAAGCGACTCTGCTTGAAGCTCAGTTACTGACCGGACGGACGCATCAGATTCGTGTGCATTTATGTCACCTCGGTCACCCCATTGCGGGTGATGATAAGTATGGTGACTTTGCTTGGAATAAGGAACTCTCTAAAAAAGGTTTGCGCCGGATGTTTCTTCATGCAGCGCAACTTGAATTTGAGCACCCTGTTTCTGGTGAACGCGTTCGGGTAGAAAGCCCAATTCCTGAAGAGTTGGCTGAATTTATTGATACGCTGCGTCCCTTAGCAGAAAAATAGATGTTTTATTTATAAAATCATTGAGAAAATACGTTCATGTCTCAGCGCATCTGCACATCAGAAATGCTCGTTGAAAAAGGCCTCTCGGTGAGATTTGAACATTCTGATCTTGCACTGCCGGCCTTTGCGATTCGATATGATGGAAAGGTTTATGCCTACCAAAATCGTTGCCCACATCGTGGAACAGAATTAGATTGGGAACCGGGCGAGGTATTAGATGGCGACGCAGAGTATTTAATCTGTGCAACGCACGGGGCGCTGTTTAAGCCTGAAACAGGTCTTTGCGTGATGGGCCCTTGCAAAGGGGCAAGCTTGCAATCTATTTCGGTTATAGAAGCCGACGGAAGCGTAAAATTGGCTGAGTAATGTAATGATGCCAAGCAAACTAAAAGGATTTTCGAATGACTGATTTAAAGCAGCCTGACTCCTCACCCGATATGTGGGAACGTGAAGCGCTAGAAAAATTACTCCACGCCACCCTAACAGAGCAGCGTCGGTCTAGAAAATGGGGAAATTTTTTTAAAGGCCTTATTTTTTTGTATTTGTTCCTAACCTTGTTTGCTGTGTCTGGTTGGTTCTCTAGTGGGGATGGTCTGCAAACCTCAGGTCCTCACACTGCCTTGATCGATCTTAAGGGTGTCATTGATTCAGATGGCAGTGCCTCGGCTGAAAAGATTAATGCCTCACTGCTCCAGGCGTTTAAAGATAAGAATACCGCTGGCGTCATTCTGCGTATCAATAGCCCTGGTGGAAGTCCTGTTCAAGCGGGTTACATGAATGATGAGATCAAGCGTTTACGTAAACTGTATCCCACCATTCCCATCTACGCCGTGGTGACGGATATTTGTGCTTCAGGTGGTTATTATGTTGCAGTGGCAACGGATAAAATTTTCGTCGATAAAGCCAGTTTGATTGGCTCTATAGGCGTGATCATGGATGGTTTTGGCTTTACTGGTTTAATGGAAAAGCTAGGTGTTGAGCGACGTTCACTGCATGCGGGTGATAATAAAAATTTCCTTGATCCTTTTGCCCCTCTTAAGCCTGAACATGTTCAGCAGGCTAAAGCGATGCTGGATCAAGTGCATCAACAATTCATCACAGTCGTGAAATCAGGAAGGGGGGATCGCCTGCACGAAACGCCTGATATGTTCTCCGGTTTGGTATGGAGTGGCGAAGAGGGAGTGAAGCTTGGTTTGGCTGATGCAATGGGCAGCGCAGACTATGTGGCTCGCGAGATTATTAAGGCCCCAGAGATTGTTGACTTCACGACCAAAGACAATATTGCTGAGCGCTTGGCTAAAAAGATTGGGGCAGGGGCTACAGAAGCTGCAGGAACCTGGCTTACCCGTTCTTATTTCGGTTTGCAGTAGGCGGTTTTTTTGAGCTAAAGGGGCGTTTTCCCTGATGGTTCTTGGGGTAGACGTTGTGGGTGGGGGTAAGGATAGGCTCGGCGAGTAACGCAAATACCGTAGGAACGCGCGCGATGGTGTAGGGAACGGCTTTCCATTGTTCTATCGTTTGCGTGCGAAGCATTTCTCCTGTTGCAGTTAAGTGCGCTGCAATCGTGAGTTTGGTGTGATCGTTTAAAGTATGCAAAAGCGCATTCAACATGACTTCATTACGATATGGGGTCTCGATAAAGAGTTGAGTCATATTTTCTCTGGCTGAGCGCATTTCCAAATGTCGTAGCGCTTGCGTGCGCGCCTCGGTTTGCACAGGCAGGTAGCCATTAAAGGCAAAACGCTGGCCTTGTAAGCCAGAGGCCATCAGGGCTAGTAGCACACTAGAAGGCCCGATGTGGCTGACGACAGCAATGCCTCTTGAGTGAGCCCAAGCGGCGAGCTCAGCACCCGGATCGGCCATGCCCGGGCAGCCCGATTCAGACATGACTCCTATCGATTGACCTGACAGTAAAGGGGAAAGGAGCAACATGAGTTCGCCTTCATTCAAAGGTTCGCTACCTTTTCTGACAGGGAGTTCATGGACGCTGATGTGTTGAATCGCCACTGGATGTTCGATGGCTTTGAGTGCTTGCCGCGCGGATTTTGCGTTTTCAACGATAAAGTGCGTGAGCGCGCGGGTAGCCAGCAAGGTGCGAGGAGGGAGAACATTCAGTAGATCTTGTGCTTGATAGTTCTCAGCAATGGGAACCGGAATGAGATGAAGTGTTCCGAACGTGCTCATGGAATGGCAACTCCGCATTGGCTCAGCAAATCGATAACGGTGATTAAAGGTAATCCAATGAGAGCGGTGGGGTCATCACAGCGAACATAGCGCGTAAGGCTAATGCCAAGCGCTTCAATCTTGGCGGCCCCCGCACAATCTAGGGCAGGTTCGCGGCTTAAATAGGAATCAATTTGATGGGGAGTCAGAACGCGGTAAGCAACCTCACAGGGAATTTCATGGACGTGGCAATGCGCGTTTCGAGTATCGATCACGCATACTGCGGTGTGAAAGGTGACCACTTTGCCACTGAGTCGGGCCAGCTGCTGACGTGCCTTTTCAAGCGTTCCTGGCTTACCAAGCGCTTCACCGTCTAGGCTAGCCAATTGGTCGCTTCCAATTACAATAGCGCCAGGATGTCGCACAGCAACGCGCTTGGCTTTTGTTTCAGCAAGGCGCAATGCGGTTTCGCGCGGGCTTTCTGTAGAGAGGGCGGTTTCGTCAACGTCAGGGCGCTCTTGGGTGAAGCTCAGGTCAAGTCGCCTCAGTAATTCAGCACGATACGAAGAGCTAGAGGCAAGAATAATCAGTGGATTCATCTGCTAAGCATAGCAGCTTAATCGTCTGAACCATTTGAATACGCGTACTATTTTTGACATTTCGTGGTGATTCGAGTTATATTATTGGGCTTATGTTTGGGTGGATGTTAACGGGCTTATGTCTGAGAAAAATCACTTCGATCCTGAGCATTTGATTCAAAGCGGTGACGTCATGAAAAGAAGCGCGTCAGTCGCCCATTTTGAGGGGCTTTCGGATCGCTTGGCGGAGCAGGCAGGTGACGTGGCTTGGCAGTTGTCCGCATCGCGGGACGCTCATCAAAGCGTGAAACTGCTTTTAGAATTATCCGCTCATTTGGTGTTGAAATGTCAGCGCTGCCTGGGGCCGATAGAATATGAATTGAATGAAACCAGGCGTTTTGCCTTGTTCAAAAATGAAGCCTCTCTTCCTGAGCTTGAAGATGAGGAAGACGATATTGATTGTATGGTTGTCACAGGTGAGATGGATGCCTTGGCACTGGTAGAAGAAGAATTGTTGTTGGCGCTTCCTATGATGCCGCTGCACGATACAGAAAGTTGTCACGCTTCCATTGAGGCGCAAGAAGAGGAGGGTGAGCTTGAATTAAAGCCTTCACCCTTTGCGATGTTAAGCAGGTTGAGAAATTCCTGAAGCAAGAACTTCTCATGTGTTTGAAATCGCAATTTTGATGTTTTTTTAAGGAGTTTTGAAATGGCAGTTCAGCAGAACAAAAAATCACCGTCTAAGCGTGGTATGCATCGTTCACACGATTTCTTGACCACTGTTCCTTTGGCTACCGAACCTACCACTGGTGAAACGCATCTGCGCCACCACATTAGCCCCAATGGCTTTTATCGTGGTCGTAAAGTAGTGCGTACCAAAGGCGACTAAAGTCTCTTTGCCCCCCTCAAGTCCTTAGCAGTTTAATTTTGGTCCAGACCAAGCTGGCTGTTGATGTGATGGGGGGGGACCACGGTCCGTCTGTGACCGTTCCGGCTTGCTTAGAGTTTTTGCAATCACATGACGATGCCGTCATGGTTCTGGTTGGGCAACAAGCCGTTATTGAAAAAGAACTCGCCAAACATCGTTCTTCTCACCTTGATCGTATTGAAATCGTCCATGCCGAAGAAACGGTATCAATGGATGAATCCCCTGCGCTTGCTTTAAAGCACAAGAAAAAATCTTCTATGCGCATAGCGATTAACCTCGTTAAGGAGGGATCTGCTGGATGTTGCGTGAGCGCTGGGAATACGGGCGCACTGATGGCTATGGCTAAATTTGTGCTGAAGACACTTCCTGGAATTGATCGCCCTGCTATTGCAACGATTATTCCAACTCAATACGGTCATCACTACATGCTCGATCTGGGCGCCAATGTGGATTGCACGCCTGAACATCTGCTGCAATTTGGTGTGATGGGCTCACTACTCTCTTCAGCGGTGGATCACAAAGATCAACCTCGGGTGGGCTTATTAAATATTGGGCATGAAGAAGGTAAAGGGGGCGAGGTCGTGCGCAAGGCATGGGCGCTACTCAGTGCTTCCCCTCTTCATTTCATCGGTAATATTGAGGGTGATGATCTATTTAAAGATAAAGCAGATGTGATTGTCTGCGATGGATTTGTTGGGAATATTGCGCTCAAAACCAGTGAAGGTTTGGCGCGAATGATTTCAGGAATTTTGAAAGAAGAGTTTGGTCGTTCTGTTGTTTCTAAATGGATGGCCTTGCTTGCGATGCCAGTTTTAAAGGCAATTAAACGTCGCTTAGATGGTCGTCAGTACAATGGTGCGAACCTGCTTGGCCTCAGGGGAATCGTGATTAAAAGCCATGGTTCGGCAGATCGCTTTGCCTTTAAATGCGCGCTTGAAGTCGCTTATCGCACCGCCTCGAGTGGTTTATTAGAGCGCATTGCCTCCGATATGGCTAGAGCCAATGCGGCTTTGGGCCTGATTTCAACTGAGCCGGTTATGGATGCTCAGTAAAAGGGATTTTCGATGAATCATATTCGTATTTCAGGAACGGGAAGCGCTCTGCCAGCCCATTGCGTGACCAATCTTGAGCTCTCTAACACGGTGGATACGAGTGACGAATGGATTCGTGAGCGAACCGGAATTCGACAGCGTTTCCTTGCGTCAGGAGAAGAAACAACCTCCGTCTTAGCCACGCGTGCTGCACGGAGTGCTCTTGCTGCAGCGGGCATTCAAGCAGAAGATTTAGACCTCATCATTGTTGCAACCACCACTCCCGATATGGTTTTTCCCAGTACAGCGTGTTTAGTGCAAGCCGCACTGGGAGTGAAGGGATGTATTGCTTTTGATATTCAGGCAGTCTGTACGGGCTTTCTATATGGGCTCGCGACGGCTGAGCGTTTCATGCGGGTAGGGGGTGTGCGTCATGCTTTGGTGATAGGTGCCGATACACTTTCTAATTTGCTTGATTGGAACGATCGCACTACCTGTGTGCTGTTTGGGGATGGTGCGGGTGCAGTCGTGTTATCAATGTCAGATCGCCCCGGCATTTTGTCCTCGCATCTTCATGCTGATGGCAGTCACGCAGGTATGCTTTGCGTACCGGGGAATGTTTCTAAAGGTGCACTTTCAACTGCCTCCCCATTCATTCATATGGATGGGCAGGCCGTATTTAAATTTGCAGTCAAAGTACTTGATGAAGTCTGTCGGGAAGCCTTGCAAACCCATCACCTGACGATTGATCAAATTGACTGGTTGATTCCCCATCAAGCCAATATTCGAATTTTGCAATCCACTGCACGCAAATTAGGTTTACCGGAAGATAAGGTCATCATCACAGTGGGTGAGCATGGCAATACCTCTGCGGCCTCGGTGCCGCTCGCACTCGATGTCGCGGTGCGTGACGGGCGAATCCAAGCTGGTCAACGTTTATTATTGACGGCGGTGGGGGGTGGGTTTACGTGGGGTTCTGCTTTACTTGTTTTCTGATGCAGCGCGGTTTTTAGTGAAGGAATCAATATGAAGTTTGCATTTGTTTTTCCCGGTCAAGGGTCGCAATCTGTTGGCATGATGACAGGCTATGGTGATCATGAAGTGATCCGTCAGACTTTTGTAGAGGCTGCAGATACCCTGAAAGAGGACTATTGGCGTTTAGCGCAGGATGGGTCTGCAGAGGATTTGGCAAAGACGGTGATTACTCAACCCCTTATGCTGACTGCAGATATCGCAGTGTGGCGCTATTGTTTGTCGCAAAACTTACCTGTGCCTTCAATGTTGGCGGGCCACAGCTTGGGTGAATACGCTGCTTTAGTTGCTGGAGGCGTATTGAGTTTTCAGGATGCGTTGCACCTTACCCGTTTTAGAGCAGAGCACATGCAGGCAGCTGTACCTGAGGGAACAGGAGGAATGGCGGCAATTTTAGGTCTTGAGGATAGTGAGGTTGAAGCTGCCTGCGCGGAAGCTGCCCAAGGTGAGGTGTTGGAAGCGGCTAATTTCAACTCACCCGGACAGGTGGTCATTGCAGGAACCAAAGAGGCTGTGCTGCGAGGGATCGAAGCGGCTAAAGCCCGAGGAGCAAAACGAGCCATTGCTTTGGCCATGAGCGTTCCTTCTCACTGTGGCTTGATGCGAGGGGCTTCAGAACATTTAGCTGATATGCTTAGTTCAATTGCGATTCAATCCCCGCACATTCCGGTTGTGCACAATTGTGATATGCAAGCGCACCATGAACCTGCTGCGATTAAACGGGCTCTGACCCAGCAGCTATTTATGCCGGTGCGTTGGGTAGGCGTGGTGCGCAGTATGGCGGATGCAGGTATTACCGCGATTGCTGAATGTGGGCCAGGCAAAGTGTTGGCGCCACTATGCAAACGTATTGATGAACGCCTCGTTGGATTTGCTTTGAACGATCAGGCGGGAATCGAGCAATGGATGACGACTTTACAAGGAAGTGCAGCATGAGTTTAGAAGGCCACATCGCGCTTGTTACGGGTGCCAGCAGAGGAATTGGTCAGGCTATCGCTTTGACTTTGGCGAAATCGGGTGCTCAAGTGGTAGGAACCGCTACTTCGGAGAGCGGCGCTGAAGCAATTACTCAATATTTAACCAGTGCTGGATTGAAAGGACGAGGTGCCAAACTCAATGTCAATGACGCCCCTTCCATTCTTGAATTTATTGAAGAGATGCGCGGTAAAGAAGGGGGGATTCATATCCTAGTGAATAATGCCGGTATTACCCGAGATGGTTTATTGATGCGTCTTAAAGATGAAGACTGGGATGATGTGATGGATACGAATCTTAAATCCGTTTTTCTTCTGTCCCGGGCAGTCGTGCGGGATATGATGAAAGCGCGATTTGGGCGCATTATTAATATCAGTTCTGTGGTGGGCTCTAGCGGAAATGCGGGTCAAGCTAATTATGCGGCCGCCAAAGCGGGTATGGGTGGCTTCACCCGTGCGCTAGCCAGGGAATTAGGAAGTCGTAACATCACCGTGAATTGCGTTGCCCCGGGATTTATTGATACCGATATGACCAAGGGATTGGCCCCTGAACAGCAAGAGGTCTTGCTTGCAGGTATTCCGCTTGGCAGACTGGGTGAGGTAGAGGATGTCGCTGCTGCAGTGCGGTTTTTAGCTTCAGGCGAAGCAGGGTATATTACGGGCAGCACGCTTCACGTAAACGGTGGCATGTTCATGGATTAATCAGGTCTTGGATCTGGTATACTTAGCGCGTTTTTTTGAGCATCAATTCCACAACACGAAAGGCTTAGGGAAAGAATGGAAAACATCGAAGAACTCGTCCGCAAGGTCGTTGCCGAACAACTCGGCGTTAAAGAAGCGGATATCAAGAACGAATCCTCATTCGTGGATGATTTGGGCGCAGACTCTCTCGACACGGTTGAGCTGGTGATGGCACTGGAAGAGAAGTTCGAGTGCGAAATCCCCGACGAAGACGCTGAAAAACTGACTACCGTTCAACAAGCCGTTGATTACGTCAAAGCCCACCTCAAGGCTTAAGACTCGGGGTGTGTGGATGGTTCCGGCGGCTGCATGCCGCCGGTTTTCTTGCGGTTCCCCTTTATTTCGCTCCTCACTATTCTGGGTGAAGTCTTTACTTCTGGAGTCCTAATTTATGACTCGTCGCCGCGTCGTTGTCACCGGTATTGGTATTGTTTCTCCGGTAGGTACCGGTGTTTCCCGTGCTTGGGAAAACCTCACTGCTGGTCGTTCTGGAATTGGGCCTATCACGCGCTTTGATTCCTCTCGACTGGGTTCTAGAATTGTAGGAGAAGTAAAAGATTTTGATTCCTCGGTGCTGCCCGCTAAAGAGCTGCGTCGTATGGATATCTTTATTCACTATGGTTTGGCTGCCTCTATTGAAGCCTTGAAAGATGCGGGTATCGAAGCACAGCCGGCTAATGCTGAGCGTATTGGCGCATTAGTGGGTTCAGGAATTGGTGGTTTGCCCATGATTGCAGATACGCACGGTGCGATGATGGAAGGTGGCCCACGCAAAATTTCGCCCTTCTTCATTCCTGGCAGCATCATCAACATGATCTCAGGCAATTTATCGATCATGTACGGCTTAAAAGGCCCCAATCTCTCCATCGTCACTGCGTGTACAACGGGAAATCATTGTATCGGTGATGCCGGACGATTAATTGAGTACGGAGATGCAGACGTCATGGTTGCAGGTGGAGCAGAATCCACGGTCACTGAAATTGCCTTAGGTGGATTCGGTGCTGCCCGTGCGCTGAGTACGCGTAACGATGATCCCGAAGGAGCGAGCCGCCCTTGGGATAAAGACCGAGATGGATTTGTAATGGGTGAGGGCGCAGGCGTTTTGATTCTCGAGGAATTAGAACATGCGAAGGCGCGCGGCGCGAAGATCTACTGCGAACTGTCTGGCTATGGCATGAGTGCTGATGCGCATCACATCACCGCCCCTCCGGAAGACGGCAATGGAGCGGTCCGCAGCATGCAAGCGGCGCTGCGTAATGCACAACTTAATGTGGATCAAATCGACTACATTAATGCGCATGGCACTTCTACACCCGTAGGCGATTTGGCAGAAACAAAAGCCATTAAAACTTGTTTTGGCGAACACTCTAAACGTTTAGCGGTGAGTTCTACCAAATCCATGACGGGTCATTTGCTAGGGGCTGCGGGTGGCATTGAAGCCGTATTCTCAGTGTTAGCCATTCATCATCAAGTTGTTCCCCCAACCATCAACCTGCATGAAGCCAGCGAGGGTTGCGACTTAGATTACGTACCTCATACTGCACGCGCTATGAAAGTCGATGCGGTGTTGTCGAATTCGTTCGGATTTGGCGGCACGAACGGAAGCTTAATTTTCCGGCGCTACACCTAAGCGCATATGGCCCGAAAATCGCCCAGGATGGTACCTCGCGTTTTGAAGGGTATTGTCGTGGCGACTTTTTCGGGTCTGGTTTTGATCGGCTTTTGGTTGTTTGATGCGCAACCCTTACCGTCTACTCCCTATAGCTTTGAGTTGAGTTCAGGTCGCACGCTGCGCGGTGTGGCGAGGGATCTGAATGCCCAGGGTTTACTTCAATTCCCAACCTTATTTTCTTTATTAGGGCGACTAAGCCCTAAAAGTAGTCATTTGCGCGCGGGCAGTTATGCTTTTGAGGGCCCAGTTACCCCATTTGATATTTATGTCACTTTATTTATGGGGTCTGCCCAGCAACACGAGGTGACCCTGGTCGAAGGGCTGACCTTAAAGGATATTCGTGCAACGCTCAATGATGAAACTTCGCTCAAACATGAATTGGCTTCCTTAGATGATCGCGCTGTGCTCACCCGTTTAAAAGTAGATTTGCCGCTTTCTCCTGATCACCCGATTCCTGAGGGATTGTTTCGAGCCGATACCTATTTTTATACAGGTGGTACAAGTGATATGGCGATTCTAGAGCGCGCTTATCGATTGCTCAGAAAGGATTTGGATCAGGCCTGGAAGTCGCGTGCCAAAGATCTTCCTTTTCAAACTGTTTATGAAGCTTTGATTCTGGCGTCGATTGTGGAGAGAGAAACTGCGCAAAGCCAGGAAAGACCATTAATCGCTGGGGTATTTATGAATCGCTTGCGAACAGGAATGCGTTTGCAGACAGACCCTACCGTAATTTATGGAATGGGCGATCGCTATCACGGCAAGCTACACCATCAAGATCTGCTGGATGATACAGATTGGAATACTTATACCCGCAGCGGCCTTCCTCCTACGCCGATTGGCCTCATTAGTCGAGATGCATTGAATGCGGTTCTGCATCCAACGCCTACCGCTGCGCTATATTTTGTGGCTCGAGGCAATGGATTTCATCAATTCTCAGATAACCTGGCGGATCATGAACGTGCGATCAACCAATATCTTCGTCACAGTAATGGTAAAAGCCAATGAACCAAACATACCGTGCCCCCTTTATCACGCTTGAAGGTATTGATGGCGCGGGTAAAAGCACGCATGTGCCCGCCATGTATCGCTGGATCGGAGAGCACGGATTGAAGTGGGTGCATACGCGCGAACCTGGAGGGACTCCGCTAGGTGAAAAGCTTAGGGAACTGGTGCTCAATACCCCTATGCAAGCAGAGACCGAAGCCTTAATGATGTTTGCAGGTCGAGCGGAACATATTCATCAAATCATTATTCCTGCTCTTGAGCGAGGTGAATGGGTTTTATCAGATCGTTTCTCTGATGCGAGCGTGGCGTATCAAGGGGGCGGGCGCGAGCTTGGCGTAGCAAAAGTAGAAGCGCTTGAAACTTGGACACATCCTCATTTGCAGCCAGATCTGACTCTGCTATTTGATCTATCGCCAGAACTGGCCGCACAACGATTGCTGTCGGGGCGTGTGGATCGCGATCGTTTTGAGTTAGAGCAAACTAGTTTTTTCGATCGGGTAAGAGCTGCTTATTTGCAGCGTGCAGCGCACTACCCAGAGCGTTTTTTGGTGCTCAATGCAGCCCAACCCTTAGATGCAGTATGGATGCGTATTGAGCAGGCATTAGAGGGCCTCAGGCAGAAATTTTTAAAATCATGAATGCAAAAACCTGGATGCGTTTGCCTTGGCAAGAGACGATATGGAGCCGCTTAAGACCGGATCAAGGATCGAGCCACCATGCTTTTTTACTCACAGGACCTGAGGGTATTGGCAAACAACGCTTAGGCCGCGCTCTAGCCGCTGCATTCTTGTGTATGCACCCTAAGCAAGACGCAAGCGCCTGTGGTGAATGTGAGTCTTGCATGTGGCTTCATGCTGGAAATCACCCTGATTTTCGATGGTTGACTACTCCCGCTCGTATGCAAGAACAAGGCGCTGAAGATGAAACAGGGACTACAGAGTCTGAAGAAAGTGTTCCCGAAAAAAGGGCGAGCGAGCAAATTGGGATTGATTCGGTGCGTGGTTTGGCCGCCTTCTTTTCGCTGACCACACATCGTGGAGGTCCCCGGGTCTTGCTGATTGAGCCTGCTGAAGCACTCAATATGGCTGCGGCCAATGCGCTCCTTAAAACCCTAGAGGAGCCTCCGGCTGGTACGCGTTTTATTTTGGTGAGCAGTTATGCCCGACGTTTGCCCGCAACGATTTTAAGCCGATGTTTAAACGTGAGTGTCCCTCTCCCGTCATTACCTGAAGCCAAGTCATGGCTAGAAGAGGAGGGGGTGTCTTCCCCTGATAGCCTTCTAACACAAGCAGCCGGACGGCCTTTTAGAGCGCTTGCCTTGGCAGACGCCGATCAACAACAAGCGCGTCGAGAGTTCATGGATCAACTCAGCAAACTAGAGCACGACCCCTATGGGATATCCGAAAAAGCAAATCGAGACAATGTGGCGCTATGGACTGATTGGATGCAGTGCTGGTGTTATGACTTATTAGCCAAAAAGCACAATGCCCCGATTCGATTTAATCCAGAGCACGCGATGAGGCTTAAGGCTTTAGCATCACGATTAGATCTCGGGAGACTCTTGGATTGGGAAAAAAAACTCCGGATTGCCCGCTATCAATCTCATCAGCCCGTCAATCCGAGGTTGTTTTGTGACGATTTATTAAACGATTATTGTGCAGTATTGCAATAAAAGTTTGATATACGTTTAGACTTTTAGAGTTTTCCCTCTTCAAGAATATAAAAGTCTATGTTTGTTGATTCTCATTGCCATCTTGATTTTCCTGAACTAAGGGAAGGTTTGCAAAGCTTCCTCGATGAGATGCAAGCGCATCAGGTCACGCATGCGCTGTGTGTTGCGGTAAGCCTCAAGGGCTTGCCTGGTGTTTTAGCGCTTGCCGCATCCACCCCCAATCTCTTTGCCTCTGTTGGCATTCACCCCGATTATGAGGATGTAGAAGAAGCCTCAGTTGCGCAATTAGTGACTTTAGCGGCGCATCCTAAGGTGGTTGCGATTGGCGAGACAGGGCTTGATTATTATCGCCTTCAGGGTGACCTTGAATGGCAGCGAGCGCGTTTTCGTACTCATATTAGAGCGGCTAAGGAAGTCAAAAAACCCTTAATTATCCATACCCGGTCCGCTGCAGAAGATACTATTCGTATCCTCAAAGAGGAAGGTGCGGATGCAGTAGGGGGTGTCATGCATTGTTTTACCGAAAGTTGGGACATCGCCCAACAAGCCATGGATCTGGGGTTTTTGATTTCCTTTTCAGGTATTGTGACTTTTAAAAATGCAGTCGCTTTAAAGGAAGTGGCACAGCGCGTCCCGCTCAATTCCATGTTAATCGAGACAGACTCCCCCTATCTTGCGCCCGTACCTTTTCGCGGCAAGCTCAATCATCCTGCTTTGGTGCGTTATGTCGCTGAAGAAATAGCGCGACTTCGTGAGACCTCTGTCGATGCAATAGGGCAGGCAACCAGCACCAACTTTTTTGAACGTTTTTTAGCTCCGCCCCATCGTGCGGAATTCTCTTCAATGCAATGAGTATGTGAATCATGAATAATCCCCATCCTTGTATGGTTCCTTTTCAGCAATTATTTGGCCATGCCTTAGACCCAATGTGGCTGATGGATAATGGGGAATTAATTGATTGCAATGAAGCCGCTCTCCATGTTTTAGGGTACCGAGCAAAAGCAGAATTATTGCCCACTTCAGTCGCGATGATCTCTCCCAAAGAACAGGCAGATGGTCGTCCTTCTGAACCTATCCTGACTCAGTTCATCGATAAGGCTCGCTCAGAAAAACCCCAACGCTTTGATTGGCTGTGTCATGGTTCTGAAGCCAAAGCGATCTGGGTTGAGGCCACGCTGTCTAAGTTTCATCATGAGCTGGCGGATGAAACGATATTGACTTTGCATTGGCGTGACATCACTGAAAGTCGTCAAGCAGAAGAGAAAATGCAATTCGAATCTATGCATGATGCTCTGACGGGTTTGCCTAATCGCCGTGCCTTAGAACAGGAGTTATCGCGGGCGATTAAACGTGCTGAAGTAAATGGCCGGGCGCTGGCCATAGGAATGATTGACTTGGATGGCTTTAAGTCTGTCAATGATGATTTAGGCCATGATGCAGGTGACAATCTGTTGAAGGCTTACAGCGGGAGGATGCAGCGTCGCATGCGACGCCATGACTTTCTCGCGCGTTTAGGTGGGGATGAGTTTGTTCTGCTCTTAAATAACCTAGATCCGGACAATACATTAGAAGAACTGGAAGTCATTACCGAGCGCTTAAAAGAATGCACGGCACAATCCTTTCAGCCGATTGTGGGGAAGCGAATTGGAATTGGGATGAGCATGGGCGTGGCCCTTTTTCCTAAAGACGGAGAGGATGCGGATGGTCTTCTGCGTTTGGCTGACCATGCGCTACTTGCCATTAAAGCGATCAAATTAGAGCGCACTAAATGGTGGGCTTTGGCGGATGCGATCACTGATCCTGAATCAGAGCAGTTGGGTTCACTTGAGCCTTACGGTAAGGATGCTAGCAAGCTTTTAACAGATGCCATGCCTTATGTTTTAGATATTCAGTCGCAGCTGAGTGAAAATGAAAATGCGCTTCAAAAAAAAGAAGAGGCCTCTGAAAATATCATTTCGTTGTGCCTGACAGAACGCGAGAAAGAAGAGTTTTTACATTTACAACGATCACGTTTTGAGCGTCTTGTCAGGCCTGATCTGAACGAGCAGCAGCATATTCAAGAGGGCGAATCTCTCGGAAAAATTCACAGCCTATTAGGCTTAGATGAGTTTGAAATGATCGCTGCCTTGGATCGTTTTTCGAGCATGCTCCAGCCGCTCATCAAAGCTTTACCCTGGCGCTTTAATGCCCGACTGGCGGTCACCAGTATTATTCAGAATCGATTGGTAGAGGAGCTTCAAGCCAATCAGATGGGCAGAAGCATGGCAGATAAAGATGCGCTACGATCTCTTTCATTACTTGAGGCTTTGATTCCCGCCTGGGCCGAGAATGGAAATCGACCTGATGCCTTGCTGCAGTATTTATCTGAAATAGCCTCTATTTCCGCTGCAACTTTAGGCCGACCGGCTATCAAGGGTGGGTACATTACCCAGTTTGCGCAAGGAAGTCATCTGCATGAACTCAATGCCCTGATTGAGTATGGCCAGGGGCCTGCTGTTCGCAGTGATGCTAATGTGGGCGTGCGTGCTCGCGCATGGAAAACGGGACGCATTGAAATTTGCTTGAACCTAAGAGGGCCAGAAAGTGAGGATCAATCTTTAGGTGGAATGGGATTGCCGAGAAGTATCGTAGCGATTCCTATCTTGGATAAATTTGGTTATCCCAGTTCAGTGCTGACACTGTATGGCAATTATCCCTGTCAGTTTAATTCTGCTGGCGCTGGTTTTTGGCTGGAATCGTTGCGACATTTAGCGACAGATTTGTTAGAACACCGCAATACCGAATCGGATAATCGGCTGACAGATTGGGAGCATCGCCAACATATCCATACTTTATTGGCTAAAGACAAATTGCACTTTAACATTCAGCCGCTGCTTGATTTAAAGACCGGTAAAGTCGATAAAGTGGAGTTCTTGGCGCGTATGCAAGACACCACGCGAGTGTTAAGTCCTGCAGAGTTCTTGCCAAGTTTTGGCCCTATTGAATTAGCGATGCTCTTTGAAGAAAGTTTACGTGTGGGCCTAGAATGGCTTAAAAAATGGAGTGAGGAAGGCTTAAACGATCTTTCGATCAGTCTCAATTTACCCATAGGTGTATTGCTTACCCAACACTTTACAAAACGTCTTGAAAGGTCTTTAAAGCAAGCCGGTATATCCCCTAAAAAAATTCACCTTGAGTTACTAGAAACAGAAGGGGATTCTTCCTGGGCTAATTCCAGGGATGGTCTGGTCAGTGAGTTGATTGAATTGGGTGTGGAACTGGTGATGGATGATCTTGGCTCTGGATACAGTAGTTTAAGCCGTCTTAGAACCGTTCCTTTTCATAGCGTTAAGATTGATCAAAATCTCGTTAAAGGGGCAGAAAAAGATCCCTACAAATCAGTTCAGTTCATCACCGCCTTAATTCAAATGGCGCATGTTTTAGGCCAGAGTGTGGTGGTTGAAGGATTGGAGAACTTAGCGCTCCTAGAAATGGCTACGTTCTTGGGGGCTGAGTCTGGGCAAGGGTATGAAATAGCTAAACCGATGCCTCCTTCAGAGTTCATGGCGTGGCGTAAAAATTGGAAATGGGACATTGATCCAGAATGGCCCTCAACGCCTTTAGGGATCATCGCGGCCTCAATCAAAGCGCTTACGCCTGAAGAAGTGCAAGCCATGCTGGTTGCGGGGGGGAACTCAAAAACTTAGTGGTCGCATTTGCCAACCGATTGACCATATTGCCCTCCCCGACAGGGGGTTCCGTCTGTCCAGGTGGCGTAGCCTAAATAGGCTTGCTTAAAGATAGTGCCCGTGACCTTGGCATTGGTCAGAACGGCCCAGTCCATGGTTGCTCCTGTCAGATTAGCATTCGATAAGTCGGCTCCCACAAACTCAGTCAGGGTGAGGTTGGCCTTGCTGAGATTGGCTTTTTTAAGATCTGCATTGTGCTTATAACACCCTCTCCAATCCACGCCCGGTGCGGGCGGGTCTTCACATTTGGCAAAAGCTTTGCCAATACAAATAATACAAACAAAGGCCAAGGCTGAGACATTGACGCGGTTCATGAGATTTAGTGGTCTGATCGCTGCAAAGTAAGGGGGTTAATCGTCACGACTGGAATTGGAGCGGATGTTTGAACTGAGGCAAGCTCCTCTGACTTTTGGCGGAAGCCATATTCCACGCACATCGGTTTGCCATCTAACAGATTGAATAGGGTGCAGTCTTGATCTGCAACGAAGCTAATTGCATGGTCGGTAATTGTTTTTCCGGTTGTTGCGCCACTTAAGGCATCTGCGCTTAATTTTGCGGCGTCAATAGTTTGAGCTGCCTGAATCGTCGCGGCGCTGCCTCCGCCTACAGATGCTACGACCGCGCAACCCGTCAACTGAAAGCACAACACGATCAGGATGGTTTTTTTACCCATTCCTTTCATGATCTCCGCTATTCATCATTTTTAAATTCACCCTATGCAATAAATCTGATCATTTCAAGCTGTTTACAAGGCTATACTGAAAATTATGAAAAAAACAGATTTAGAAAAGTTTAAAGGGAAAAAGCTGGATATTCGTAAGAGCCAAGAAAACCCATTTGGAAAACAGGGTAAGTTAGCAGGTAAAGAAACTAAACCTTCCCTGATCAGTGGCCCTCCCACTCTAATGAACCGCTTGCTGGGCAAAGTCATCGAAAATAAGTAAAGGTGAGTCATGAATCTTTCTTTATCCTCAGCGAATATCCCAAGCCCTCACTTGCCGGATAGCGATATTCCTCTTCGTGAGGACATCAGACTGTTAGGCCGACTACTGGGCGAATCTATTAAAGAAATTGAGGGTGAACAGGTTTTTTCTGTTGTCGAACGCATTAGGCAACACGCCATTCGATTTACGCGATCTCGTGATTCTAGCTCGGATATCGAGATGGCAGAGGCCCTGAATGGTCTACCACAAGAGTCATCGATCTCTGTTGTTCGTGCCTTTTCATACTTTTTGCACTTGGTGAATATTGCCGAAGATCAGCATCACATTCGCCTGCATCGCAAGCAATCTGGTCATTCTTCTTCTGCGTTATCAGGAAGCCTAGAGTGCGCCTTGGATCGTCTTGCTGAATCGGGTGTATTGCCCGCCACCATAAAAAAAGTCCTCGATATTGCTTATGTTAGCCCAGTACTCACGGCGCATCCTACAGAAGTTCAGCGTAAAAGTATTTTGGGTTTACAGGAGCGTATTGCAGAATTGCTCGAAGCACGTGATCGCATCGCGCAAACTTCAGAAGAAATTCTAGAGAGTGAAGAGAACCTAAAAGACAGCATCATCACGATGTGGCAGACCAGGATGCTGCGACGAGAAAGATTGACTGTTTTAGATGAAGTAAAAAATGGGATTTCTTACTACGATAAAACCTTCTTTAGTGAAGTACCGCGTATGTACTGCCACTTTGAAGATTTATTGCGAACCCGTTACCCCAAGAACGCTTGGGAGCTTGCTTCATTCTTTAAAGTAGGCGCATGGATAGGCGGAGATCGAGACGGTAATCCTTTCGTGACTGCGCCGATTCTTGAGCAGGCAATGGGATTACAGTCTTCTGCTGCAATCCAGTTCTATCTTTCAGAACTCGATGCATTGAGCACAGAATTGCCCTTGTCTATTCTCCTTGCTACGGTTTCTCCGGAACTAGAGGTGCTGGCTGAGCAATCTCCTGATCGTTCTCCGCATCGTGCTGATGAACCATACCGACTTGCATTAAACTTCATTCACGCCAAACTCAGTCAAACATCGGTATCTTTAGAGAATCCGGCACAGCATTCTGAAGAAATCCCCGCCTATGAAAATGGTGATGCGTTCTATGCCGACCTAAAAGTGTTGGCGCAGTCGCTGATGCAAAATGGGGGCACCCGCCTCGCGCGTGGACGGCTCAGAAAACTCATGCGCGCGGTTCAAGTCTTTGGTTTTTTCTTGGCCCCAATTGATTTAAGACAAAACTCGGATGTGCATGAGCGCACGGTCGCTGAACTTCTTTTGCATGCCGGAGCGTGTGAGGATTATTTGTCTTTGAATGAAGACCAGCGCATACAGTTGCTTCAAACCGAGCTCACCGTTCCGCGTTTGTTGTATTCCCCGTATCAACAGTATTCAGAGGAAACGCAAGGAGAGTTAGCGATATTCTTCAAGGCGCGCGAACTGAAATCACGATTTGGAAGTGCTGCGCTGCCTAATTGCATTATCTCTAAAACAGATGGTGTGTCTGACTTGCTGGAGCTTGCATTGCTGCTGAAAGAGGCAGGGCTATTGATACCAGGCAAGCAACCTCATCTAGACATGAACATGATTCCCTTATTTGAGACGATTGAAGACCTCAGGCAATCCAGTACTACGATGGCTGCAATTCTGGCTATCCCACTGTTTCGTCAATTAATTCGCCTGCGTGGAGAGGAGCAGGAAGTGATGTTGGGTTATTCTGATTCGAATAAAGATGGTGGTTTTCTCACCTCAGGTTGGGAACTTTATAAAGCTGAAATTGAGCTTGCCAAAGTTTTTGCACAAGCCGGAGTGCGCTTACGATTATTTCACGGCCGAGGTGGTTCGGTAGGGAGAGGAGGAGGGCCTTCGTATGAGGCTATTTTGGCCCAGCCCGCCGGTGCTGTGTCAGGCCAAATTCGTATCACTGAACAGGGCGAAGTGATTGCTTCTAAATATGGCAAACCCGATGTAGGAAGACGTAACCTTGAGGTTTTAGTTGCCGCCACCCTGGAGGCAACCTTATTGGACAATGAAAACCATGCAGAGAGTGCCGAAGGTTTCTACGGCATTATGGAGCGTATTTCTGAATTAGCATTTCAGGCTTATCGCGACCTGGTGTATGAGACCCCCGGTTTTACACAATATTTCTGGGCCTCCACCCCCATCTCTGAAATTGCGCATCTCAATATTGGTAGTCGCCCAGCCTCGCGCAAAGCGTCTGAGCGCATTGAAGATTTGCGGGCTATTCCTTGGGTCTTTTCTTGGGCGCAATGTCGTCTAATGTTGCCGGGTTGGTATGGATTTGGTTCGGCCATTAAGGCCTGGCTGGAAGAGAATAATGACGGTTTGGCTAGGCTGCAACGCATGCATGCCGTTTGGCCTTTTTTCCGTACCCAGTTATCCAATATGGATATGATTTTGGCCAAGAGCGATTTGGCCATTGCTTCCCGCTATTCAGAACTTGTTCCTGATGTTGCGCTACGCGACCGTATTTTTTCTCGCTTATCGAATGAGTGGCATGCTACCCGAGATGCGCTTCTGATGATTAATGGCGCTGAAGACTTGCTGGCAGATAACCCCATGCTAGGCTTGGCCATCAAAAACCGAACGCCTTATATGAACCCTCTCAATTTGATGCAGATTGAGCTTCTCAGGCGTCATCGCAATGGTGAAACCGATGGAAGGGTGCGGCGGGGCATTCATATTTCTATAAACGGCGTTGCTGCTGGGCTTCGAAATAGCGGATAAGTTAACTATCGCTATGAGGGGTATCACCCGTCTCAAGCAAGGTAAAGGCGCGACGCAAGGCCAAAGCAGAAGCTTTGTAGTCGCGGAATAGAAAACCTTGATTGCTTTCCAGTTGACTCAATTGCGCGACCGATACATTGATGGCCTGCGCAAAGGATTCCATATCATAGCCAGCTTGCATCCTCATTTTGCG
Source organism: uncultured Ferrovum sp. (assembly GCA_903905585.1). Classification (GTDB taxonomy): domain Bacteria; phylum Pseudomonadota; class Gammaproteobacteria; order Burkholderiales; family Ferrovaceae; genus CAIVHB01. The sequence continues at coordinate 109,595 of CAIVHB010000059.1, read as the reverse complement.
CAATTGCTCTCCAATGGATAAGCCTACTCGCGCATCTCCTAAATCAACAGAGTTTGGCATATCGCTTTCATTCATGTTGAACTCCTCGCGGACATTCTCATTATTGGTCAAAAGCACTGTTATTGTTTACCAAGTGTAACAAAAGGAGCGGTCAGCAAATTCATTAATCGATATAATCAATATTCCTTATTTAATCGGTTTTTAGCCTCTATTTTGAAGAATCATCCATGTGTTCAGGGTTTGTATCATTCTCTAACAGAGGATTGCATATGAATCTTGAGAATACCAACATCCGAAACCTTCGTAACTTTTCAGGTGGCCCCGGAGCATTGCCTGAAAACGTGTTGAGGCAAGTTCAGGAATCTATTCACACCGTCCCCGACGCAGGCCTGTCTATTTTAGGTATCAGCCATCGCTCGAAGTGGTTTGCTGATGTCATTGCTGAAGCAGAACACAATGTCCTGTCTTTGCTGGGTCTGAATGATGACTACCATGTGCTTTTTCTGCAGGGTGGCGCTACACAACAGTTTTCAACGATCGCTATGTCCTTGATGGGGACAGCGCCTGGTTTGCCTGAGTATTTGCTCACGGGATATTGGAGCGGTAAATCGGTCACAGACGCAAAACATATTGGACCCATTAAAACGCTTTGGAGTGGGGAAAGTGAACAATACGCTCGCCTGCCCAATGACGATGAACTCTCGTTTTCACCCGAAGCCCCGTATCTTCACTATATTTCTAACGAAACAGTAGAAGGCATTCAATTTCAGCGCATCTTGGGTTTAGAGTCCGTGCCACGTATCTGCGATATGTCCTCTGATTTTCTTTCTAGGCCTTGTGAGGCCAATCGTTTTTCGATGATCTACGCCCATGCCCAAAAGAATTTAGGACCAGCGGGTGTGACGATCGTGGTGATGCGTAAAGATTTGGTCGCGCGATGCAAAGATGATCTTCCTGAGTTTCTAGACTATCGTAGTCATATTAAAGCAGGATCAATTTTTAATACCCCTCCGGTGTTTGCTATTTATGTTGTGTTGCTGATCACCCGATGGTTGAAAAATGATATCGGTGGGCTCGTTAATATGAATGCGATAAACGAAGCTAAAGCTGCCTTGCTCTATCAAGCAATCGACAACAGCGCTTCTTTCTATCTGGGAAGAAGTGCCAAGCACGACCGTTCATTAATGAACGTTGCCTTCAACCTAGATACCCCAGAGCTAGAGAAGAGGTTCTTAGAGGAATCGAGTGCTGCAGGGTTCTCTGGCTTGAATGGCCATCGCGCAATTGGCGGTTTGAGAGCCTCTCTCTACAACGGCGTGACACAACATGCGGTTGAAGACTTAGTTGAGTTTATGGCGCACTTTCAACAACAAAACCAACAATAGCGTTAATTTTTGATCTATCCCCAAATAAAAGGTATCTGCCGTGGCTGGTAAAAAAGGATTTCAGGGCGTAGCAGGAGGCAAGGCTGTGGTTCCTATGCCTCTCGTGAACGAGTTGGTTGCTTTATCTTCCAAGGGCGAATGGGCGCAACTTGTTACAAAATCAAAAACTCTTTCTGAACGCTACCCCATGGCCCCTATTTCATGGAAAGCACTGGGCAAGGGGCTTTTAGCCATAGGCCAATCGGAACAATCTGTCATTGCATTGCTGCGAGGCGTGAAACTTGCACCCAGAGATGCAGATTTATATCTTGATCTTGGCCAAGCTCATCAAAATTTGGGGCAACACGCTGAGGCAGAGCAGGCATATCGAAAAGCACTAGAAATCAATCCTAAGTCAGCGAGCATCCTGACCCGACTGGGGCAGTTTCTCACAGAATGTATGCGCCACGAAGAAGCGCTTGTATGTCACCAGAGTGCTATTCAAATAGATCCCAAAAATGCAATTGCCTACAACAATTTGGGTAATACTTTTTTTGGTGTGCTGCAATTGCAAGAGGCACGCAATTACTACCATCGTGCTGTTGAGCTCAATCCTCAGTATATGGAAGCATGGATTAATTTGGGGAATACCTTCAGAAAGTTAGAGGTCTGGGGTGACGCAGAGCTTTGTCTGCGTAATGCACTTCAAATTCATCCCGATTCGCCATTGCCTATCATGGCCTTGTCGCAACTTCTTGGGCATTTGAATATCAAAAACGAGGAGTGCCTTGAACTCCTTAATCGCTTGATCGTGCTCACCCCAAATAGTGCAGAAGTGTATGTAGAGCTGGGTAATGCGCACCTGCGTATGAAAAATCAAGATTTAGCATTAGAGGCCTATCGTCGATTTAAGCAACAAAAACCGTTTATCACCTGGATGGCGAATAAATCACCGGCAGATTTTTCAGTTGTGGTGCTCGATGCACCGTTTGCGGGGTCTACCCCCATCAATTATCTGCTAGGCCAAGCAGGTTTTGAGCGCCACTTTTATTGTGTGATCCCCAATGAGTGGGAACAGGATAGGGACGCCTTAAAACTAAAGGGTGATGTCATTATTAACGTGATTGGTGATGCAGATAATGGTCAGGAAATTCTTCCCCATGCGCTGCAGATTTGTGATGCATTGAATCGTCCCACGATCAATCACCCCAGAAAGATTCTTGCAACGGATAGAGAAAGCATCGCCCATCGTTTAGAGAATACACCGCTTTGCAAAGTACCCAGAACGATCCGGGTAGAGGGTGCTCTTTTGAAATCTGGTGGTATGAGTGCGCTGCCCGAACATTTTGATCTGCCTATCTTGGTTCGCCTTGCGGGAACGCATGGAGGGGACGCGGTTCAAAAATGTGATGATATCGCTGCAATCCATAGCTTTATGGAAGAGCGCCCAGGCGATATTTATTACGTGACGGAATACGTCAATTATCAGTCCTCTGATGGCTATTTTAGAAAATACCGTTGGATATGTATTGATGGTGAAATCTTCCCCTATCACCTTGCTATCCATACAGATTGGCTTGTTCATTATTTCAGAACAGACATGGGCAATCACGATTGGATGAGAAGTGAGGAAGAAGTCTTTCTTAAGGGCGCGTGTCCCTTATTTACACCAAGTCATCTGGAAGCATTAAAACAGATAGCCGCCGCTACGCATTTAGATTACTGTGGAATTGACTGTGGCATTGACTCACAAAATAGAATACTGGTATTCGAAGCGAATGCCACTATGCTTGTGCATGATGAAAAAGAAGAGATGTTTAAGTTTAAAAACCCCTATGTTGAAAACATTAAGCAGGCTTTTGATCGTTTGGTTTACAAGATGGCTCGAGGATCTTAATTTTAAATGGAAAATATGAGCATACGTTCTAGCGCTTACAAGTAGTAATGAAAACCTTATTACCCGGCGCTTTTCTTTGGCAACTGATTAGAATTTACATTTACGGCACTGTCACTGCTACAGGTGTAGTGATGGTGCTGATGTATTTGGGTTTAGACATGACCACTGAAAAGTGGTTTTTGTTTATGATGTCTCTTCCCGTTGCGACCTTCGTATTTATCGGGCCCGATATATTTTTAATTGCTCGACATAGCAAGCCCATCCGCGTTGTGCTCGATGCGGTTGAGCAAAAAAAACCTGTTTCATCGCATGACATCGATTCTGCTTTGACGGCCCTCCTTAATCTTCCGTTCTTCTCTTTCTTACGTGTCACTTTCTTACACGGTCCTTTGGCCTGTATTTCCTTGATTGGAACCTTGATCAGCTATAACAGCACACTCAATTTTGGATTTGCAACCTGGCAAATTTATACCACCGCAGCTTGCATAGTATTTTTTGCAGCTCCAGTTCACGCAATCATTGAATATTTCTCACTGAACAAACTCATTCCCCCCCTTGTTGCAAGGTTGGAGTCCTATTCAGATTCATTTGGGCAAATTGAATCCATCAGTCGACCTATTGCTGTGCCGCTGAGATACAAGCTCATTTATTTGTCCTTGTTTTTGGCTGCAATACCTATGGTGTTCTTTGCCGGATCTACCTTGGTCAAAGTCAATGTATTGCTGGGGGATCTTGGGGTTGTTGCCACCACTGAGCAACTCATTCCTTTATGGATTTGGTTGAGTGGTGTCACCATTGTGACAGGAGTTGCAGCGGTGATTATGTCTGCCCTCACCGCGAGTGATGTTTCTCATGCAGCCAAACGATTGGTGGATGCCATGAAAAAGATTGAGGCGGGTAATCTCGAGGCAAAACTGGATATCACCACAACAGATGAATATGCTGATTTATTCCGCGGTTTTAACAAGATGGTGGATAGCTTACGTGAAGAGATCCACATGCTTGAGGTCACCCACGATCTTGCAGGTGAAATAGAAATTGATGTGTTGATCTCTCGCATTATGACAAGCGCCACATTACTCCTTGATGCAGATCGCAGTACTTTGCTTCTCTATGACGAAAAGACGGGTGAGTTGTGGTCTCGGTTTGCTGAAGAACTAGAAGTTAAAGAAATCCGATTGTCTTCATCTGAAGGCATAGCCGGAACTGTATACCGTGAAGGTAAGGTCATTAATTTAGTCGACGCTTATGATGATGCTCGCTTCAACCGATCTGTTGACTTGGCTACGGGTTACAGAACGAAAAGCATGATTGCAATGCCTGTGGTAGGTAAAAAAGGTCAAATAATTGGTGTTGTTGAAGTATTAAATAAAGCCAATGGCAAGACTTTTTCTCCTAAGGATGAAATTCGATTGCGCGCTTTCGCTGCTGAAGTAGGGATCTCTCTTGATAATAGTCGCCTACTTGATGAAGTCAGAAAGGTGAATAACTACAACGAAAGTATTCTGAAAAGTACTTCAAACGGCTTGATTACAATTGATGAGAAGGGTGTGATTGCCAGCGTGAATCAAGCGGCTTATGAAATTCTCGAAATTGACTCTATTCCGATGGTAGGAAAGCATATTGAAGACCATGCAATGGCCTTGGGTCATCAGAACCCTTGGATTATTGAATCACTGGAGCGTGCCAAGGCCACTCAAACTCGTCAACTCAATGTGGATTACACCCTTAAATGGCATGGAATTGAAAAATCCGTTAACGCGGTATCCACGCCACTGATTGGCTTAGAGGGGGAGTCGATTGGTACCATGTTGGTGCTTGAAGATATCACAACCGAAAAACGCGTCAAAACGACGATGGCTCGCTACATGAGCGTAGAAGTAGCCGAGCAGTTATTGGCGGGTGGTGAGGATCAATTGGGCGGTAAAGATCAGGAAATCGTCATCCTGTTTTCTGATATTCGCAGTTTCACTACACTTTCAGAAAAGTTGGGTGCCCGAGGCACAGTGAATATGCTGAATGAATATTTCGCCGAAATGGTAGACGTCATTTTCAAACATAAAGGTATTCTGGATAAATATATTGGTGATGCCATGATGGCCTTATTTGGCGCACCCTTTACGGCAGATGACGATGCTGATCGCGCGGTCATTACCGCAGAAGAAATGATGGCAGAGCTCGAGCAACTCAATCAAAAAAGGGAAGATAAAGGTCTGCAGCCCATTCATATTGGTGTTGGCCTGGCTATGGGTAAAGTCGTTGTTGGAAATATTGGTTCGCCCAAACGTATGGAGTACACGGTGATTGGAGATAGCGTGAATTTGGCGTCACGCTTAGAGGGAGCAAACAAGTTTTACGGTACCTCTATTTTAATCAGTGAGAGCCTGGCGACACGCCTCAAGCGTCCTACTTTGCTACGAGAGGTAGACAAGCTTCGCGTTAAAGGAAAAAACGAACCCGTTACGATCTTTGAGGTTGCAGGCCACCTTAAAGGGACAGAGCGCTCAGTATACGAGTCTATGCTGAGCCTCTATCAATCTGGGATGGATGCCTATCGAGTTCAGCATTGGGATGATGCAGAAAAAGCATTTAAAGCGGTTCTGCAACTTCGTCCGACTGATGGCCCGTCTGCACTTTATTTAGAACGCATTGGTCAGCTTCGTTATGCGCCACCCCAAGAAAATTGGGATGGAGTATGGACCATGACAGAGAAGTAATTCTCATTTTGTACTCAGTCTCGAGCCTTAGAATGCGTTACGCAAAGCCACGCCAACCATGTCTACGGTGGGTTGCCCTGTCATTTGAGTCACATTGCCAAAAGTACTCAGTACATTGCGATTGATCGTGACGGGTTCAAACTGAATATGCGCATAGGTCAGATCTACCACCCAACTTGGCATAAAACTCCAAGAAGCACCCACCCCAAACCAATGACGATCTGAATCAGGAACCGCTACAGAGCGGTTAGACGGATTTGTTGGTGTTTGATCAAACATATATCCAGCACGCAGAGTCCATGCGGGACTGAGTGCGTATTCGGCACCCAAAGCAGCTGAATAGCTGTTGTGATATTGCTCCTGGCGCACAAGTGGAGAAAGGGCGCTCAGGCTTGGAATATAAATGCTCAGATCATGGAAGCGCGACCAGGTAAACCATCGCGCTTCAGCTAATAACTTGATGGAAGGGCTTAAGCTGTAAGACGCCGATGCGGTAGCAATATCAGGAAGATTGACCCGAACACTAGAACCATAAGTCCCCGAGATCCCATAGGAAGGGATCACAACGAACGCTTCCCCTTTTTCGTTATGGGATGCCCCTGTTTTATAGTCCAAACCTAATTGCCAATCTTGACTCGGTTTGATGTGGGCGCTGATTTGACCCGTGAAGGCATAGCTACTGCCCCGAACTTTGATGTCGCCATCGCGCACTGCATCAACTACTGCTGATTCCAGTTGGGCATCGGCGCGCTGCAGGTGTATGCCGCCGCCTAAGGAAAGCCATGAATTGACTTGAGTTCCAAGCGTGGCAGCTAAATCCATGACACGAAGGTGGGACTCGATGGCGTCATAGCGACCTGTAAATGGGGGGGAATATTTAATTCCCAAACCAAACGGGGCCGAGAACGCAAAACCTAACCAGGTGTTACTTTCAGAATCCATTTTGCGCGCATAAGCAAAGTCTGGAAGGCCAGTGAAATTGGTGACATTTCCTGTTGTGGTCCCACTAGGAACAGCACTTCCAGTGACTAAGGTTGTGCTTCCCGAGTCACGCAATGAAATATCGGGATACAAACCCACCATACCGCCCACCCATTGATTGCTTTCTAATTGCGTCATGGCAGCAGGGTTACTGTTCGCCGCACCCGCATCCCATCCCCTGGCTGCTTGTCCTGCAAACCCTCTACCTAATCCACTCACGCTTTCACCGGAGGGAAGATAAAAAGCACCCGCCCATGTTTCAGCGCTGATACACAGTGAAGCAAATCCAATCCATAAAGCAATCTTGGATAGTTGAGGCGTACAGCGCTGCGAAGTGCGGGGGTTCATCATGAACATCCTTTAAATAGTGGGTTGCGCCATCATCAATAGGGCGAGGGAGATCGGAAAGAAGTGAAAATAGGAAGGTAATAGTTTATTACAAGCAGAGCCCAAGGTTGATATCGAGTACACTTATTGGTTTTCTTCCTGAGCTTAACAGGGCATTGCGTCGTTCACTCTGCCTCCGTTGATGAAAAAGGTACAGGACAAAAATATAATAAGAGGAAATGAGGATGAGCCAAGGTAATTCGGCTGCACGCGTATTGGCGGCAAGCTTAATCGGAACAACCATTGAGTTTTTTGATTTTTATATCTATGCCACCGCAGCTGTTTTGGTGTTCCCAAAGCTTTTTTTTCCTTCAAGTGATGTCAATACAGCAATCCTGCAATCTTTGGCCACCTTTGCGTTGGCGTTTTTTGCACGCCCGGTCGGCGCTGCCTTATTTGGTCATTTTGGCGATCGTATCGGGCGAAAAGCGACCTTGGTTGCTGCGCTAATGACCATGGGGCCGTCTACGGTGGCGATTGGTTTTTTACCCACTTATGAATCGATCGGAATTTTGGCTCCCATTCTTTTAGCCTTGTTCCGCTTTGGACAAGGATTGGGTTTGGGTGGAGAGTGGGGCGGTGCCGTGCTGCTGGCCACTGAAAATGCGCCCGAAGGAAAGCGCGCTTGGTATGGCATGTTTCCGCAAATGGGTGCTCCCATTGGATTCTTGCTTTCAAGTGGGACTTTTTTAATCTTGAGTAATGTTTTAACCGATCAGGAATTCTTTGAGTTCGGCTGGCGTATTCCCTTCATTGCAAGTGCAGTATTGGTGTTTGTAGGTTTATACGTTCGTTTAAAGATCGAAGAGACTCCAGAATTTCTTGCGACAATGAAGAATAATCAGCGCGTGCAAATGCCCATAATGGAAGTCTTCAAAGCGCATACCCGTACACTTATATTTGCCACTTTGCTTTCTATCACTACTTTTGCGCTGTTTTATCTGATGACGGTGTTTACCCTAAGTTGGGGCACTTCTGTGCTGCATTATCCGCGGTCTAGTTTTTTGATTGCGCAAATGATTGCGGTGGTTTTTTTTGCAATTGGAGTTCCTCTATCCGCGCGGTTGGCCGATCGTTATGGGTGTACTCGAGTTTTAATGGGGGCGATGCTTGCGGTCATCACTTTTGGACTGTTCTTTGCCCCACTATTTACGGTGGCAAACTGGACAATGACCGTGGTGTTTTTGGCATTGGGTTTACTGCTGATGGGCTTTACGTATGGGCCACTAGGCACCGCGTTAGGCTTACTTTTTCCAACAGAAGTGCGTTATACCGGTTCATCTTTAGCCTTTACCTTGGCAGGAATTTTGGGGGCCTCACTCGCGCCTTATATTGCTACTTGGCTCGCTACACACTATGGCTTAGAGTTTGTGGGGTACTATTTAGCGCTCGCAGCAACCCTCTCTTTCTTGGCGCTCGTGGCGGTTCGTCACAGGCTGAAATAGGGTGTTGATCATTCGCTTTTGAAAGATATGCAAGAAATTTTTCATGCTTCGCTTCCTAGGCGTGCAGGAATTGGTCTTAAGCCTGAACATGTTCGCGACATTCTTCAGACGCAGCCTGATATTGGCTTCTTTGAAATCCATGCCGAAAATTACATGATGGCCGGTGGCCCCATGCATCATTTTCTGAGTCTGATTCGGGCTGAATACCCCTTATCACTGCATGGAGTGGGTTTATCGATTGGTGGCGAGGATGAACTCGATCGAATTCATTTGACAAGGCTCAAGACGCTCATCGATCGCTACCAACCCGAATCTTTTTCTGAGCACTTGGCTTGGTCAAGTCATGACGGAACGTATTACAACGATTTGCTTCCCTTGCCTTATACGCAAGAAACATTGGATCGTGTATGCGCGCATATTGATCAAGTACAAGATGTGCTTAAGCGAAGCATACTGCTTGAAAACCCAGCAACTTATCTCGAGTTTTCTGCCTCTGAAATGGATGAGGCTCAATTCATCACTCATATCATTCAGCGCACTGGTTGTGGTTTGTTATTAGATATCAATAATCTTTACGTGAGTGGAGTCAATCACGGAAGAAATCCTTCAATGATCCTAGAAGCGATGCCACTGGATCACGTGGGTGAGATGCATTTGGCAGGACATACTGTGGATTCAGATTCCAAGGGCTTTCCCTTACTGATTGATAGTCATGACGGTGCGGTCACCCATGCGGTTTGGTTACTGTATGAGCAGGCATTGAGCCTCACGGGCAGGCAGGCGACATTGATTGAAAGAGATCACGCTATTCCTGCCTTGGAGGTGCTGCTGGCTGAAGCAGAAAGGGCAGAGAACTATTTGGCTATCAGCCAAAAAAGGGATTGCTTAAAGAGCAAAGAAACAGCATGAAATCTCACCACTTTTCAACTGCTTTGTTAGATGCTTCTAGCGCTTTGCCAGAGGGCATTACATCCATAATCGGATCCGATACCAACGCGCGTTTTGACGTGTATCGGAATAACGTGATGGTATCTTTGATCAAAGTGCTGCAGAACAATTATCCCGTTGTTACAACTTTGGTCGGAGAGGATTTTTTCCGCGCGATGGCCAAAGCGTTTGCTTTAGCCAACCCCCCCCGTTCACCTGTGATGAATGCGTATGGTGATCAGTTTGCTCAATTCATTTTAAAGTTTGCACCGGCAGAATCGGTTCCTTATCTTGCAGACATGGCGCGTCTTGAATGGCAGTGTAGGGTTGCCGGAGAGGTTGCAGATCGTTCAACTATGAACCTAGAGGCAGTCAACACGCTTCTTGCGAGCCCCGAAGCGTTGGCCGCAAGTCGCTGGCAATTTCATCCTTCAGTTTCTCTCATTGATTCTCAATATGCGATTGCCTCACTATGGTTAGCGCATCAGCATGAATCAGAACTTGAAATTGCCCAAGCACTGGCCAAGGTAAACCCTTATCAAGCTGAGATCGCACTCATTCTTAGATACGATTTGAATGTTGTTGTGAAATCTCTTCAAACTGGGGAACGCATCTTTATTCAAGCGCTAATGAGCAGTCATTCTCTGGAGGAGGCCCTAAAGATAGCGAATCGTGAGGATGCAAACTTTGATTTTATCTTGCTCATGGGTGATTTATTCAGTAATGGTGCCTTCATCGGTTATTTACAAAATGGTGGGCTTAAGTAATATAGTTCGGATGCGTAAAATAAAACAATCCATCACTCGGAAAATTGCCACTTTAGGCACTCGATTCCTTCCCTTTGCAGATGCGGCCTCAGAAGATTTACCTCTGAGCCGATTGTTGCGCCTTTCCCTATTTCAAGTCACTGTTGGAATGGCGCTGACTTTGCTTATTGGTACGCTCAATCGAGTCATGATTGTTGAGATGGAAGTCCCCGCATCTATTGTTGGGATCATGATCTCACTGCCCCTACTGTTTGCCCCATTTCGAGCCATTATTGGTTTTCGTTCAGACAATCATCGTTCCCAACTTGGATGGAAGCGGGTGCCCTATATTTGGATGGGTACGATGCTGCAGTTTGGTGGACTGAGTATCATGCCCTTTGCCTTGCTGGTATTGGCCGGAGCAGGAGAGGCCAGTAAAGCGCCTGTTTGGGCTGGGCAGTTAGGTGCGGGTCTGGCGTTTCTGCTTGTCGGGGCAGGGCTCCATACCGTTCAGACAGTGGGGTTGGCGCTCGCCACTGATCAGGCTAAACCAGAGGCCCAGCCAAAGGTAGTGGGACTGATGTATGTCATGTTGCTATTTGGGATGATTGTGAGTGCTTTTATTTTCGGAGCACTCCTGGTGAACTTCAACTCAATGCGCTTGGTGCAAGTCATCCAATCCGCTGCGCTCTTGACGGTAGCCTTGAATGTTATTGCACTTTGGAAACAAGAGGGCCGCAATCGCGCAAACACGACTCCGCATGCGGTAACGCCGCGTTTTATGCAAGCCTGGCAAAGTTACAGTCAGGGTAATCAGGCGGTCAGAAGGTTGCTGGCGGTTGCACTGGGAACAATGGCATTCAGTATGGAAGATGTGATCTTAGAGCCCTATGGGGGGCAGGTATTGCATCTGACCGTAGATATGACCACGCGCCTGACTGCCACCTTAGCTGCGGGGGGGCTTTTTGGTTTTGCGCTGGCCTCCCGAATGCTAAGCCGTGGTTATGATCCTTTCAAAATGGCTGCTTTAGGCGCTTTAACCGGCATCCCCGCTTTTTTATTGGTTATTTTTGCAGGCCCAATGCATTCGATTCTTTTCTTTGGATTGGGTACCTTCCTGATTGGATTTGGAGCAGGTTTGTTTGGGCACGGAACCCTCACCGCCACCATGAACCAAGCCCCAGCAGAACAACGTGGACTGGCTTTGGGTGCTTGGGGGGCGGCCCAAGCCTCCGCTGCGGGTGTGGCTGTTGCGTTGAGTGGAGTGATTAGAGATGTGGTCGCGAATTATTCTGCGCAACAGGTATTCGATACCTCTAGCCTGTTTACTTCCTCGGCATTAGGCTACGTCACGGTGTATTGTATTGAAATTGCTCTGCTGATTATTGCCTTAGGTGCCATGATGCCGCTTATTCCGCGCCATAAAGCCTAAGCTTAGAGAAGCGACCAGATGGAGAGGAGCACCTCCCCATCTGCACAACGGTGGTGATCGATAAATTACTTTGCCGATGCCACTGCAATGGGCGGTTGCGGTGCTGCTGCAACTTTGCCTGTCTCCACAGCTGCGTGCTGCGCTTTAACGCCGCCTTGGAGAAACGCGGGAAACCACGTGGTGTGAGTCAAGATGCAGGTATGGACGGCAAGCGAAGTGCCCATAATTGCTACTGCACCCATGGGAATACCAATGCCGGGCTTAATGACCAGCCACATACGGCCATATATCATTTTTTATTCCTCCTTAGTGCAACCAAGGTGTATAGATATAAGCTAAGAAATGCGCAACGATCGAGATAGCACCATAAATACGGGTCCCATCAACGATGTGGCTGTGAATTTCTTCGGCTTCCCCAATTGTCAGACCTGTCGGCCAGACTTTGTTTGGATCGTCTGTCATAACTAAATCCTCCCTCATCGACGAACTTTTACTTCTATCGTGCCAACCCGGCACTAGGGCTTACTCATGGCGGAACAGACCACGAATTCGAAATGCAACATCAAACAGTTATAAATTTTCACCATAACCGTAAGTGCGATGATACATTAAGACGTGTCAATTAAACAGGACAGTAAGCAATATGTCAAAGACAAAATGTTTTTTTTTGCAACACACTCATACATATGATTATTTTTGATAAAAACTGAACACAAATAGCAAAACTTGATCTACACTAACTTTGTCGTGGACAAAAAATACGATACAAGTCCTCCTTAAACTCTATTGACGGACACCTAATGATGAAAATAGATATTGCAAAAAAGAATAGTGGATTTGCGCTTACCACACTGATTCTCTCCGCATTTGTGTTGCTTTTAAATTTGGCGACCACGCATTTCGATGGATCTGTTCAGTCAGCCATGCCAACAGCCGCTTTAGCTTTTGTTGTTGGGATTGCTTTAGCGAGCTCGCTGCGCTGGGATCGCGCCACCCGATACTATCGTCGTTCAACATCAAACTAAGAAGAGATCACTATGGATTACAATAAACTCATCAAAGAAATCGCTCGCCGAAATGGAGCAAAAGCAAGTGCTGTGTTGATGGTGACTTCAGTGTTATTTGTTGGAAAGCTCTACCTAACCAACCCAGACGGTACCCCTCAATCTGCATTGATTACCGCCCTTTTGGCCTTCATTGCAGGCGCAGCGCTGGCTACTTCAATGCGTTGGAATATTGTGGCTAACGTTATTCGCCGTTAAAACCTTCATAAGGTCATCCTCCCATTACACCTAGCGTGTGATGGGAGATGCCGGTTGTCTGATAGAGCGCTGATGCGCGCGAATTGAATTCAAGGGTGCTTATAGTCCCTTGAGTTAAAGCCTTTTAGCTTGGGCTAAAAGGGGGATTGTAGTAAACGATGTAAGCGTTCATGGTCGCTGCAATCGCGACCCAAATCAGATAAGGCATTATCATGCCTGTCGAGGGTTTGTAGATGCGGCGCAATCCCACAATCAACAAGGCGACTGAAATCCAGAGCGGACCCACTTCCCACAGGGCCCAGTCAGGCCGGTGGAGACCAAAAAACAAGACACTCCATAAAGAGTTGAGGATCGCGTTGAGGACAAACATCGCAATGATGCACTGCTTATCTTCATGGGTTTCTGCGCGGTCCCAAGATCGGATCGCAACAATCGCGCACAGCGTGAAAATAACCGACCAAACGGGTCCAAAAGCCCAATCGGGTGGTTTCCATGGTGGGAACTGAAGTGCTTGATACCATGGCCCGATATCGGTAACGCCGCCGCCGGCTGCAGCCACCAGTGTGGCCACCCCAGCTGCGACCAATACGGGTTTACGCAAGAACGGTCGAGTCATTTTGTTACGTGTGTGGGGCTAATCCCAACAATTGCATCGTATCTTTATAGAATACTCTTAAATGTGCCATGGGGTTACCGCGAACAAGCTTTTTATGGAGATACCCTTCCCACGTGAGTCTTTGCACATCTGGATCGCGACACATTTTAACAAAACCCTCACGGCGTTTGTCGCTGCAATACCAGAAATACTGAAGGATATTGAGAACCCAAAATACACGTCCGTGCGCTGACATAAAACGTCGACGCGCAGATTTAAGTTCACGCGCTTGTCCTGTCCTTAAAAAGGCAAGGGCTGAATCAGCTGCTAATCTCCCGCCTAACATGGCGTAGTAGATGCCTTCTCCAGAAGCAGGAGCAACAACACCTGCAGCATCTCCCGCAAGAACCACGTCTTTTCCGTTATCCCAACGATCCAAAGGGCGAAGTGGTATCGGGGCGCCTTCACGTCGAATCATTTTCGCATCGCTAAGACCGGAGCGTTGACGCAATAAAGTAGTGGCTGCGCGAATTGAAAAGCCTTTATGGCCGGTTCCTACGCCAATGCTGGCTGTGGTTCCATGAGGAAATACCCAGCCATAGAAATCAGGTGAAAGATCGCTTTGATACCAAACATCGCATTGTGCGCTGTCAAATCCTTTGGTTTGCTCTTTAGGCAGTTCAACAATTTCATGATAGGCATAAACATATTTGCGCGCGCGATACTGAGGGATACACAGCTCAGCAACTTTAGAGTTTGCTCCATCGGCGCCAATCAGTAAATCGCACGAAATGATGGTTTCAGCTTGGTGGGCAGGAGCATTCAATTCTTGAATACGAATTTGCAGGCCACCACTTTCAGAACGCATCACGCCAATAAACTCACCGCGCATTCGCGTGGCGCCATGAGAAGCTGCGCGCACTCTTAGCCACTCATCGAATGTTTCACGGTCTACCATCCCCACAAAACCGCCCATGACAGGCATGACCACCGTTTTGTTGCTGGGCGCGACCATGCGCGCACTTGAAATTTTTGCAGCCAATAGTGATTCGGGTAAATCAAACTCTTTGAGTACGCAAACTGGAATTGCACCCCCACAAGGTTTAATCCGCGTTTGTTTGTCTATCAATAAAACGCGTTTCCCTTGCTTAGCTAAATCGTCTGCTGCGGTTGCACCCGATGGGCCCCCACCGATAATGACTACTTCAAAATGTTGAAATTGGCTGGCCATGCTATCCCCTCCTGAGTAGGTGTGACTTCCCTTTTATGGCTGCGCATTGCAGCGGGAATGTTGAATATGGTTAAGCTTCTTGTGCTAAAGACACCAGATCTTCTTGTTTCTGTGTGATGCTGCGACGACTACTTGAGCTTGAGGCAAGTGAAAACAAATTTTTCGCGAGATAGGCTGCTGTAATAAAGAATAATGCTTGGATACAAAACACAAGGGCGTAGGCAAGCCCAGCATCTTCTAAAAGCGCACGCGCCAAGTCAGAAAGACCGGTTCCCACCAGTCCACCCATGGCAAATGCAACGGCTTGGGCTGCCCCCCAAATTCCCATTCTTACCCCCTCGCGTTGTTGGGTGCCTTGCCCCACCATTTGCATCATGGCGGCAATTGCTGAGACTGCGAAAAGACCATTCGCCACGCCTAAAGCAAAGACCATTTCTTTGAGCGGCCAGCCCAAATGACCGGCTGCAGATGAGGCAATGATGATGAGCATAAATGCGGAACTGATACATCCGAATTGGGTGCAGAATCGAGGAGAGCCTAGGTCTTTACCTTTACGTAAAGTGCCAAGCAAGGCTACGAGCACCATTCCAACTAATGCCCCACCATGTTGAATGCCATTTAACTGAGTGGATTCGCCAGGCGAATAGCCATAAACCTTTCCAGCAAAAGGGTCGATCAGAAGTTCTTGTGCGCTATAGGCTAGCATGGCGATGAATACAAACCCGGCAAAAAGACGTGCCTGTGGCTCCGACCATACTTCACGAACCGCAGTCATAAAATCTGTTTGATGCGAATTTGAGTTTTCAGTTTTTGATTGAGAAGGTAGCGATTCGATACTATCTTTTCCTTCCATTCCCCATACTGCCAAAGTGCTGATGATCAAGGCTATGGCTGCTACTGTGGTGACGACAGCGATGAGTCTTTCGGGGCTATAAGGATCAATGACCCGTCCAGCCAATCCTGCGGTGATGACAAAACCGGCGATCATCATGATCCATACTAAAGTTGCTGCTGCGGGGCGACGTTCAGGGGCAGTACGTTGCGCCAATAAAACAAGAAGAGAAGTGCCTGCACATCCCCCTCCAATACCAATCAGGCTATAGTCAATCCACGCAAAGAGAATCCCTAAGGTGGGTTGGCTCGCCATCATTGAGGTGGCAACGGCTGCTCCCACGGCACCTAAGCCCAACATCGCTATTCCGGCAATAATCCAAGGTGTGCGACGCCCACCTTGATCGGAGCCATGGCCTAATCGTGGTCTTACAATTTGAATCAAATAATGCCAGGCTACAAGAATGCCAGGAATAAGGGCAGGAAGACCTATTTCAACCACCATCACCCTATTCAGTGTTCCAGTTGCCATGACCACCACAGCACCCAATGAGGCTTGAATAAGCCCCAGTCTTGCTATTCCAATCCATCCCAAATTTTTCATTGATTAACCTCCCACTGACGTGTTGACGCCAGATAAGGCAGATGCGGATACAAGCATACCCAACACATACAGCGTCACCCCGGTCCCGTTGTACCAAGGGGCGAGTTCTTTGGGTTGTTTGAGCCAGCGACGCATACAAAATAATTGTGTGAGCAACATCACGCCGACAATAGCTGCAGCATGAGGGTGGTCCCAGCTGATGAGCAGTGAGATGACAATGACCTGAGGTAAAGCCATGACGATGCAAGCGCATTTGGCTGCATTCTCTACGCCTAACTGAACGGGGAGACTACGAACGCCCATACGGATGTCGCCTTCAACCGCCTTGAAATCATTCAAGGTCATGATTCCGTGCGCACCCAGACTATAGAGGAGGGCGAGTTCAACTGATCTGAAGTCGGGCGAGAGGTTGGTTGACATCAGGGCCGCCCCGGTGATCCAAGGTAAGCCTTCGTAGCATAATCCTACCGCCCCATTTCCCCACCAGCCATTTTGTTTAAGCCGAATAGGGGGGGCACTATATAGCCAAGCCAGCACTAAACCTACACAAGTAGCGGCAAACCCCCAAGGGCCTAGCAAAGTGCCAACGGCGAGTGAAAGTACTGTCCAGATGAGTGCTAGATAAAAGCCCCATTGGCCCGGAATACGGCCGGAGGGAATAGGACGATTGGGTTCATTGATCGCATCGACGTGACGGTCAAACCAATCGTTTACAATTTGGCTACAGGCACAGACTAAGGGGCCCGTGAGAATAACCCCTAATAGCAAGAAACCCAGTCGGCTTGTGACTAAACCTCCTGCAGAAGCCACACCACATGCAAAAGCCCACATGGGTGGAAACCACGTAATGGGCTTTAACAGCTCGATAAAAGCAGGGAGGGCTAGGCGGCTCATCATGCTATGTAAGCTACGCGCCTAACTCACAAGAGTCAACTTACATTGACGCTTTTATGCCTCGTGATCGGATCCTACTAAATCACCTAAGCCGTAGCGGTGTAACTTCACATACAGACTTTGCCTGGATAGACCGAGCATCTCTGCAGCAGAAGCCCTGTTATCCCCTGTCAGAAGCAGCGCAGACTCAATACACATGCGCTCAATCACATCGGTCGTCTCTCTTACCAGTTCTTTGAGCGGGACTCTACCGATGAGCTCGGTGAGCTGATCAAGCGATCTGGGTAGCTCTTGAGCACGCTGGTTGCGAGGCTTGATTCTGGCCTGAGTAGGACGAATAGTGAATCCTATCCATTGATCTTCTTCATTATTGGCCGTGGCACCTGAAATTTCCACCTCTGTCCCAGAACCATATTCACCTCGTATGATGGAAGAAAACAGCTTCACGCTTCCGTTTTCACGCAGGCTGTTGAGTAACACTGGGAAATCCACACCAGGACGGCCTATCCAACGGCCGAGTTCCTCGCCGCGAACTTGTTCCTCAGAAGAAATTTCGGCCAGATCCAGGAACGCCAAATTAGCACTTCTGATCCTGCCTTGAGCATTGGTTACCACAAAGCCGTCAGGCATTTGCTCAATGAGCGCTAAGGATTGTTGGATCTGTGCGTCACTTTGATTTTGGCTGGTAGGCGCACCTGTAATGCGTACTAGGATGTGTGCAGTATTTTCTTGTCTGAATAGCGTGGCCTGAATGAGCACTTTCTTCTGGCTAGCATGAAGGGTTGCCGTGATTGAATCTGCTCTGCCTGCGGCACGCACAGTGGCAAGCATTCCTTCAATCGCAGTTGTACTCTCTAATTCAAATCCCTCTGGGAACTGTCTTCCCACTAAGCGTTTTTGGCCAGTTCCAAGTAAATCAGAGGCAGCAGGGTTTACTTCTATAATTTTTTGTGAAGTGGCTTCGCATACGATGACCGCTTCTGCGCAGAGTTGGAACAATAGGCGATAGCGCGTTTCAGATTGTCGCAGTCGCGCATATTCCCGCTCCATCATTTGTTGGGCTTGCAGTAATTTCTGCTGCAAGGTCGCCATGGGTCTGAGGTCGCGACCTAAGCACAGAAGTTCTCCCTCTTTACCAATCAGGATACAAGAGTACAGAATAGGAACATCCATTTCCCCGGGCATCGGGTGATTGACTTGTCGCCAGCCACTGATTCTCTGCTTTCTGCCTTCAGCGAGTAAAGATTCAATTTTTGCAACAGACTCAGTGGTGACGCATGCCGTTAAGGGCATCCCGACCCATCGACGCGGGGCATCAATGCTGATTAACTCGTTACTGCTAGCAATATCGCACACGGTCCCCGCCCCATCTACTACGATAGCGAGATCTGCGGCTGCAGCAATAATGACCGCAGCGAGGTCAGTGTCTAAGCCAGCTAGATACTTCTTGGGTTGTGTAAACGGTTGCAATGATTCTCTTGAAAGTGTTCCGTCCATTTTGTTGACTCATCTATTAACCTGCGGTGGTCGGCATTTAGCCGGGACCCTGGACAAGCAATCCAATTAACCGATGCGCTTGTTCTTCGGCTTGGATCGCGTCATGACCGAGCGCATCAGCGCCTACTTTAGTCAGCCAATCAGGGTGTAAATTAAAAGCCGGGCCGCCAACCAAAATTCCAATGCGTTGATTGCGTGATGCCCGTCGTATTTGCCGGATCCCTTCCACCAAACTTGGAAGAGAGGATTCAGCACTGAGTGATAAACCGGCCACATCAAACCATTCGCTTTGCACATGCTGCACTAAAGCTTCAAGGTTCGAGATGGGACTAGAATCGACATACCATCCCCTGCGCCGAAAAACTTCGGCGACCATTGACACCCCAAAGGTATGTTGTTCTCCCGGGGTACTTATAATTAAGACTCTACGATCTGATGCAAAACTGGCTGCCTCATGCTGATATTTATCCGATAACTCATGAAGTAGAGATTGCAAGGTGCCTACTGCCAGTGAAACCTCTATAAAATCGACATCGTCTTTATCCCATTTCTCCCCTAATACTGCTGCAGCAGGAGCGAGAATATCTAAAAATAATTCCTCTAAACTGATGCTTACATTCAGAAGCTGATCCACCAATTCTCGAAGCGCTGATTGGTTTCCACTTAATGAATAGTCTGCAACCCTTAATACGCTTTCATGATGCTGTTCAGAACCTAAGGAATTAAAACCACGGCGGTGAGGCGTTAACTGGTTATGGGCAAGCACCAGCCTTGGGATAATCTCGTTTTCGATCGTATCTCTGAGGCCTTTCTCTTTGATGGTCTCTCCACGAGCGCCGATGTCATTTTTTTCTGAAATCGACTGATGACTCATCTGTTCCTGCGTTCCGCCATGGAGTGTATCTCCTAGACGTAAGGTATTGCTGACATCCGATTCATTTGAAGAAGCCATTACTACCCCTCCGTACAAGGCTGTTTTGAGCTGTTTTTTTACACTTTAACAGCCTTTTTTATTCCCTTTTTTATTATCTTCCTCTGTATAGGACAAAATAGATAGTCCCTTGGATAAATATAATTTAGACACTTATCGTTTGATTGTTGTCAATTTAGATTGACAACTGACTTTGTCAGGCATAAATTGAAGGCATAAACCATCAAGGAGGCGGACTGTCATGCGAAGTCAGGCAACCGCAAAAAAACAAAAAGCCGATATTTACACTGAAGAAGAGCGGGTGAGACGTGATTCCACCTCATGGACTTTGGTGCAGGGGATATTGGCCCCCATACAATTCTTGGTATTTGGAGTGAGCCTTGTCTTGATTGTTCGATTTATGTGGACAGGTGAGGGGCAAGAGGCTGCTGCATGGTCTGTATTCATCAAGACTTTAGTTCTTTACACCATCATGGTGACGGGTGCTGCCTGGGAAAAAGCCGTATTTGGTCAATGGTTGTTTGCGCCGGCTTTCTTTTGGGAAGACGTGGTGAGCTTTGGTGTGATTGCCCTCCATACCCTATATGTATGGATGTGGTTTGGCGCGAATGCCAATCCCACGACCTGCTTTTTGATCGCATTGGCTGCCTATGCCAGTTATCTTGTGAATGCAGCCCAGTTCCTCATTAAATTTGGTATGGCCAGAAGCGCGCGGGCCGCTCGTTCAGATCGCTCAAATTCATCTGATGATTCTGAGCTTGGAGTCGCAATATGAATGCACCGCTCAGCCATATTCCGGTGCTGAGAGAGCGGGGTCAACGCGAGGTATTCTGTGGTCTGACAGGAATTGTATGGTTGCATCGTAAAGTACAAGACGCTTTTTTCTTAGTGGTGGGATCTAGAACCTGCGCACATTTGATTCAGTCTGCGGCGGGTGTGATGATTTTTGCAGAACCGCGCTTTGCCACCGCCATCATTGATGAGCGCGACTTGGCGGGTTTAGCAGATGCCAATGATGAACTTGATCGCGTTGTCACCCAGCTACTGGCGCGTCGTCCTGATATTCGATTATTGTTTTTGGTGGGGTCTTGCCCTTCTGAAGTCATTAAGCTTGATCTTTCAAGGGCTGCGGAACGTTTAAATACGCAGATGTGGCCTCAAACACGCGTGCTGAATTACTCGGGTAGCGGAATTGAAACCACCTTTACCCAAGGTGAAGATGCCTGTTTGGCCTCATGGGTTCCGGTACTGCCCGACGCGCCAAGCAATACGGCTGCCGAATTAATGGTGGTGGGTTCTTTACCTGATATTGTTGAAGATCAGTTGCGTAGGCAATTTGCAGCAATGGGTATCCCTAAGGTGGTTTTTTTCCCGCCCCGTCGGAGTACAGAGACCGTTCATGTGGGTTCCAATACCCGCTTCTTGCTGGCGCAACCCTTTCTTTCAGAAACCGCGCGTTTACTTGAGGCACGCGGTGCCCAGCGCATTCCTGCCTTATTCCCCTTTGGTGCAGAAGGAACAGCTGCTTGGCTTGCTGCTGCAGGTAAATCTTTTGGAATTGCTGAATCCGTGTGCATTGAGGCGAGTGCTGCAGCAATGCGGAGAGCGCAGCGTGCATTGGCGCCTTTCAAAGAAGAACTGCAAGGAAAGAAAGTATTTTTCTTCCCGGATTCTCAGCTTGAAATTCCTTTGGCGCGTTTCCTTTCTCGTGAGCTAGGCATGGTGCTCACCGAAGTCGGAACACCTTATTTGCACAAAACCCATTTAGCAGAAGAATTAGCAGCACTGCCATCCGAGGTTCAACTGAGCGAAGGGCAAGATGTCGAGCGTCAGATAGATCGTTGCCGTGCTTCCCAGCCTGACTTGGTGGTGTGCGGCCTAGGTTTGGCTAATCCCTTTGAATCAGAAGGGATGGCAACCAAGTGGTCAATTGAATTGGTGTTTAGCCCTGTACATGGGTTTGAGCAAGCTGCCGATCTGGCTGAATTGTTTGCACGTCCCCTGCGCCGCCGTCAGCGGCTTAAAATTTAGGGGTCAAAACAATGAAACTTACGCTCTGGACATATGAAGGCCCACCACACGTTGGCGCCATGCGTGTTGTAACAGGTATGCGTGGGGTTCATTACGTATTGCATGCCCCTCAAGGTGATACCTACGCCGATTTGCTTTTTACCATGATCGAGCGCAGATCAGAACGCCCTCCGGTCACCTATACCAGCTTTCAAGCGCGCGACTTAGGTGGTGATACTGCAGAGCTATTCAAGACAGCAGCACGTGAGGCTTCCGAGCGTTTTAAGCCTGATGCTCTAGTAGTAGGAGCCTCATGTACGGCAGAGTTAATTCAAGATGATCCTGGTGGCCTTGCTGAAGCGTTAGGGCTTTCTATTCCAGTGATTGCGCTTGAATTGCCCGCGTACCAAAAGAAAGAACATTGGGGCGCAGCCGAGACTTTATATCGTTTAGTGAGAGGGTGCGTAGAACACGCTCGCGTTCCAGCTAATCTGGAAAGAAATCGGGAAGGCCGGGCTCCACGTTGCAATATTTTAGGGCCTTGTGGTTTAGGCTATCGCCACCGCGATGACGTGACTGAAATTTCGCGTTTACTGCAAAGACTCGGCATTGAAATTTCTGTTGTCGCACCTTTTGGGGCTTCACCTGCTGATTTGGCTCGATTACCTGAAGCTGATTTTAATGTGGTGTTGTATCCCGAAATTGCTGAAACCGCAGCGGCTTGGTTAGAAAAAACGTATCGTCAGCCGCGTACCAAAATTGTTCCGATTGGTGTTGGAGCAACACAAGACTTTGTGCGTGAAGTGGCGGCAATGGCTGGCGTAGATCCTACTCCTGCTTTGGCGCCAGAGGCTTCGCGCTTGCCTTGGTATTCGCATTCTGTTGATTCGACTTACCTCACAGGTAAACGCGTATTTATTTTTGGTGATGCCTCGCACGCCATGGCTGCAGCCCGGATTGCGAAAGAGGAAATGGGTTTTGATGTAGTGGGTTTGGGAACCTACTCGCGCGAGTTTGCCAGACCTATGCGTGAGTTAGCGACGTCTTTGGGCATTGAGGCACTGATCACGGATGACTACCTTGAAGTAGAAGAGCGTGTTGCAGAACTTCATCCAGATCTCGTTTTGGGAACTCAAATGGAGCGCCATATTGCAAAACGTTTAGGGGTGCCTTGCTCTGTGATTTCAGCCCCCGTTCATGTTCAAGACTTCCCCGCACGATTTGCCCCACAGATGGGGTATGAAGGCGCAAACGTGATCTTTGATTCTTGGGTACAACCCTTGATGATGGGTCTCGAGGAACATCTGTTGAATATGTTCAAGGAAGATTTTGAGTTTCATCCTGATGCGCCTGCTTCACATTTAGGTGCACCTACCTCGGCTGCAGAAGCAAGATCCACTGATTTTAGAGTGACCGATGCCCAGAATGCAGCTCCAATGGGCGCAAGCGCTGATTCAGTCGCTGTTTTAAAAGAATCTGAGGTGGCTCTTATAGAAAAAGAATCAACTGCATCAGCATTAAATGGTCAGGTGAGTTGGGCCAACGATGCGGAAAAAGAACTGGGGCGCATCCCATTCTTTGTGCGCGGAAAAGCAAGACGCAATACCGAAAACTATGCTCGTGAACGCGGAATAGCCATCATTTCTGTGGAGACGCTGTATGAAGCCAAAGCACACCTTAGCCGCTGATGACATGTCTTCGATGAAAGCGCCTTTGCATATGGCGATCGTGACGCTCGACCATCATTTGAGTTCGGCTTGCGAAGCTGCAGCAGCAAAACTTGCCAAGGAGTTGCCTGGCCTTCAGTTAACGATGCATGCAGCTGCGGACTGGGCACATAAGCCTCACACACTTGTAGAAGCCCAAAAGGCTATTAAAGAAGCCGACTTGCTGTTTATGTCGATGATCTTTTTGGAAGACCAAATCGAACAAGTCAGGTCTGCCATAGATATCAGACGTTCAATGGGTAAGCCCACCTTATGTTGCATGTCGGCGAGTGAACTGGTTAAAAAGACCCAGCTCGGAAAATTAGATATGTCCGCCTCTGAAACAGGGGTGATGGCTTATCTGAAAAAACTGAAACCTACTAGTAAGAAAAATCCTGCATCGGCGGGTGCTAAGCAGTTAACGATGTTGCGCAGATTGCCGCAGATTTTACGCTTTATCCCGGGGACGGCTCAGGATCTCAGAACCTATTTCCTGGGAATGCAATATTGGTTATCGGGATCTGAAGATAACCTCATCAACCTGGTTCGCATGTTGGTGGGTAAATATATTCCCGCTGATCATTTGGCGCGCGCTAAATTGGTCAAAGCAGAGCCCCCTGCAACGTATCCTGAGGTAGGCGTTTATCACCCCACATTGAAAGGGTTCTGTCCAGGATGTAGTAAGCGCGCGCGCTGCTGCAGAATGTCTTCATCTGCTTCCGATTTGCCTTCACCCAATCAGCATCCAAAAGGAACGGTCGGGCTGCTTGTACTGCGCTCTTATGTATTAGCGGGTGATTCAGCACACTACGATGGCGTCATTTCAGCGCTAGAGTCCGAAGGTCTAAAAGTGATTACAGCTTTCTCAAGTGGCCTGGATTCGCGTCCAGCGATTGAGAAATTCTTCATGGACAGCAAGGGCAATGCAACGATTGATGCCATGGTTTCTTTGTCTGGGTTTTCCTTAGTAGGAGGCCCTGCCTATAACGACTCCAATGCCGCAGAAGAAATTCTTGCTCAATTAGATATTCCTTATATTGCTGCGCAGCCAGTTGAGTTTCAGTCATTGGAGTCCTGGGAAAAATCAGACCGTGGCTTGCTGCCTGTTGAAGCCACGATGATGGTGGCCATTCCTGAACTCGATGGGTCTACTGGCCCGATTGTTTACGGTGGTCGTCGTGAGCAGGAAGAAGGCATGCCTCCCATGATGTCATCGCATCCTGAGCGCGCTGCGAAGTTAGCTGCGCGGGTTGCCAAATGGGTTGAAATAAGAAGAACTGAGCGTGCAAAGCGCCGTGTTGCGATGGTGATCTTCAACTTCCCTCCCAATTCAGGGGGTATTGGAACAGCACAAAACCTATCCGTGTTCCGTTCGCTTTGGAATACGCTCAAAGCCATGAAAGAGCGTGGCTATACGGTTGATGTTCCAGAAGATGTTGATGCGCTGCGTGCCCGTATTGTGGAAGGTAATTCCAAAAAATATGGCGCTGAAGCCAATGTTTTCAGCCGTATATCAACCGGTGATCATGTTCGCCAAGAAACTTATCTTGCACAGATTGAAAAACAATGGGGGCCGGCACCTGGTCGTCAACTCAGTGATGGCAGCAACATCTTTATTCTGGGTGAACAATTCGGAAATATATTTGTAGGCGTACAACCTGCAATTGGCTACGAAGGCGACCCGATGCGTTTGCTGTTTGAAGGTGGCTTTGCACCAACACATGCATTTAGTGCCTTCTATCGCTGGATCAGAAATGATTTCAAAGCACATTCCTGTGTGCATTTTGGCACGCACGGTGCGCTAGAGTTTATGCCTGGTAAGCAAACAGGTTTATCGGCGCACTGCTGGCCCGATCGTTTGATTGGTGATTTACCAAATATTTACTTATACGCCGCCAATAACCCGTCTGAGGGCAGTATCGCCAAACGTCGCAGTGCCGCTACTCTGATTAGTTATTTAACGCCACCGCTCTCCCGTGCAGGACTCTATCGTGGCTTAGTGGATTTGAAATCCTCACTTGAGCGTTGGAGAGGGTTACCTCCTGAGGCAACGGTTGAGCGTTCTGACATTATTGAGCTGGTTCAGGATCAAGCGACTGGCTTGGATTTAATAAAACAAGACCTCTGTCTTGAACATAATTTGGATCAGACCTTAAGCAATCTTTGGAATACTGTCATTGAGCTTGAGCAAACACTCATTCCTACTGGGCTGCATGAGATGGGGCAAGCCCCTACTGTTGCCGAGCGTGCTGAGTTGTTATCTGCAATGTCAGAGGGCGCGAATGGCTTCCCCCTGGATGCGGCTGTCGCTGAGCGTCTTGCGATGGGGCATTCACCGCGTGCGATTGCCAATGGAGATGCTGAGCTTCAGAAAATACTTGAGGCACTGGCAACTTCTGCTCAACTTCTTTCTAAAGACCACGAATTAGATTCCATGCTGCATGCCATGGAGGGCGGCTATATTCGTCCTGCTCCCGGCGGGGATCTTTTGCGTTCCCCGGATATTTTGCCGACGGGTCGCAATATGCATGGCTTTGATCCTTTCAGAATTCCCAGCGCCTTTGCTTTGTTTGATGGTGCCAAGCAAGCGCAGCGTTTGATCGATCGTCATTTGAGTCAAGGTAATCCCCTGCCGCGTTGTGTGGCACTCGTGCTGTGGGGAACCGATACACTGAAAACTGAAGGTAGCCCTATCGGTTTAGCGCTGGCCTTGATGGGTGCCAAGCCACGCTTTGATAGCTATGGACGTTTATGTGGGTCTGAGTTAATTCCTCTCAAAGAGCTGGGGCGCGCACGTATCGATGTGGTGGTGACTTTGTCTGGAATCTTCCGCGATCTGATGCCACTGCAAACTAAGCTATTGGCCGAAGCTGCCGTGATTTGTGCTGAAGCCGATGAGCCTGACTATCTCAATCCTATTCGCGTCAATATGCTGCGTTATAAAAAAGAATTGGGATGTGATCTCATCACGGCTGCCTTGCGCGTATTTAGTAATGCGGATGGTGCCTATGGTTCTAACGTCGGTAATTTAGTGTATAGCTCCAATTGGACTGACGACAGCGAACTTGCAGAAACCTACACACGTCGTAAGTGTTTTGCGTATGGCACAAATGGCCAACCGCAAGAGCAAGGCGAATTGTTGCAATTGGCCTTGGCAAGCGTAGATCTGGCTTACCAAAACCTAGACTCCTTGGAGTTAGGCGTGACCACCATTGATTATTACTTCGACACCTTGGGCGGAATCAGCAAGGCAGTAGAACGTTTACGTGGTCAAGAGCTTCCTGTTTATATCGGCGACCAAACCGTAGGTGAGGGCAGGGTACGCACCTTATCCGAGCAAGTTTCCTTAGAGACCCGCACGCGCATGCTGAACCCAAAGTGGTATGAGGGCATGCTGAATCATGGTTACGAGGGTGTGCGCCAGATTGAGCAACATGTCGCGAACACTTTGGGATGGTCAGCCACCACTGGGCAGGTTGAGCCATGGGTATACGACCGTATCAGCGAGACTTTTGTTTTAGATGAAACCATGCGCGAGCGTCTTGCCAAGCTGAATCCTGCTGCTTCAGTGAAGCTGGCAAATCGATTGCTTGAAGCGCATCAAAGAAATTACTGGCAGCCTGATGAAGAGACATTAGAAGCTCTGCGTCAGGCCAGTGAGGAACTCGAGGACAGACTCGAGGGAGTGTATGAGGGGGTTTCTCATGCCGCAGCGGCATGAGCAATGACAACTCAACATCAAAAAAGGGGAAAGTAACATGATGGAAGTCGCAAAAATACCGGTGAATGCAATTGGAAAAGGAAGACCTGATGGCGCTGGAAGCGTTCAAGTGCATCAAGAAGAAGATATTAAAATTACGGGTGCTAAAGTCTTTGCTGTGTATGGCAAAGGGGGCATCGGTAAGAGTACAACTTCATCTAATCTATCCGTTGCTTTCTCAAAGCTTGGTAAGCGCGTCTTGCAAATTGGCTGCGACCCCAAACATGACTCTACTTTTACGCTGACCAAGTGCCTTGTGCCTACAGTGATCGACGTATTGGAGTCTGTTGAATTTCACTCTGAAGAATTGCGCGCAGAAGATTTTGTGTATCAAGGTTATAACGGCGTGATGTGCGTTGAAGCAGGGGGCCCTCCGGCCGGTACCGGTTGCGGTGGGTATGTGGTGGGACAAACGGTCAAGCTTCTCAAAGAACATCATCTGCTTGAAGACACCGATGTGGTGATTTTTGATGTGCTAGGTGATGTGGTGTGTGGTGGCTTTGCTGCACCCTTACAACATGCGGATCGGGCGCTCATCGTCACTGCGAATGACTTTGACTCTATCTTTGCAATGAACCGTATTGTAGCGGCGATCCAAGCAAAGAGTAAAAACTACAAAGTGCGATTAGGTGGCGTCATTGCAAATCGTAGTCGCACCACAGAGCAAATTGATCGTTTTAATGAGGCGGCTGGATTAAAAACCATGGCGCGCTTTGATGACTTAGATGTGATTCGTCGAAGCCGCCTTAAAAAATCTACCTTGTTTGAAATGGAAGGTGGGCCTGAAATCGAAGAAGTACAAAACGAATATTTGCGCTTGGCAGCTAACCTTTGGGCTGGATCTGATCCCCTTGATGCAGTGTCCTTGAAAGACCGAGATATTTTTGACCTCTTGGGTTTCGATTGAGGAGACAACGATGCCTACTTCAACGACATACCAACGTCGCCGTGGTCAGTTATTAGAGTACTTTGATCGGACTGCTGCGCAAGCTTGGTCAAGATTAACCTCTGACGCGCCCGTGAGTGGCATTCGTGCAACCGTGCGCGAGGGCCGTCGCCGCATGTTCGAAAATGTCTTGTCCTGCATGCCGGATGACCTCCGTGGTCTTAAGGTTTTAGATGCAGGTTGTGGCACTGGAACGTTATCGGTTGAAATGGCTAAGCGAGGTGCGCAGGTTACGGCAATTGATATTGCTCCTACCTTGGTTGGGTTTGCGCGTGAACGTTTTGAAGGTCATGTGTTTGAAAGTGGCGGAACCATTGATTTTCGGGTGGGAGATTTAAGCGATGCCTCGCTGGGTCATTTTGACTATGTGGTCGCTCTCGATTCTCTCATTCATTATCGCGCTCCAGATATGGTTCGGGTGTTGACGGATCTCAGTCCACGCGTGTGCAAAGGAATCTGTTTCACCTTTGCCCCTCGTACTCCCTTGCTCTGGGTATTCTGGATCAGCGGACGTTTATTTCCTCGCAGTGATCGAGCCCCAGCGATTGAGCCTGTGACAGAACATCGTCTACGTAAACTGATCTCAAAAAATACAACGATGTCCGCATTCAAGATTGGGAAGAGTCTTCGTGTAGGTCATTTCTTTTATACCTCTCACGCGCTGCAGTTGGTCCATCAATGATGAAGAACATGAGTCAGCGCTATTTGCAAATGTGGTCTTTGATTGGAACGCGCTGGCTTCCTTTCGCTGATGCAGCCTCTGAAGAACTCAGTTTGGCTCGGATGCTGAGATTGTCTTTGTTCCAAGTCTCGGTAGGCATCTCATTAGTTTTGCTCAATGGCACGCTGAACCGCATCATGATTGTGGAGCTTCACACCTCTGCAAGCATGGTGGCATTGCTGGTCTCTCTTCCTCTTTTATTTGCTCCATTTCGTGCTCTATTGGGCCATCAGTCTGACCATCATCGCAGCGCCCTAGGCTGGCGTCGTGTACCTTATCTCTGGTTTGGAACCTTGCTGCAATTTGGTGGGCTATCCATCATGCCGTTTGCTCTGATTTTGTTGAGCGGAGATAGTAATGGCCCCGTTTGGATCTCGGAAGCCGGCGCTGCACTTGCATTTTTGTTGATTGGAGCAGGAATGCATACCGTACAAACAGCGGGTTTGGCCTTGGCAACGGATCTTGCCCCTGAAGAAAAACGTCCTCGGGTCATTTGTTTGCTCTATGTGATGTTGTTAGCGGGAATGGTCGCAGCCAGTCTAGTTTCAGGTGTTCTGCTGAATGATTATCAACCTATTAAATTGATCAAAGTTTTACAGGGTGGCGCCATGCTGACCTTGGTATTGAATGGCATCGCCCTTTGGAAGCAAGAAGCGCGTAGTGAAAGAAAGGATCTCAACGATCGTCCTAATTTCAGTGAAAGCTGGCGTCAATGGCGACGTCAACCCGGGGTGACACGCGCTTTATGGGCTGTGGGTCTGGGGGCTTCGGCATTTAGTATGCAGGACATCTTGCTAGAACCCTATGGCGCAGAGGTTTTAGGTCTATCTGTTTCAGCCACAACCACATTAACGGCAATGACCGCCGCAGGCACGCTCGTTGCGTTCACTTTTGCAGCACGACTTTTAGGTCGCGGAAGCGATCCATGGCGCTTGACTGCAACGGGAGCACTCAGTGGCTTAGTAGCTTTTGCTTTAGTGATGATGTCCGGTGCATTGGGTTCCCCTCTGATGTTCAGAATGGGTGCCATCGGTATTGGGTTCGGAGGCGGTTTGTTTTCTTTGGGTTCATTGACCGCATTTATGAAACTCCGGGATGAAAACGCTAGCGGTTTGGCTTTGGGTGCATGGGGTGCTGTTCAGGCGACATGTGCAGGTGTAGCGATCGCAGTGGGTGCAGGCTTAAAAGATCTCATTGTGCTTTGGGGACATGACGGTGCACTAGGGCCTTTATTGCAATCTCCAGCTGCTGCCTATGGGATGGTTTATCAACTTGAGATTATTTTATTGTTTGCTTTATTGGTTGCAGTGGGACCACTTGTTGCAAAGGTTCGTTCAGCTCCATCCAGGACTTCAGATCGTTTCGGTCTAGCTGAATTTCCTAGTTAATTTGATTTTTATGCGTTAGGAGGAAGACAACAATGATTACAGATTATTTCGATGTGGCACAGATGGTTTTATATCTGTTCTGGATCTTTTTCTTTAGTTTAATTATTTATTTGCAGCGTGAATCGAATCGCGAAGGTCTCCCCCTTGTATCAGAAACGGGTGGTGAGATTTTCTCTGAGGGATTTTTTGGAATGCCTGAGCCTAAAACCTTTCGCCTAGCACATGGTGAGAGCGTTCTGGCGCCTCCTGGAGCAGGGGAAGATTCCCGTGAACACAATATGGAAAAGGTCTATCCCGCCCCAGGTTATCCCTGGACACCATCCGGTGATCCCTTGGTCGATGGTGTGGGTCCGGCCGCTTGGGCGATGCGATCCACACATCCAGATTTGTCTACGGATGGAAAACCTAAGATTGTTCCATTGCGTATTGCCGCTGACTTTAGTGTTGCTGAAGAAGACGAAGATCCTCGCGGCATGAGTGTTGTGGCTGCTTGT
This sequence comes from uncultured Ferrovum sp., assembly GCA_903905585.1. Classification (GTDB taxonomy): domain Bacteria; phylum Pseudomonadota; class Gammaproteobacteria; order Burkholderiales; family Ferrovaceae; genus CAIVHB01. Next base: position 78,829 of record CAIVHB010000059.1, on the reverse strand, counting down.
GGCAATGTGGCCGGAACTGTTACAGACGTCTGGGTGGATCGTGCCGAGTCTTATGCGCGTTATTTTGAAGTAGAGCCGACAGCGGGCGGCGGACGTGTATTACTCCCCATTCCATTCACCACGATTTCAAAAGGAACGGTTCGTGTGGTCTCGATCCGTGCAGATCAATTTGCTCGCGTACCCCGCACCGCACATCCAGATCAAGTCTCTCTGCGTGAAGAGGATCAAATTAGTGGTTACTTCGGTGGCGGACATCTCTACGCCTTTGAATCACGTTTAGGTCCATTGATATGACCCGCCTGATTCGTAATCGTATCGATGGGGTGGCTGAACCCCTTCCCGAGGGAGAAAGAATTCTTTGGTCTGCTAAGCCTGATCAATGGATTTTTACGCGCAGATTGATGCGCTTAGACTGGGTCTTTGCGTGGTTTGCCGCTTTATCTGCAGGTCGTGCTTACTTTGCATGGTCGGCGGGGGGGGGGATGGGTGAGATGCTGATTGCGGCATCAGGACAATTACCCTTGGCACTGTTTGGTTTAGGTCTTTTGAGTGCTCTTGGAATTGCCATGGCACGCAGCACCAGCTATGTCGTCTCATCGCATCGTGTGGTGTTGCAGGTGGGTGTGGCCTTGCCCATCACTTTTAACGTCCCGCTTCGTTTTATAGATAGCGTTGCAATCAGAACACGTAAGGGCAAAGCGGGGGATGTGATTCTGACTTTGTGTCAAGGTGCCAATGTTAAAGCGCTTGCACTCTGGCCACATTCACAGGGTTGGAGGCATGATTCAGTTCAGCCTTTAATGCGCGATATATCCGAGAGCGCATTAAATGAACTCAAACCCATCTTAGCGAAAGTGTTGGAAGCGTCACAGCAGGAAGAAGCTCAAGACATCTCAGGCAGTGCTCATCCAAAACAAACGACGTATGGTTTAGATGGTTTAGAGGAGATGCCAGCATGAGCGCATCGCAAACACTATTACGTAAGTTAACGGTATTGACTTACTTAGTACTAGGTTTAACGGGCGTGATGATCCTCAGCGCATCCCCTGATGCCAACACGCCCAATAAAAACCAGGTGCAAGCAGAAGAAGTGCAGTCTCGTTTATTTCGTTTTATTGTTTTAGAAGATGGGCGCGCTGCATTGATGGAAACGGATGCACCTAAGCTGATTCATATGCTGCAGCCCGATGAGAATACTTTTCTGCGACTGACGATTAAAAGTTTGCAGCACGTTCGTAAACAGCATGAACAATCTCAAGATTCACCCTATCGTTTAAGTCTTCGTAAAGACGGAAATTTGATGTTAGAAGACCCTTCTATGCATTCGGAACTTGCAGTTCGCGCGTTTGGCCATACCGCAGTTGAAAACACACAAAAATTATTATCAACCCCTTCAGTGATCCTTGCTGAAGTTCCTGCTGCATGTCACCGCTTGGAGTGTTAAATCATGGATGATCTATTCGATATCTCGCCCCCAATTGATTCTACTGAGGCTGCTCGTCAAGATAGCTTGCTCGCACCCCGTTTTTACACGACCGATTTTAATGCGATGGACAGAATTGATGTGTCCTTAGTGAGATCGTCTTGGGATCAGCTCATGAGTGAGTTTCGTGAGGATATCAATAAAGGTCATTTTGAGCGTACTGGTAGTTTTAGCGAGGCTGTTGCCGCGCTGCCTGAGCCATTAAGAATTGAGTTCTTAGATTTTCTGATTAGTTCTGTAACGGCTGAATTTTCGGGTTGCGTCTTGTATAACGAGATCGCAAAAAATGTTGAGAACCCTGATGTTAAAGAATTAATGCGTTTCATGGCGCGCGATGAAGCAAGGCATGCTAGCTTTATTAATCACTCGCTCAAAGACTTTGGTCTAGGTGTGGACTTAAATCGATTGAAGAAAGAGAAAAACTATACGTTCTTCTCTCCGAAGTTTATTTTTTACGCTACCTATTTATCAGAAAAAATTGGATATGCTCGATATATTTCTATCTATAGACAATTAGAGCGTAATCCCGAGTATCGTTTTCATCCCATCTTCTTGTGGTTTGAGCGCTGGTGTAATGACGAATTTCGCCATGGTGAAGCCTTTGCATTAATTATGCGCGCTGACCCTAAGCTCACAACGGGTTTCAATCGTTTGTGGATTCGTTTTTTCCTCCTTGCCGTATACGCAACGATGTATGTGCGCGATCATCGTCGCCCTGTCATGCATGCTGCAATGGGTCTAGAGCCACGCGGATATGACTATCAAGTATTTGACATCACCTCAGCCATTTCTAAGCAGATTTTCCCGTTCACTTTGGATACCGATCATGCTGAGTTCCGTCGTCTCTTAGAAAAACTCAGACTGGTGATGGAAGACATCGAGACAGCCAAACAACGTGGTGGTTTATCGGGTCTGATTTCTCGTGTCTCGGGTTCAGTTCAAGCCGGCGTGTTGTTCATTCGTCTCTATATGCGTCCAGTGATTCATCATGATGTGCCTCATGATGTCAGGCTTGCACCGAGTTGGTAAAAAGATTTTTGTCGTAAAGAACAAAAAAATAATAAATCAAAGAGATGATTGAATAATTTGGGGAGAGCAACATGCTAGCTGTAGTCAAGCCTATCGCTTATGCATTGTTTGTTTGGTGGTTTAGTACGGGGTTGATCATTTGGTTAGATGGTCTGCCGCGTAAAACTTTCAAATGGAGCATGATCGGGGCGACAGTTGTTCTGGGGCTATCCCTGTATGGCCTGAGGGAGTCCGCGAGCATGACATCGCCCGCTGGGGCTTACTATGCCTTCACTTGTGGCCTGTTGGCATGGGGTTGGCAGGAAATCAGTTTCTATATGGGGTATGTCACGGGGATTCGCAAAGCGCCTTGCCCTGAAGGTTGTAGCGGTTTCAAGCATTTTATTCATGCTATTGAAACGAGCTTGTGGCATGAACTGGCCATTATCTTTTTTTCATTCGTCGTGGTTGGTCTCACTTGGGGCCAGCCCAATCAAGTCGGCGTCTGGACCTTTATGGTCTTGTGGTGGATGCATCAAAGCGCAAAACTCAATGTGTTTTTAGGTGTAAGAAATCTCAATGAAGAATTTCTTCCTGATCATCTTGATTTCTTAAAGAGCTTCCTCACCAAGAAACCGATGAATTTGTTGTTCCCGATTTCTATTACGGTATCTACATTGATTCTCGGGGATATGATCACCCGGACGATGCATGCTGTTCCTGCTAGTTTTGATGCTACGGCATGGATCTTTATTGCCACCCTGATGTTCTTTGCGATTTTAGAACATTGGTTCTTGGTACTACCCATCCCAGCCGCTGCCCTATGGGCGTGGGGATTACATAAAAAGAAAGGTGTTTCGCCTTTTACTGTTGATGTCGTTGCGGGTTTCTTAGGAGCAGGTAAGACAACCACGATGCGTCGTTTGTTGGCTGAGGCTAATCCTCAGGAACGAACTTTGGTACTGGCTAATGATTTTTCTAATATGGGGATTGATGCTTCACTTCTGGCTGGAAGAGGGGCGGATGTTGTTGAGTTAGCGAATGGCTGTATTTGCTGTTCACTTCAAAAAGATTTGGCAAAGCAACTTTTAGAAATCGCAAACTTACATCAACCTAATCGCGTTTTAATTGAACCCTCAGGCGTTGCTGATGTGGCTGCGCTGATTGCTGCTTTGCGTAAGCCTGTACTCGCGCCTCTGGTGAAATCACTTCGGGTGGTGACCTTACTCGATGCCGCCGCATTTTTAGGTGACTTTGCGCGCATGCCTAATTATTTTGAGGCTCAGGCAAAAGTATCTCCGGTTGTGATCGTCAACAAAATTGATCTTGTTCAGCAGGGATCTTTAGAGATGATTCGACATACTCTGATGAGCCTGCATCCAGGCGTTCAGATCGTGTTTGCAAATTTTGGATTCCCAACCCATGGCAAAACATTAACAAGCCTTCTTACAGACCTTCCTGGTTTTGTTGCGCAAAAGGATGAGATAAAGGATGACGAAGACGCTATGCAAGCTTGGAAAGCAAGAGCGTCTTCTGGGAATGGTGTTGGCTTGAAGCAGGGAAATAAGGTGCGTCGGAGTGAGCAAGAGGTGGCACTCGGTTTTGAGTCTTGGAGTGCAAGTTTGCATGGCATATGTGATACAGAAAGACTTCGCTTGTTGCTCGAATCACTTGTCGGAGGGCAATACGGTCAGTTAGAGCGTGTGAAGGGTATTGTGAGAGCCGGCGATGGGTGGATCCGCTTTGATTTAGCCGGAGGCAGGCCATCAATTACAGCGCATTCAGCTGAAGAAGGCGAGTCTTCTCGTGTGATGGCGATAGGGAAAAATGTCGATGAACAAGGCTTGCTCAGTGCATTCATGAATTGCGCATCACCTGGAGCCTATCAACATGGATGACTCTTATGTGTCGGTCTCTCCACCGAGGACGATCAAAGCATCTGTTTCGGAAAAACAAAAAGTGAGCGATCAAACCGTCACACGTAGATGGGTGTATCCATTGACCGCTATTGTGGGACAGGATGTCATGCGTGAAGCGCTCATGCTGTGTATTGTGGATCCTGGACTGGGTGGTTTATTGGTTACGGGTGATCGTGGAACAGGTAAATCCACCCTCATTCGCGCTTTGGCAGCCTTGCTTCCTGATATGCCCACTGTGGAAGGGTGTTTGTACGCCTGTCATCCCGAGCGCATAGCCGAGGACTGTGCGAGTTGCCGCACCAAAACTCCTTCGCAGCGAAAGAAAATACAGTTACGTCCGGTTCCTGTAGTGGATCTCCCTTTAGGTGCAACCGAAGATCGTGTAGTCGGTGCATTAGATTTGGAGCGCGCTTTAGTACATGGTGAAAAAGCGTTTGAACCCGGTTTATTGGCCCGCGCGCATCGTGGCTTTTTATATATTGATGAAATTAATCTGCTGGAAGACCATCTGGTAGATGTATTGCTGGATGCCGCAGCCTCTGGTGAAAATGTGATTGAGCGCGATGGTTTGAGTATTCGCCATCCCTCCCGTTTTGTTTTAGTGGGAAGCGGCAATCCTGAAGAGGGTGAGCTGCGTCCACAATTACTCGATCGCTTTGGTTTGTCTGTTGATGTGCGCACCCCTACAGAAATTACTACCCGTGTAGAGATTATTAAACGTCGTGATGCGTTTGATCGTGATCCTAAGGGCTTCGTGAGCCAATATCAACCGCACGAAGAAGCCTTACGCAAACGTCTATTGCTCGCGCAACAACAGTTGGCAAAATTATCAACGCCTGATTCAGTACTCGAAAAAGCTGCTGAGTTATGCGTGGCATTGGGCACAGATGGTTTACGTGGTGAACTGACCTTAATGCGAGCAGCCCGCGCTGCTGCAGCACTGGAAGGCGCTAAGAAAGTTACCCTTAAGCACTTACGTCATTGGGCCATCCCTGCACTGCGCCATCGCTTACGTCGCAATCCTTTGGAAGAAGCAGGCTCTGATGCGAGATTGGAGCGCACGCTCCAAGAGGTGATACCAGAGTGACCACAATGGTTCAAGCAGAGTGCATCGCCACTCTCTTGGCTAGCGATCCAGGTCGGTTTGGAGGAGTACATGTGCGTGCCAGTGCGGATGCTCTTAGAGCATCGTGGCTGGATGCGCTGAAGCGTGTGTTACCCAGCGGCACGCCCTGGATCAAGATTCCTGCGGGTGTGGATGCCGATACCTTGCTGGGAGGCCTTGATTTGGCAGCCTCCCTCGCGGCTTCGCGTCCGGTGATGCGGCAAGGACTGATGGCGCGCGCGCATAGAGGAATATTGGTGTTGGCAATGGCAGAACGCGCTGATCCGATGATTCTGGCCTGTTTACAGCAGGTGATGGATCAGGGCTTAGTCAATATTGAGCGTGATGGCGTTCAAGAAAAAATTCCTGCTCAATTTTCATTGATTGTTTTAGATGAAGGCTGTGATGAGGACAGCGCCTTACCTTTTGGGCTGCTCGATCGTCTGCCTTTTTATTTGGATACCCCTTCGCTCGTGCGCTGGCAGACAGAAGGGTGTCCTGTTCCAAAACATTTTTCACTTGAGATTCTGAATTCCGCTCCTGATGATGCGGTCAAAGCCCTGTGTGCCAGTGCATTGCAGCTCGGAATTTATTCTCTGCGCCCCCCGATGCAAGCCTTATCCGTAGCACAGTCACTTGCGTTCACAAAAGGTCGAACGCAAATTGAACAGGACGATTTAATAGAGGCGGGTACATTAGTGTATGCGGCACGCGCCAGACAGTTACCGCCGCCCCCTGAAGAACTTGCGCAGGAAAAAAATCAAGCGTCACAAGATGATTCTGATCAACAAGAAATGCCCCCTCAGGATGCGACTGCGCAACAAGAAAATAATGCTGAAGCCTCTCCGCCTCCTCCTAAAACACCACCCCCAGAGTCAGGAGCAGAAGAACGAGAAATTCTTTCTCAAATCGTGACGGGCTTACCCGATGATTTGTTGGCACGCTTAGCGGCAGGCATGTCATTGAAAGGGAGCGGTAAGGCAGCGACTACCGAGCGTCAGCGCAAAGCAATTCCAAGGCACGGAAGACCTGTGGGCGCTCGACAAGGTGATCCACGTCGGGGTCTGCCTTTAGATTTACGTGCCACCTTGCGGGCTGCCATTCCTTGGCAAAAAATTCGTACTAAACCGGTATCCACCTGTATTGCTGTGCGCTCGAGTGACTTACATGTAAAGCGTCTTAAACCTAGAACCCGTAGCACAGCCGTATTTGCAGTCGATGCTTCGGGTTCAGCTGCACTGCAACGGCTCTCTGAGGCAAAAGGTGCGGTAGAGGCTTTGCTAGCGCAATGCTACATTCGTCGAGATCAAGTGGCCTTGGTGAGTTTTCGTGGAGCAGGTGCTGAGATTCTGCTACCCCCAACGCGTTCATTATCACGCGTACGTCGAGCGCTTTCTGCTTTGCCAGGAGGAGGGGGAACCCCTCTTGCGCGTGGTGTGCAATTGACTGCGCAAGTTGCACAAGAGTGTCGTCGTAAAGGTGATGCGCCTTTGATGGTTCTCTTGACCGATGGTCGCGGTAATGTGGCTTTGGATGGTACCGGCGGCAGAGTAAAAGCAGAACAAGATACCTTGGCGGTAGCCCAAGAAATAGCCCTTCAGCGTTTGCCTTGTTTGGTTGTAGATATTTCTCCTCAACCTCAAGAGCGCGCCCGTCACTTAGCGTATGCCTTAAGGGGGGAGTATTTGGCATTACCATTGGCCAATGCCGATACACTCTCAAGTGTAGTCAATTCAAGAATGGCAAACACACAATGAGGTCGGCGATGCAATCAATGGCCCCAGAATTAAATCTAGTAGGACCCGGGGGGTATGTATGGCCTCATCCTGAGTGGAGTATTTTTCCAGTGGTGGAAGGCTTACAGTGGCACGTTCAAATGGTGGGAGATCCCTCTCTTCCTCCCTTATTGCTCCTTCATGGAACGGGTTCTGCCAGTCATTCTTGGGAGCGCTTAGCGCCTTTGCTCATCTCTCGATACTTCCTCATTATTCCTGATCTACCCGGCCATGGTCGAACTGGGGACCCCGGAGATGCGGGGTTGAGTCTAAAAGGAATGTCGCAACGACTGCACGCATTGTTAGACTATCTTAAAGTTGATCCCCGTGAAGTATGGGGTAACTCTGCAGGCGCTGCGATCGCTTGCAAAATGACTATCGATGCGATGATTCATCCCGCGCGCATTGTGGCGATCAATGGTGCTTTAGTGCCCCCTGCAGGAATGCCACTTCATATTTTTTCACCGATCGCTAAATTTCTTGCATCACTGCCTTTTGTTCCTCATATTTTTGCGCGACATGCACGGGACACTGAGGCGGTGGTGAGCATCATTGGTGGAACGGGCTCCAAACTCAATCCTGACGGGATTGCATTTTACAAGGCATTAATGAGCAGTCCTGCCCATTGTTCTGCAGCCTTACGCATGATGGCGCATTGGGATTTGGCTTCTCTTGAAGAAGAACTGCAGAAGCTTAAGATCCCGATAGATTTAATGGTGGGAGAGTTGGATAAAACAATTCCACCCTCAGAAGTATTTCGTGTTCAGCGCATCCTTCCCCAGGCGCATATTTTACGACTCCCAGGTTTAGGACATTTAGCACACGAAGAAGATCCACATGCTTGTCTGCACGCTGCATTGGTGCATGCTCCGAATTATCCGGCATTGAATCCGTTATCAAACGCTAAGTTATCTATCGTTAAAAGTTAAAAACAAAGAGGTGTGCGATGGGAAAAGAGCTTTCATTCTCTGACTGGACATTGGTGTCTGAACCCGTTCAGCAAAGTAATCTTCAACATATAGCGGAAGGGCATAAGCCTTTGCCTCAATTAAGCGCGATTCAATCTCCAGAGGATTTGCGCAAATATGATCGCGCGGATCTTCCCGAAATCGCCAATCAACTGCGCGATGAGATTCTGCGATCTGTGTCAGAGACAGGCGGTCATCTTTCCTCCAATCTGGGAACAGTAGAACTCACCTTAGCGCTGCATTATGTTTTTGATACCCCGAATGACCGAATTGTTTGGGATGTAGGGCATCAAACCTATGCGCATAAAATTTTGACGGGTCGCAGGGAGAGCATGCATACCCTAAGAAAATGGGGTGGCTTATCAGGCTTTCCGCGTCGTGATGAATCGATCTATGACTCCTTTGGCACTGCCCACTCCAGTACCTCGATCAGTGCAGCATTAGGAATGGCAGTTGCTTCGCGCGCGCGCGGGGAATCACGCAGATGTATTGCCGTGATAGGTGATGGTGCCATGTCAGCAGGGATGGCTTTTGAAGCCCTGAACAATGCAGGTGTGATTGATACAGATTTATTGGTCATTCTGAATGATAACGATATGTCGATCTCGCCTGCGGTAGGCGCATTGAATCGCTATCTTGCGCATTTGGTTTCGGGTCGTTTTTATCAGAATGCGCGCGAGCTGACTAAATCTGCCTTGGCAAACGTGCCGGTATTGAAGCAATTTGCCCGCAAAATGGAAGTGGCTGCAAAAGGCATGGTGATGCCATCCACACTATTTGAGCAATTTGGCTTTAACTACGTGGGGCCCATTGATGGACATGATTTAAAAGCTTTGGTCCCCACCCTGCAGAATCTCAAAACAGCTTCAGGACCCAGGTTATTGCATATCGTCACGAAGAAAGGTCAAGGCTATCAACCTGCTGAAGCTGATCCTGTGAAATATCACGGCGTCACGCGCTTTGATCCCGCTCAGGGATTGCCTGCAGCTAAAGTTCCTGCCACCCCAAGCTATACGCAAGTATTCGGTGACTGGCTATGCGATATCGCAGACCTTGATCGCCGAGTAGTGGGGATCACGCCAGCGATGCGAGAAGGATCCGGTTTGGTAGATTTTGCCAAGCGACATCCTGATCGTTACTTTGATGTGGGCATTGCTGAACAACATGCCGTGACCTTTGCAGCGGGAGTGGCTTGTGAAGCGATGCGACCTGTTGTCGCAATCTATTCCACCTTTTTACAGCGTGGCTATGATCAATGTTTACATGATGTGCAATTGCAGAACTTACCCGTTCTGTTTGCGCTAGATCGAGCGGGGCTAGTGGGAGCCGATGGCCCAACACATCATGGTTCATTTGATATCTCCTACCTGCGATGCTTGCCAGGTATGCACATCATGACCCCATCTAGTGGTGTGGAGTTGCGCCGATTACTGAATACAGGTTTGTCACTGAATGCACCGGCTGCGATTCGTTATCCTCGAGGGTCTTCAATGGATATTCCTGATAGAAATGATTTTACTACCCTACCTATAGGGCGCGCAGAGGTCGTGAGAGAAGGACATGAGACAGCCCTGTTAGCCTTTGGCCCCTTGCTTAAACAAGCCAAAGAAGCCGGCCAATATTTAGGCGCAACCGTGGTGAATATGCGTTGGGTTAAACCACTTGATCTTGAGCTATTAAAAGAGATTGCAGGGACACATCGCTTGCTGGTGACAATTGAAGATCATGTGATTCAGGGGGGCGCCGGAAGTGCTGTAGTGGAGGCTTTACAGGCGATGGGTTTAAATACTTCTGTGCTGCAATTAGGTCATCCTGATCGTTGGATAGAACATGGCGAACAGTCAGAGTTACTAAAAAGCATCGGCCTGGATAGTGATGGAATCATTCAAGCAATTCAAGCTCGCATGGGCAATTTGGGTGTAGCAGCATGAGAGCGCCTACACAAGCACGCGCCATCGTGATTGGCGCTGGATTTGGCGGTATTGCTGCAGCCATTAGGTTGGCGGCACGTGGTTATAACGTGACAATTGTGGATCGTCTTGAGGGCCCAGGTGGAAGAGCCTTCGTCTATAAAAAAGAAGGCTACACCTTTGATGCGGGCCCTACCATTATTACAGTGCCTTCATTGCTTGAAGAGTTATGGACGCTCTGCGGAAAAAAAATGTCCGACTTCGTTACGCTCAAGAGTATCGACCCTTTCTATCAAATTCGTTTTGATGATGCTTCGGTCTTTACCTACAAATCTAATCCTGAGGCGATGCGTGCTGAAGTAGCGCGTTTCTGTCCTTCTGATGTTAAAGGTTTAGATCGTTTCATGGCGCATGCGGATCAAGCATGTAAAAGTGGTTTCGAAGATTTGGCAACGGTTCCTTTTACGCATTTCAGCGACATGCTCAAAGCCTTGCCTAAACTATCCTTATTGGGATGCTGGAATAGCGTGCATACCCAAGCAGCAAAATGTTTTACCGATCCTCGCTTACGCGCGGTATTCAGTTTTCATCCCCTTCTCGTAGGCGGGAATCCTTTTAGTGTGACGGCAGTGTATACCCTGATCAATGCTTTAGAACGCAGATGGGGCGTGCATTTTGCAATGGGTGGAACCGGCGCGGTGGTGAAAGGCTTGGTGGATTTATTTGAAGGGCAAGGCGGTAGCTTGCGACTCAATACCGAAGTAAAAAGAATTTTGGTAGAGAACGGACAGGCGGTGGGTGTTGAACTGTCAGATGGAGAATTGCTCCATTCTGATGTCGTGGTGTCGAATGCAGATGCGGCCTGGACTTATCGCATGATGCTGCCGCCTGAAGCGCGCAAGAAATGGAATAACAGCCGATTGAATCGCATGGATGCCTCAATGGGTTTATTCGTTTGGTACTTTGGCACCAATAAGCGTTATGAAGAAGTGGCCCACCATACAATGGTATTGGGCCCGCGCTACAAGGAATTACTCAAAGATATTTTTAAGCGCAAGAAGTTGGCCAAAGATTGCAGTCTGTATTTGCATAGACCCACTGCCACGGATCCCAGCATGGCGCCTGAGGGATGCGATGCCTTTTATGTGCTATCGCCAGTGCCTCACTTAGGTTCGGGGACGGATTGGACCTCTGAGGCAGAGCCCTACCGTCAGATGGTGCAGCGTAGACTTGAATCGACCGTGCTCCCCCATTTAGGGGATCACATCACTACCTCACATTTCATTCATCCAGGTGACTTTGAAAGCCGTTATCTATCGTGGCAAGGTGCTGGGTTTGGGATGGAGCCTTTGTTAACGCAAAGCGCTTGGTTTAGGCCTCATAACGTCAGTGAAGATGTCAAAAACTTGTATCTCGTTGGCGCAGGTACCCATCCCGGTGCTGGCGTTCCTGGAGTGCTCTGCTCCGCAAAAATCTTAGACGAAGTGGTCCCTGCCGCCCATGTATTCATCCGCTGATATTGAACGTTGTAGAGCCAGTTTAAAAGGAGGCTCGCGTAGCTTCCACCTTGCTTCATTAATGCTTCCTTACCGCATGCGCGAACCTTCAGCGGTGCTGTATGCATTTTGTAGAGAGGCAGATGATCTGGTCGATGAGGGAGGCGGGCATCACGCAGTGCGCGTATTGTTGAACCGCTTATCTAATCTGCACAGCGCGAAAGGCCCTGCGCCTCAGGATGCCTTGCTAGCAGAAGTGATGGCGCAGTATGAGGTGCCGACTTCTGTGCTTGAAGCCTTAGTCGATGGGTTTGCTTGGGATGCAGAAGGAAGACGCTACTCAACACTGGATGATCTTTTTGGCTATGCCATGCGCGTTGCAGGGGCAGTAGGAATAGCCATGGCTTTGATTATGGGGGCACGCGGTCGTAAAGCTTTGTTGGCGGCCTCATCATTGGGGATTGCAATGCAGCTTACGAATATCTGTCGTGATGTAGGCGAAGATGCGCGTTTAGGTAGAGTGTATCTTCCTGTTGAATGGATAGAGGCTGCGGGGATCCATGTGGATGAATGGCTTCTTGATCCACAATTTTCTCCTCAGATGGGTGCGATCATTGCGCGCTTACTTCAGGTAGCGGATCAATGCTATGCGATAGGGGATGAAGGGTTATCTGCCTTACCCAAGTCATGCAGGAGAGGGATACGTGCGGCACGCAGATTGTATGCAGGGATTGGTCATCGATTAAGAAAGCAAGGTTTTAACTCACTTGCGGGGCGGACGGTTGTCAAACCCATAGGTAAAATTACCTGCTTACTGAACCCAGAGGTGCATCATTATTCACGTAATGATCTTGAACCTTGGATGAGAGCCACTGAACGTGCAGCAGCTTTCGTCATTGAATCATTGCCTGCGCATCTTTTAGTGCCCCCCCCGGTTACCCCTGAAATAGATGGACACGTTGCGTGGGCGATTGATCTTTTCTACAGACTAGATCAACGATCCTTGAATATCCGCTCTGATCAAAATGGAAACTTAGGCTAAGGATTAAAATGGGAGACTGGCACAGTCAGCTTGGCATCATTGAACTGTCTTTATTTGAGGGCATTGTATTGCTGATAGCGGGTTACCAACTTTGGTCTGTGCGCAAAAGCCTGAGAGAATCAAGAGAAAAAAAACGCAAAGACGCCCAACAGTCCAAGATCACCGAGAAAGACGCTCGATAGCTAGCTGATGACGGGGAAGCTCACTTTTGCGACCAGACCGCCACCCATTCTGGTACTGATGGAGAAAGTAGCTTGGTGAGCGCGTGCAAGACGATTGATGATGGCAAGGCCTAGGCCTGTTCCCGATGAGCCGGTGCGAGCAGGGTCTAATTGGGTAAAGGGTTGCATAAGTCGCGCGATCTGGTCTTCAGGGATGCCGGGGCCTCGATCTAAAACAGCCAACACAATCTGATTCCCCTCCCGGTAAGTCTTCAATTCAATGGGCTGCGATCCATAGCGCCAAGCGTTTTCGAGCAAGTTGTGAATCATGCGATGGATTTGCAATGGATTCATGTGAATACTTAAATCTGCTTCAAGCGATGTTTCTATAGATCTGTGCTGCACGCGGGCACTCTCTACAGCAACTTGGGCCAATTTAGAAAGATCATGAATTTCTAGATGCGCTAATTCAGGCGCACGGGCAAAATCTAAAAACTGGCCAATGATGCGGTCCATCACTTCAATATCCAGCGCGAGTTCCTGCAGTTCAGTAGGGTGATCTCCCCCTATCATCTCTAGCCCTAAACGCAAGCGTGATAAGGGTGTTCTAAGGTCATGCGAAATTCCTGCTAATAGCAAGGTACGATCATCTTCTGCTTGCTTTAAATTGGTTGCCATTTTGTTCACAGCTTCCGCGAGTGCGACAATTTCATTAGGGCCGTTTTTTGGCTCAATGGGTTCGGGAGATTCTCCCGCAGCAAGCTTCATAATGTGCTGCTGAACCTCCGCCAAGGGTTCATTCACGCGTTTCACTAAGCGCCAAGCAAGGAACACCGCCAAAATTAAACTCATCGTAATTAAGCTTGTTGCGGTGTTCGGAAAGTTTCGGTCGAAATTAAAGCGTTGGCCTTGAATCCACCAAGCTCCATCCTCTAAGGGTAGATAAACCCAGAATTTTTGGGGTTTGAGATCTTTTTCTATATAAATTGCTGCTTCTGGCGAGATTTCTTTCTGAAGCCGTTCTTCTACAAGTGCAAGGCGAGGGGGGAGCGCTCTTGAGGCGTTAGGAGGAAGAGAAGTTTCAGATGAAGGGATCAGTCGGTATACCGATCTTTTGCCCACGTTTTCTGCAAAAATCTTGCGCTGTTCAGGGTTCATTAAGCGCAAAGCTTGATACATCGATAAAAAGTTATTCGAGCCCACTCTCACTAATTGAGTCCCAAAGTCTGCGGTGACGTAGCGCTGAAACACGAATTGTGATGCGATCTGGGTTCCAATCACAACCAGAACCAAAATAAGAATGGTTTGACCTAGCAGTGTCTTAGGGGGAAAAAGTTTGTTAAGAAAGGGAGTGGGCATAGATTTTAGGGACTGCGCTTACCGTCCCTTAGTTCCCAGTGTCTGGAACGAAGACATAGCCAAAGCCCCAAACCGTTTGAATATGGCGAGGGTGACTCGAGTCGGTCTCGATCAAACGGCGTAAACGTGAGACCTGCACGTCAATGCTACGATCAAAAATTTCATGATCACGTCCACGTGCCATGTCCATTAATCGTTCACGTGAAAGTGGTTCGCGCGGGTGGGTGGTAAGTACCTTGAGCAAGGCAAATTCTCCACTGGTTAAGGGCATGGGTTCCCCATTTTTTTTCAGTTCTCGTGTTGCTATATTTAAGCTGAAACATCCAAATAGAATATCTTCACTAGGCTCTTGGCTGGGCGCTGATGGGACAGTGGGTGCGGGAAGACGGCGCATGATGGCATTGATACGCGCCACCAGCTCACGAGGATTAAAAGGCTTGGCGAGATAGTCATCTGCCCCCGTTTCTAATCCTAGAATACGATCTGCCTCGTCTCCTTTGGCGGTGAGCATGATAATCGGGATAGTGTTGTTATTGTGACGAAGCCGGCGGCAAATAGATAAGCCATCTTCGCCAGGTAACATCAGATCGAGTACGATCAGATCGAAGGGGTCGCGGGCGACTGCCTTTTCCATGAATGCAGCATCGGGTGCCACTTCAACAGTGAAACCTTGATCCGAAAGATAGCGCCTTAACAACTCGCGCAAGCGCATATCGTCGTCGACAACTAGAATACGCACCTTACGATGTGAGAGAGTGTTTTCGGAAGGTTTTTCCATGATTGTGCTCATTGGGCTATCCTAATAGCGTTTCAGTCCTGCAGTTTTATCTTTTTGTAACATCGTATTGCCTTAATCTCCCTCAAAGTTGATTCAAAGCCCATGTCCATGCATCGTTTCATCCTATTGCCTTGTCTGGCATTTCTGACCTTTGGGGGGGTGTTGGGCTGCGCAAGCTCTACGCGTTACGTGAATGATCTTGGTCAAACAATGCGTGAGGCAGGGCAATCTGTTCGCAGTGTATTCATTGAAAATGACAATGCAGGCCAAAAAGGTCCAGAAAAATGGGTGGCCGATCTTGTCAAAGAGGGGATGCCTCCTAAACTTTTAATCACCGCAGATATTGGTCAATGTGGCGCAGATCATCGACCTCAGCCTTCGGTATTTGCTACGGCGGAGTTACTGGAAGAACGCCCGGGAATCATACTACTGGCTGGGGATATTGCCTATCCGGATGGCCGTGCCGTTGATTTTAGTGAATGCTATGACCCCGCTTATGGTCCTTTAAAAAAGCGTAGCTTGCCGGTACCCGGAAATCATGAATATCACGAGAAGAATGCGAGTGCTTATTTTCAATATTTTGGTGATCGGGCGGGTCAGGCCGGAAAAGGTTGGTACAGCGTAAATTTTGCCGGTTGGCACATCGTTGCATTGAATAGCAACCTAGCGATGAGTGAAGGATCGCCTCAACTTAAATGGCTTCAACAAGATTTGGCCCAGCGGCCTCCCGGTTGTTTATTGGCTTTCTGGCACCATCCCAGATTTAGTAGTGGAGAGCATGGGAATAATGCATGGATAGATCCTGCCTGGCAGATGCTGGTGCAAGCAGGTGCAGATTTGGTTTTGAATGGACATGATCATGATTACGAGCGTTTTGCACCCATGAATGCCTTTGCAGAAGAACTTGAAATGGGTACGAGAGAAATTGTGGTGGGTACGGGGGGTGCAACACTTCGAGAGCCGGTTGAGGTGAAGGCGAATAGCGTGATTCGAAATGGGAAAAGCTTTGGTATCTTGGAATTGCAACTTCGCAAAGACAGCTATGACTGGCGTTTTCTAGGCACGCAGGATAGCGAATTTGAAGATCGAGGAAGCGGACAATGCCATCAGCTTGGGCAGTGACATGAAGGTATTGGCTTTAGAATGCGCTACCGAGCGATGTTCAACTGCGCTATGGATGAACGGAGAAGTGCGCAGTCTTTTTAATGACGGGGCACAGCAACGCAATTCTGAAAGTATGTTGCCTATGATTTCGGCATTGCTGAAGGAAGCCGATATCGCCTTGCAGGCACTCGATGTCATTGCTTTTGGCGCAGGGCCAGGTGCTTTTACTGGCCTGAGAGTAGCCTGTGGCGTAGCGCAGGGTTTGGCCTTTGGAGCAGGGCTTCCTGTCCTTGCTGTCGGCACGATGGATATCCTTGCAGAAGGGATGCGTAGGCATCTGTGTTCGCAGTTGCTCAACCCCCCCGAGCCGCTGAGAGTCCTCACGGTGATGGATGCACGCATGGGTGAAATCTATTCCGCAGAACTGATCGAAGAAGGCCAAGATTGGCGAGTGATCAGTGGCCCCCATTTATTCCGCCCTGAGGCTTTATCGATAGATGAAGAGTTTGATTATTGGGGAATTGGGGATGGTTTCGTCTTGCATTCTGATGCACTCTTAGGCCGCTTAGACGCCCGCGTGAGATGGGTGGATGCGTGCATGCAAGTTCCCGATGCTGTTCCGCTTGCTCAGCTTGCATCCTATCGATTTCAACAAAATGGAGGGGTGCCTCCTGAAGAGGCCCAGCCTTTTTATGTGCGTAATAAAGTTGCTCTAACCTCTGCTGAAAGAGCCAAAGCATGATGGGCCAAGAATTAAAATCGGCCATTTTGGTTGATGAATGTTTGATTGAGCTCCCTGACCTCGATCAGGTCTCTCAAATTGAAGAGCAGGCGTATGCCTTCCCCTGGACGCCCGGAAATTTGCGTGACTCCTTAGCGGCAGGCCATTTATTTCCAGCACTTAAACAAGGCAATATGCTGATTGCCTACAGTATTTTGATGCCCGTTTTGGATGAAGTTCATCTGCTCAATCTCACCGTGGCGTCCCATTTTCAAGGGCAAGGATGGGGAACAGAAATGCTGCGGGTGAGCATGCGCTTAGCTGCTACCGCTCTTCATGGAAAATCAATGTTATTAGAAGTCCGCCCGAGCAATACCGTTGGACTTGCACTCTATGAGAAGCATGGATTCAAATCGATTGGAATTCGTAAGCAGTATTACCCTGCAGAAAACGGCAGAGAGGATGCGTTGATTTTAAGGCGTGTACTTCCATGATGAAGCTGTCTGATCGCGCTTGGCGTGAGCTTGGCATTGCGCCACCCTATCTGACAGAGTGTTCTGAATCGGATAAACCCGATGCATCGCCTACTCAGCAATTCGTGGCTGTGTCTTTGACTGATAAGCTTGCCCGCCCTGCAACGCGATCTGCAGAAAGCCTGGCTAAGATTGCGCATCTGGCTTGGGAGCAACTTCCCGCTGCAGTTGAGGCCTGTTCTGCCTGTGTTCTTAATCAGGGAAGAAAACAATCGGTGCCGGGGAGGGGCGACCACCCTGCACGCTGGTTATTCGTGGGTGAAGCACCGGGTTCAGAAGAAGATCAACAGGGCGAACCCTTTCAGGGAGCAGCGGGTATTTTGCTTGACAGCATGCTGTCTTCTCTCAACTTGTCACGGCAAAAAGAGGTGTACATCACCAATGTGATCAAATGCCGTCCACCTGATCAGCGCACTCCAGAGATCACCGAGTGCCATGCGTGCATGCCTTTTCTGGAGCGTCAAATTGCTTTATTGCAACCTAAAATAATCGTGGCGCTGGGTCGCGTTGCAGCCCATTCTTTGTTGAATTCAGAGACCAACTTAGGCAGTCTTAGAAATAAAGTCCATGCTTATAGAAATATTCCTGTGGTTGTGACTTTTCATCCGGCCTATTTGCTGCGGAACTTACCTGAAAAAGCCAAGGCTTGGGCCGATCTATGTCTTGCCAAAAAGACGCTAGATCAGGCGTAAGGCGTATCGCGATAGCGCCGCCAAAGAAAGGCCATCAAGCCACTGATAAAACCAGCAAGCAGAATCACTGACACCCAAAGTGCTGCTTCGGGGGGGCTGAACGGGCGGCCGATGAGATGCGCAAGACCTGCCGATTGAAGCACGGAATGAATGGGATTTTGTGCGCGCAATATTCCTGCATAGGCCCCAAGCATGATCAAAATACTGAGGTTTTCATTGAAGTTTTGAACGGCAATGCTATGGCCTGCGCCCATCAACAAATGCCCGCGATGTTGCAGCAACGCATTCATCGGCACCACAAAGAAACCACTTGCTGCGCCTGCTAGAACCAAAAGCACAATCGCGGAATACGTGTCATGAATAAACAACATCGCAAAAATAATCGCACCCATGGCGATCCCCACTGGCAGAACCTTGAGTGAGCGTTCTAATTTCACCATACGCGCAGCGAAGATCGCTCCAATGGCGATACCAATCGCTGACCAAGCGGTCATTTGTGTAGCGGACTCTAAACTCAGATTCAGGTTTTGACTCGCCCAAACCAGGACGATGAGACGGATAGAGGCGCCTACCCCCCAAAATAGCGTGGTCACTGCCAGTGATACTTTGCCTAGAGGGTCTTTCCATAAATTGATCAAGCAAGTAAAGAAATCCAGCAGTAACGCCCAAGGCTGGCGACGTTGATGTACCGTATCTCGAACCACTTTGGGAATGTATACGTTCACCAAGGCTGCAATCAAATAAAGCAGGATGAGGATCAGCAAAGAAAAATAAGCGGGGGATAGCTGCAGATGGGTGGTCTGAAATATCTGTGATCGAAACTCAGTGACAAAGGGATTATCTGGGCTTAAAAGCTTTCCACCGATGACTGCACCTAGAATGATGGATAAAACGGTCAGACCTTCCATCCAACTGTTGGCCAATACCAGTTTAGAAGGGGGCAGGTACTCGGTGAGGATTCCATATTTGGCGGGTGAGTAGGCTGCTGCCCCTAATCCCACAATGGCATAGGCATACATGGGATGCATACCCCCAAACATGGCTAAACAGCCTAGCAGTTTGATGCCGTTGCTAATCAGCATGACTTGCCCTTTGGGTATTGCATCAGAAAATGCGCCCACGAATGGAGCGAGCACGATATAGGAGACAACAAAAAACTGTTGCAAGATAGGCGTGAACTCAGGCGGCGCCTGCAGTTCGCTTAGAAGTGCAATAGCCGCAAACAGTAACGCGTTGTCAGCGAGGGCCGAGAGGAATTGCGCGAGTAGGATTGTATAAAACCCCAGCGACATCCCTTTTTGATCATCAGTCATCCTCGCGTTATAACATGAAAAACCTGATCATCGGGCACTTCAGATGTCGCTAATATATAAACGCTCTGTTTATTCATCTTTATTTAGCGATTCATGCCCACTCTCTTTCCTGATTTTGCTAGTGCTCGAATTAAAACCAGCGGTGCAGAAATTTTTGCGCGGGTGGCCGGTGATGGTCCGCCTCTTTTACTCTTGCATGGCTATCCTCAAACACATGCCATGTGGCATCGCGTTGCGCCAGTATTGGCCAGAGACTTTACGGTTGTTCTTACAGACTTGAGGGGATATGGCGATAGCAGTCGTCCTTCGAGTGGCCATCAATCGCAGAACTACGCTAAGCGCGCAATGGCTCAGGATCAGGTAGAGGTCATGCAGGCACTAGGGTTTAAGCAATTTATGGTGGCTGGGCACGATCGTGGCGCTCGCGTAGCTCACCGTATGGCATTAGATCATGCTGATCGCGTCAGTCGATTAGCTTTGCTGGATATCGTTCCCACTCGAGTAGTTTTTGAGAAAGTGGATCAAGAAACCGCCATGCGTTATTTTCACTGGTTTTTTCTATCCCAGCCGCATCCTTTGCCTGAACGCATGATTAGTGAAGATCCCGAGCGTTGGTTGAAAGGGCGCTTGGCGGCTTGGTCGCGCACCAAGCGAGCCTTCGCGCCGCATGTTGTGGCAGAGTATTTGCGCAGCTTTAGTCAACCAGAATGTATTCGTGCAACGTGTGACGATTATCGCGCTGCGGCGGGAATTGATCTTCAGCATGACCGCGAAAGCAGCAAAAAACTCAGCATGCCTACCTTGGTCTTATGGGGTGAGCTGGGTTTTGTAGGTCAGCATTATGATGTAATGCAGGAATGGCAGGAGTTTGCTCTTTATCTTCATGGAGCTGGATTACCCTGCGGCCATTTCTTACCTGAAGAACAGCCGCAGAGTACCAGTGATGCCTTAACCGAGTTTTTCTTAGAGGCGGCGGCTACAACACCTCAGAAGCGTGCTCGGCCAAGCGAGAGCGTTCGCCGCGTTGCAGCGTAATATGACCGCTGTGGCTCCAGTCTTTGAAGCGATCTACGACGTAGGTCAACCCTGAACTGCCTTCTGTCAGATAAGGGGTATCGATCTGCGCAATATTGCCTAAACAAACCACTTTGGTTCCGGGGCCGGCGCGTGTAATTAGGGTTTTCATTTGCTTAGGCGTCAGGTTTTGTGCCTCATCAATAATCAGATATTTATTGAGGAAGGTTCTTCCGCGCATAAAATTCAAACTCTTAATTTTGATTCTGCTGCGAATCAAATCACGCGTGGCAGCTCGCCCCCAATCACCGGCCTCATCGTCTGAGCGATTCAGTACATCTAGGTTGTCTTCTAATGCACCCATCCATGGGGTCATTTTTTCTTCTTCTGTTCCAGGAAGGAAACCAATATCTTCACCTACGGGAACCGTGACACGGGTCATGATGATTTCGTTATAGATCTTGTATTCCAAAGTCTGCATTAAACCGGCTGCGAGTGTGAGCAAGGTCTTACCTGTTCCTGCTTGGCCCAATAGCGTCACGAAATCGAGCTCAGGGTCCATTAATAAATTGAGCGCAAAGTTTTGCTCGCGGTTGGCCGCCACAATGCCCCAAGTGTTATTTCGCTGTGACCCATAGTCTTTCAGTGTTTGCAAAACGGCGGTTTTGCCATCACGAGACCGAACCTGAGCAAAGAAAGGGCGATCGCCCTCTTGCCATACAAACTCATTCACCAAGAGTTGAGAGCACAGTGGGCCTTCAATGCGGTATAAAGTGCGTCCCTGTTCCTGCCAAGACTCTATATTGCCACCGTGCAAGTCCCAAAAATCTGGGCTGAGTTCGCGCGAACCGGTGTAGAGCAAATCACTATCTTCTAAAACTTTATCAGTGGTGTAGTCTTCTGCCAAAATGCCTAGGGCATGCGCTTTGATGCGCATATTGATATCTTTGGTGACCAGAATGACAGGACGCTTAGCGCTGCGGCGCTGAAGTGCCAACGCCACGCCTAAAATCTGGTTGTCGGCTTTCATCCCAGCCAGGGCGGCCGTTTGCTCAAGTACCAAGGTTTCGGTTTGAAGATATAGGTTTCCAGTGGCTTGACGTTGTCCGGTTAAGCCTAAGGGCAAACCTGAGGCCATGTCGGCATCAGGCTGACGCACAAGCTCATCGAGGAATCGGCTGACTTGGCGCGCATTACGGGCGACTTCAGTCATTCCCTTCTTGTTGTTATCTAGTTCCTCTAGCACCACCATAGGGACATATACGTCGTGTTCCTCAAACTGGAACAAGCTTGTTGGATCATGCATCAAGACATTGGTATCGAGCACAAACAATTTGTTGCTGGAAGTGGCTTTACGCGTCATGAAGACTCCAAAGGAGAGGGTTGTTTTTAAGTTGTTTAAAGTGTTTTGATGAAGTCCAATACCGCTTGGGCGTGACCGGGAACCTTTACCCCTCGCCACTCTTGGCGAAGTACACCTTGTGCATCGATCACGAATGTACTGCGTTCAATCCCGCGCACTTGCTTGCCATACATGTTTTTTTGCTTCATGACTCCAAATAATCCACATGCAAGCTCTTCTGGATCACTGATCAATTCAAATGGAAAATTCATTTTTGCTTTAAAGCGCTCATGTGATTTCACGGTGTCTCGAGAGAGGCCAAATATCAGGCAGTTTGCCGCTGTAAAGGCATCAAATAACTCCGTAAATTGCAGACCCTCGTCAGTACAACCCGGGGTGTCATCTTTGGGGTAGAAATACACAACAATGTGTTTTCCTCTTAACTCAGAGGGCTTAAATAGCTTCTCGCTGGTGGTGGCGAGTTCGAATTCTTCAATGACTTGGTCGATAGCGGGCATAGCACAAATCCTAGAAAGTAAGTAGCGATGAGGAATACTTGGGTGGAAATTCAGGCCCTTGCAAACTTAAGGTACCTGATCTTCCTGCAATGGATCCTTGTATGAACTGATGGCGAGGGAGTTGTTCGTCGCGAACGGATTCGGCAAGTTCACCTAAAGAAACCAGTTTCCAGCCTTGATGGATCCAGCCTTTGAGCAAGGCCTCAAATTGCGGCAAGAATTTCAGGCCTTCAAGCTCAGCATGCAAGGTGAACACTTGGCTTTGATTTAATTTTTGACGGGTGAGGCCCAGTAGATGATCGGCCACATTGTCTGTAGTGATGTCATTCACCCCAATCAATTCATCTAATGTGGGCAACGTGGTGGGAAATTGAGGGCAGGTAAACAACTCACCCTTCACAACAGGCAGGAAGGGATGGCTGCCCCGGCAATCGGAGGCGAAATCCATTTTAAGGTCATCAAGATGTCTCAAGGCTTGAGCATTCATCTGCCAACCGGCTGCGCCATGGGTGCGAGCCTGTTTTCCAAACACTTCTTGAAAGCGTTGTTTGGCCTGATTCATTTCAGAGACTGTCCATTCCTGATTGGCTTTACTTACACCATCTTGCCAACGGATGTGATCCCAGCAATGAATGCCTACTTCAAACCCTGCTGCAGCCGTGTCTTGCATCTCCTTTGCAGCCATACGGCCTATATCAGGGCCAGGCAAAAGGGTGCCGTATAAAAGGGTTTTCAGGCCGTAGTGTTCAAGAACCGATGTTCTCGATACCTTTTTGAGGAAACCTGGGCGAAATACGCGTTTGAGTGCCCGGCCAGTGTGATCGGGGCCTAAGCTGAAAAGAAAGGTAGCCCCAGCGCCATACTGCTTCAGTATTTCGACAAGGCGCGGAACCCCTTCTTTTGTTCCGCGTAAGGTATCTGCATCAATTTTTAGAGCGAGTAACTGCATTCAGAAGGCCATATGAAATTCCCACCACTATGAACTGAGCAAGACGCTGCTGGCAAGCGCAGAAATATGACGAAATTGCTTTTTTCTTGTCATCGGTGCAGTGCAGCAAGCGTGTTAAACTACTGGGTTGACTCTAAATGGATACTTCACATGGCTCGCGCCCTTCGCAACATCGCTATCATCGCCCACGTTGACCACGGTAAAACTACGTTGGTAGACAAGCTATTACAACAATCTGGCACTTTTGCTGCCCATCAGCAGGTGGTGGAACGCGTGATGGATAGCAATGATCTTGAAAAAGAGCGCGGCATTACCATTTTGGCTAAAAACTGCGCGGTGCAGTTTGAAGGCACGCATATCAATATTGTAGATACCCCAGGACACGCCGACTTTGGTGGCGAAGTCGAGCGGGTCTTGTCGATGGTAGATGGTGTGGTTTTGCTGGTAGATGCAGTGGAAGGCCCCATGCCTCAGACCCGATTCGTGACCAAGAAAGCCTTGTCCTTAGGACTTAAGCCTATCGTGGTTGTGAATAAAATTGACCGACCGGGTGCGCGCCCGGATTGGGTGGTAAACCAAACCTTCGATTTGTTTGACAAGCTAGGCGCAACCGACGAGCAGCTCGATTTCCCCGTGGTGTATGCCTCGGCACTCCAAGGTTATGCCAGCTTGGACCCCACCGAGCGCCCCGACAATATGCGGGCGCTGTTCCAAACTGTTCTAGATTATGTCCCTAATCGTGCAGGTGATCCCGAAGGGCCTTTGCAGTTGCAGATTACCTCGCTAGATTATTCAACCTTTGTTGGGCGAATTGGTATCGGCCGTGTACGTCGTGGTCGTATTCGTCCTAACCAAGAAGTCATGGTGGTATCGGGCCCTGATGGCACACCTAAGCGCGCCAAAGTCAATCAGGTCTTGGGTTTCCGTGGTCTTGAGCGTGTGCCGTTTGAGACCGCAGAAGCCGGCGATATTATTGCCATTACGGGTATTGAAGACTTAGGCATTGGCGTGACCGTTACCGCAGTCGATACCCCTGAAGGTTTGCCTTTGATGACGGTCGATGAGCCTACTTTAACCATGAACTTCCAGGTCAATACCTCACCCTTCGCCGGACAGGAAGGTAAGTTTGTGACCAGCCGCCAGGTGCGCGAGCGTTTAACTAAAGAATTGCTCAGTAACGTAGCGATGCGTGTTGAAGACACCGACGATACCGATGTATTCTTGGTTTCCGGGCGTGGTGAATTGCATTTAACAATTTTGCTTGAAAACATGCGTCGAGAAGGCTTTGAACTCGCCGTATCACGTCCTCGCGTATTGCTTCGCGAAATCAATGGCGAGAAATGTGAGCCGATTGAAATGCTCACTGTCGATGTTGAAGAAGATCATCAAGGTACTGTCATGCAAGCGCTGGGTGAGCGCCGTGGTGACCTGCAAGACATGGTGTCGGATAGTCGCGGCCGTGTGCGTTTGGATTACCGCATTCCCGCGCGTGGGTTGATTGGATTTCAATCTGAGTTCTTAACCATGACCCGTGGTACTGGGTTGATGAGCCATGTGTTTGATGACTATGCCCCCCTGCGCCCTGAGCTCGCAAGCCGCCATAACGGTGTGTTGATTTCTGCTGAGACCGGAGAGGCCGTTGCCTATTCGCTCTGGAAGCTTCAGGATCGTGGCCGGATGTTTGTTTCACCGGGTGATCGTGTATACGAAGGCATGGTGATTGGTATTCATACTCGCGATAACGATCTCGTGGTGAACCCAGTTAAAACTAAACAGCTCACCAACGTGCGTGCATCAGGAAAGGATGAGGCGATTGCTTTGACACCGCCCATTGCCATGACCCTAGAGTCAGCCATTGAGTTTATTGCTGAAGATGAGTTGGTTGAAATTACACCCAAGACCATTCGTATTCGTAAACGTTTCTTGCTTGAGCATGAGCGCAAAAAAGCATCACGTGGCGCTGAGTAAACAAGGCTTCACGTTCAGTTAAGGGAATTGCCTTTGACATCTCATGATGAGCAGCTCTTTGAGGAAAGCCTGGGAGATATCGATGCTCTTGGGGGATTGGCGCGAGCAGCCCTCATCATTGCGAGGCATGCTGATGCACAGACGAATATCCAGCATTATCTCGATCAGCTCGATGCGGATGCAGCGGCAATTCTGGCAAGAAAACCAGAAGATGCGCCGCGTAGTTGGGTGATTTCACAACTCAACCACTTCTTGTTTGAAGAACGTGGTTTTCGGGGCAATCAAGAAGATTACTATGACCCACGAAATAGCTTCTTAAGCGAAGTGATAGATCGTCGGTTGGGAATTCCCATTACCCTTTCTATCGTTTACTTAGAGTTGGGCTGGAGACTGGGTTTGCCTTTAGATGGGGTGGCGTTTCCGGGACATTTTTTAGTGAAATGTTCGATGGAAAGAGGAGTGGTGGTTCTGGATCCGTATCATGCAGGGATCAGTCTTTCAGAAGAAGCGTTGCGAGAGCGTTTGATGCAGCAAGGCGTGACGGTTCGTGCTGACCAAGACATCAAAGAATGGCTCCAGCCGGCACCTAAACGCGCCATTATCAGTCGCTTACTGCGCAATCTTAAAAAAATCTATTCTGACAGCGGACAACTCGCCGAAGCGATTCGAGTGTTGGATTTTTTACTGATTGTGGATCCAGGTGTCGGTCGCGACTTACAAGAGCGCGGAAATTTATACCGACGCTTGGAATGCTGGGGTGCTGCCGTGTCTGATCTTGAGGCAGCGCTTGTTTCTGTTGGGCTTGAAGTGCATGAGCTTGAACAGGTTCATCAGGCTCTGGTGGAATTACGTTCGCGTCCCCGACTTTTGCATTAGGAGTCTTTTGCATGGAGCGAAACTAGCGATGACTAAATGGAGTCTAGGGATTTGAGAGCAATTGGCTTCGCGGGGTTTTCAGGGAGCGGCAAAACCACGCTCATTGAGGCACTCATTCCGGTTTTACGGTCTAAGGGGCTCTCCGTATCTTTGATTAAGCACGCGCATCATGGTTTTGATATTGACGTCCCAGGTAAAGACTCTTACCGGCACCGAGAGGCAGGTGCGCAGGAGGTGTTGGTGACTTCGGATCGTCGCTGGGCCTTAATGCATGAATTGCGAGGGGATGCTGAACCCACTCTTCAAGAGCATCTTTCCCGTTTGTCGCCGTGTGATTTAGTGATTGTTGAAGGCTTCAAAAAAGAGCCTTTTGCAAAGATTGAAATTCGCCGCAAAGATCATGACGCTCCAGCTTTAGCACCGCATGACCCTTGGATTATCGCCATTGCTTCTGACATGCCAATGGATTCAGGAGCACTACCTGTGCTGAATTTGAATGATTATTCTGCGATTGCACTGTTTTTGTTGAATTGGTTAGAGATGCCGGAGTCTCTGATGAAAAACGATTCCTTGGGAGCGCCTCTATGATCACAGTTCGTTATTTCGCTGCATTAAGAGAAGCTCTCGGCAAGGATACGGATCAATTCAACTATGACGATGCCTTGCAAACAGTAGGCGCTGTTTTGGAGTATTGCCGGGCGCAAAGTACGCTTCATGCTGAAACGCTGGCCAGCACAAAACCCATGCGAGCCGCGCTGAATCAGACACTCACTGCCTTAGAGGCCAGCGTTGCAGATGGGGATGAGATTGCATTTTTCCCACCAGTAACAGGAGGTTAAACCGCATGACGCCCTCACAAGATCTTAGATCCCCAGCCTATATAGAAATTCATATTCAAGCAGAAGCGTTTAAACCTGGTGAAGAACTGGATCGCTGGTGTGCCTTATCTGCGGGGGCAGGGGCAGTCGCTAGTTTTGTGGGTTTGGTGCGCGATCTCAACCTAGGGGATCCGATTTCTTCTCTGCATTTAGAACACTATCCAGGAATGACGGAGAAAGTGCTGCATACCATTTGCGAACAGGCTTGCTCCCGGTGGCTTGTTTCCTCTTTATCCGTGATTCACCGTTTTGGCGATCTCTTGCCAAGTGAGCCCATTGTAATGGTGATGGCCAGCAGCGCTCACCGTGGCAATGCGTTCTTAGCTTGTGAGTGTGTGATGGACTATCTTAAAACTCAAGCCCCATTCTGGAAGCGTGAGCAAACACAATCCGGTCCGCGTTGGGTTGAAGCCAGAGATGCTGATGCAAAGGCAGCAGCGCGATGGGAAAAACAGCCATGAGCAAAGCGTTAAACACCATCTATGATGCATTACTGATGCGGCATATTCGTGATGCGCATCATTATGGTCTGATGGGGTATGGTGAAGAGCAAGACGCGAGCGCAATAGAAATTTCTAATCCCCTGTGTGGTGATACCCTCACCTTGAAACGTTGGCGATCGCATGAGTCTGACCAAGGTATGCATCTTAGTTTTGAATGTGAATGTTGTGGAATTGCGATGGGGAGCGCTTCACTCATGACGCTGATGATGGAAGGGGCTCCGGTTAATCATGCGCAAGACATTGCGCATGCTGCGCTTGCTGCTTTGCGCGGTGAGCCCGCTTCACCAAAAATCATGGCGATGCAGTATCTCCCCGATCACTTACAAGAGGATGCAAAGGGAGGCTGGCAGCTACTGTTAGAAATCGCGCAGGACATGCCTTCACGTCGAACCTGTGCCTCATTGGCTTGGCAAGCTTTGTTGGCAGAGTTTCAGGGTCAGTCTCAGATTATTGCTTTTGAGGTGAAATAATTCATGCAGTTAAAGAATGTGCGTATTGCTCGTTTTGATCCCGCAACCTTTCCTGCGGTTGAAGTCTTAGAAGATCAATTGGCTAAACGTGGCTTGGAACCACTCAACGCCTTGGAGCGTGAGCGGTATGGCTTCGTTCCACCGAGCCCAGACGGAACGCTTGTTCATGCGCGTGAGTCTTATCGCTTAATCGCCCTTGGCAGCGAAAAAAAACTTCTTCCTAGTACCGTGGTGCGCCAGACTGCGGATCAACGCGCTCAAAAATTAGCGCAGCAGCAAGGCCGTGCACTTGGCAAAAAGCAAATGCGTGACTTGCGTGATCAAGTCGAAACAGAGCTGCTTTCGCGTGCCTTCTCAGTGCGGCAAAGTACCCGTATTTGGTTTGATCTTGAAACGGGTTTTATCTTGATTGATCACGCAAGTCCAAAACTAGAAGAAACTTTCTTTGAGATCTGGCATCAGACTATTTCTGGTGTGGAATGTCAGCGTTTAGAAGTTGAGCGCGCGCCGCTTTCTGCAATGACCCATTGGATTGCAAGTGGTGATGCGCCTGCAGGCTTTAGTATTGATCAAGAAGCCGAGTTACGTTCTGCTGCGGTAGGCCAGGCAACCGTTCGTTATCTTCGTCATGTTCTGGACGAATCAGAAATTCGACGTCATGTGAGTAATGGCAAACAATGCACCCGCTTGGCACTGACTTGGCGCGATCGCTTATCTTTTGTATTAGGGGAAGATCTGAGCTTGAAACGCCTTCAATGGATCGCTACAGAATCTGATGGCAACGGAACAGAAGTCTCCGAAGAGGATAGATTTGATGTGGATTTTATTTTGTCGTCAGGTGACTTGGCTGGGCTGTGCCGCGATTTGGTTGAGGCCTTGGATGGGGTGCTGCAACGTGCGTAAACCATTTGCTTTGTTGTTGCTGGGTTCCTTCTTGACACTGAGTGGATGTAGTTATTCTCCTTGGATCTATACCCCACCCAAAGCTGAAGTTCCCGTGGGCTTCAAAACTTCGTCTTCACTCAGGGATCAACACTTTGCTGTGGGCCAGCACCCCGAAGCGGATTGGTGGAAAGGCTTTCATCATGCGGCGTTGAATGCGCTGATTGACGAAGCCTTAACCCACCAACCCACCATTGCTGCCGCCCAAGCGGCCATCCAAGAAGCGCAGGCTGATCTTGAGGTGAGTCGCGGTCAATTGTTGACGCCTCAAGTCGGATTAAGCACCTCTGTGATGCGAGAGCACATCAATAGCTCAAATACAGGGGGGGTATTTCCTTTCGGCGGAAGTTTCAATCTTTATAACGCCGCTTTAAATGTCTCTTATAGCCCCGACTTGTTTGGCTCAATTCATGAAGCATTAGATGGCTTGGGTGCTAAGGTAGATTTGGAGAAATTTGCCCTTGAAAGTTCGCGTCTTAATTTGGCTGGAAATGTAGTGAATGCTGCGGCCAGAGAAGCAGGGCTGCGCTCTCAACGCGCAATCATCGTAAAACTTGTTGAAACTCAGCAAACACAGATAGATCTAGTTAAAGCGCGAATGAAATTAGGTGCAGCCTCCCGCAATGATTTACTGGCTGCCGAGGGCGCTATTGAGCTCACGCGAGCGACCTTGCCGGCGGTGGATAAAGCGCTCACTCAAAATCAAAATTTACTGGCTCGTTTGGTAGGGCGGGGTGAACAAGCCCAGTCGCTACCCGTATTTGAATTATCTGAATTTAAGTTGCCCGAGACTTTACCTCTTAGTTTGCCCAGTGAATTGGCACGTCAACGCCCCGATATCCTCGCGGCAGAGGCATCGCTTCGCGCTGCCAACGCTGCAGTCGGTGTTGCCGATGGGAATCTCTATCCGAGTCTCAGTCTTACAGGAAGCTATGGCCGCAGTACCAATAAATTATCAGATTTATTTAAAAGCCAATCCAGCCTATGGTCTTTAGGAGGCAATCTTGTGGCACCTCTGATCGACGGGGGCGCTTTACGTGCTAAAAAACGCTCGGCTCAAGCTGCTTATGATCAAGTACTGGCCCAATACCGCGATACCCTTTTGCAGGCGCTACAAGGCGTGAGTGATGCCTTGGCTGCAATTGATGAAGATAGTAAAACCCTAGATGCACAACGTGCAGTGATCGCCAATGCCAAAGCGAGCAGTGATTTAGCGCAAGCGCAATTAAAAATTGGAAGCGGGACACAGCAACAAGTGCTCAGTGCTCGCGTTGCGGTGCTGCAAGCTGAAGTCAATCTTGGTCAACAACAAGCTAATCGTTTGATCAATACCGTTGCCTTGTATGAGGCCTTGGGAGGCGGGTGGTCCACTCAAAGTCCTTCTGCCAGCGCCTCGGCGAGCAGCGCTAATCTAACTACTGAATCTTATTCTTCTCATCACTTATCTCGCGTTGAGGCTAAACCATGATAGACGCCATTCGTAAACAACCCTCTTACACCAAGCGTTTGGTGATCATGCTCATCTTAGTGGGCGGTTTGATTGGAGGTTTGGTCTGGTTCAACGGCTTTAAGACTAAGATGATTAAACAGTTCATGGCGGGTATGTCTGAGCCGCCGGCTACCGTTTCAACTGTGAATGCGCAATTGCAAGACTGGGCCAGTAGCCTTAGTGCGATAGGTTCTTTGCGTGCGCACCGAGCGGTAGACCTCTCTCCTGAAATATCAGGTTCTATTCGTTCATTACATATTCAATCTGGAAACCATGTCAGCTTAGGTCAGGTATTGATTGAGATGAATGATGATGTGGAGCGTGCCCAACTGCGCACGCTGATAGCCGCGCGCGATCTTGCCAAGCTCACTTTAGATCGCGATCGCAAGCAACTTGCTATTCAAACTGTTCCTGTTGCACAAGTCGATGCGGATGAAGCCGACCTTAAATCTAAAGAAGCACAAGTAGAGGCACAGAATGCACTACTCACTAAGAAACGCATCCTTGCTCCGTTTACAGGGGATATCGGCATTACCACGGTGGCACCAGGCCAATATGTGAACCCAGGGGACAAGCTTGCAAATTTACAGGATTTGTCACGCTTGGTGATTGATTTCAGTGTGCCTCAAGGCGAGTCCAATCTGGTTGATATGGGATCTAAAGTGGAATTGAAGATTGACTCTTTTCCAGAGCAAGTTTTTCATGGGGTGATTTCGGCTCGCAATCCGAGTGTCGATGCTTCAACACGTAATCTTCAGGTTGAAGCAACCATCAAAAATCAACGTCATCGATTGCTCCCCGGAATGTTTGCGCAGGTGAGTGTGATTTCTGGAAATCAGCACCGCTACATTACCTTGCCCCAAACCGCAGTGGCCTATAACCCCTATGGCTCGATTGTTTTCGTAGTCAAAGAAGATAAAGGGCCCGATGGAAAGCTACGCAAAGTAGCCCAGCAGGTGATCGTAAAAACCGGCCCCACCCGTGGTGATCAAGTGGCTATCTTGTCTGGGGTCAGTGATGGCGCAGAGGTCGTGTCGAGTGGGCAGTTAAAAGTTAAAAACGGTACTCCACTCATCATTAATAACCAGGTCAATCCGACCTCAGATGCGGATCCCCACCCGGCAGATCATTGAGGTTCTGACCATGCGATTGACAGATATTTTTATTCGGCGCCCAGTGCTGGCCTGTGTGGTCAGCCTCCTCATTATGGTGCTTGGTTTACGTTCGCTGACTGCATTACCGGTCAATCAGTTTCCTAAAATTGAAACTGCAGAAGTCACGGTCTCTACCACTTACTTCGGTGCAGACGCGAATACGATTGCCGGCTTTATCACGCAACCGCTCGAATCCTCTATCGCGCAAGCGCAGGGTATCGAGTACATGTCGTCTACGAGTATTCCTGGAATCTCCACGATCACGGTGACACTCAAACTCAATCATTCAGCAAATGCTGCATTGACAGAGATCACCACGCAAGTGAATGCGGTCAAGAACCAACTTCCACCGCAGGCGCAAACGCCGGTTATTACGGTGGTGGCGGGTGGTCAGACCGTAGACGCCATGTATTTGCGTTTTCAGAGTTCTACCATGGAAGCCAATTCGGTCACTGACTATGTGCAAAGAGTCGTCAAGCCTAAGTTAGATGGTTTAGATGGGGTACAAACAGCCGAGATCATTGGAGGGCGTCAATTTGCGTTACGTGCTTGGTTAGACCCTGCTCGTATGGCAGGGCACAGTGTGACCGCCGCGGAGGTGTATGGCGCCTTGGGCGCCAACAATTATCTTGCCACACTGGGTACATCGAAAGGTCAGATGGTGAGTATTCCGCTTACGGGTGGAACCGATATGCACTCTGTAGAAGAGTTCAAAGATCTGATCATCAAACGCAATGGCACGGGGGTAGTGCATTTGCGAGATATCGCGAATGTGATGCTCGGCGCTGAAAATTACGATCTCAATGTCGCTTTTGCCGGTCAGCGTGCTGTATTTGTTGGGATTAAAACCTCTCCTACCGCGAATTCGATTGATGTGGTTAAAAAAGTTCGCGAAGTCTTTCCATCGATTGAAGCACAGTTTCCTGCCGGCTTAACAGGTGGAATTGCCTACGATGCCACGGAATACATCAATACCTCTATCACTGAGGTTGAAAAAACGCTCCTCGAGACACTGGCGATTGTCACGATCGTCATTTTCTTGTTCTTGGGGAGTGTGCGGGCGGTAGTGATCCCTGTGCTTGCAATGCCCTTGTCATTGATTGGTACTTTTTTTGTGATGTTGTTGCTGGGGTATTCGATCAATTTACTGACTTTATTGGCCTTGGTTCTGGCGATTGGTTTGGTGGTAGACGATGCCATCATTGTGGTGGAAAACGTAGACCGCCACATGCAGGAGGAAGGCAAGTCCCCCTATGAGGCCGCGCTGATAGCGGCACGCGAGTTGGGTAATCCCATTATTGCAATGACCATTGTGTTGATTGCGGTCTATGTGCCAATTGGCTTTCAGGGTGGATTAACGGGGGCCCTGTTCACGGAATTTGCGTTTACCTTGGCGGGCAGTGTGGCTGTTTCTGGCATCATTGCGCTGACTTTATCGCCCATGATGTGTTCGCGTCTATTTAAGGCCGATGTGAAGCCCTCGGGCTTTGTAGCATGGTTAGAACGCCGTTTCCATGCTTTGCGCGCGGCCTATCAACGTTCGCTTGCCAGCACCCTCAAGACCTGGTCAGTCATGGCGATCATGGGTGCAATGTTGCTAGGTGGTACAGCCTATCTCTACAGTACTTCAGCATCTGAATTGGCCCCACAAGAAGATCAAGGCTTTGTGGTGGGCTTCCTTTCTGGTCCTGCCAATGCCACTGCCGATCAAATGCAACTGTATGCCAAACAGATGTTTGAAGCAGGTCGCACCTTACCTGAGTTTGACTATAGTTTTCAGCTCACTGGGGTTCCCAGTGTGAACCAAGGTATCGGTGGAATTATTTTGAAGCCTTATGATCAGCGCTCTCGTAATGCAAACCAGATTCAGCAGGAATTGCAAAAACGTTGGGGTGATATTGCAGGTGCAAGGATTGCAGCATTTCAGTTCCCGCCTTTACCCGGGGCAAAGGGCTTGCCCATGCAATTTGTGATCACTACCACGGAGTCTTTTCCTCGCTTGAAAGAAGTGGCCGATCAGGTATTGGCCCGTGCTCAGCGCAGCGGTATGTTTTTCTTCATTGATTCTGATTTAAAAATTGATGCACCCCAAACGGTGGTTAAGGTGAATCGTGAGATGGCAGCGAATCTAGGACTTAGTGCGACGGATATTGGTAATACCTTGGGTGCTGCTTTAGGCGGCAACTATGTGAATTACTTTGCCGTAGAGGGTCGTTCATACAAAGTGATTCCTCAAACTCAACAATCTACGCGGCTCAACCCTGAGCAAATTTTAGATTATCAACTGAAAGCACCAGATGGAAGTATGTTCCCGGCCCGCACGATTGTGCGCCTAGAAAAACAGGTTGTACCTGAAACGATCAGTCATTTTCAGCAATTCAATGCCGCCACTTTAGCTGGGGTTTATACACCGTTCACGACGCAGGCCGAGGTGGTGGCGTTCTTAAACAAAACTTTAAAAGAGGTTGCACCTTCGGGCTTCAACTCAGACTACTCGGGCGGGACGCGACAATTTGTGCAGGAATCAGGTGGCTTCGTCAACACCTTGTTCTTTGCCATTGTGATTGTGTTCTTAGCCTTGGCCGCACAGTTTGAAAGTTTCCGAGATCCCGTGGTGATCTTGGTATCGGTTCCCATGGCTTTGTTTGGCTCGTTGATCTTTATCAATCTGGGTTTAAGCACCTTGAATATTTATACTCAAGTAGGTTTGGTGACCTTGATGGGGCTGATCAGTAAGCATGGGATCTTGATGGTGGAATTTGCCAATAAACTCCAAGCCCATGGCCACAACAAATTTGATGCGATTGTAGAAGCAGCGGGCGTGCGGTTGCGGCCTATTTTGATGACGACTGCGGCAATGGTGTTAGGTGTATTGCCCTTGGTCATTGCTTCAGGAGCAGGTGCGGCGGGGCGTCGTGCGATGGGCTTGGTCATCTTTACAGGCTTGTCTATCGGTACGCTCTTTACCCTGTTTGTGGTGCCAGCGGTGTATATGATGTTGGCGGCGGCCCATCAGCATGATCTAGATCCTGTTACTTCAGACACGGTGAGTTCTGGAAGTGTCTGATTCGGAACAGGATTCAAGCGTGCGCTCCCTTCATCCCTTCGATAGGCTCACCCCAGACTTTTTGTTGGATGCATTGCAGAACGTGGGGGTGAGGGGGGATGGGCGTCTCTTGGCCCTGAACT
This sequence comes from uncultured Ferrovum sp., assembly GCA_903905585.1. Taxonomy (GTDB): domain Bacteria; phylum Pseudomonadota; class Gammaproteobacteria; order Burkholderiales; family Ferrovaceae; genus CAIVHB01. Next base: position 44,170 of record CAIVHB010000059.1, on the reverse strand, counting down.
CCTATGAAAATCGAGTATGGCAAGTGGGTGTGGAAGACGGCGAAACGCGCATCGCCAAGTTCTATCGCCCCGCACGCTGGACTGAGGCACAACTGCGAGAGGAGCATGCTTTTGCACAGGCATTGGTGGAAGATGATGTACCTGTGGTGGCGCCGCTTGCTTTACGTTCTAGCGGGGTGGAAGACGACCCGGAATCTGTATCTACCCTGCATCACTATCAAGACTTTTATTTCGCTGTTTTTCCACGCAGAGGGGGCAGGGCGCCTGAGATTGATCGCGCTGGAGTACTAGAGCGCATGGGATATTTCCTTGGGCGCTTGCATACCACGGGGGCTTTGCATCGCTTCACGCATCGTCCTGCTTTATCGATTGAGGAGTTTGGCAGGGAGCCACTGCACTTTCTTCTCGCAGGGGAGTTTATCCCTTTTGAGTTAAAACCCTCTTGGCAAGCCATTGCTGAGCAAGCTTTACAGGCAGTAGAAGAGTGCTTCACTCGCGTGGGTGAAGTCGTGCAGATTCGTATTCATGGCGACTGCCATCCCGGCAATGTGCTCTGGACTCAGGCCGGACCACACTTTGTAGATTTTGATGATGCGCGCAATGGTCCTGCTATTCAAGATATCTGGATGCTGCTTTCAGGTTCGCGTGAGGAACAGCAGATTCAGTTAGAAGAGATCATGCGCGGATACCGGGCCTTCCGCCGTTTTGATGCGCGCGAACTGGGTTTAGTTGAAGCCCTGCGTACGCTGCGCTTATTGCACTACAGTGCTTGGATTGCGAGACGTTGGGACGACCCCGCATTCCCTATGAACTTCCCTTGGTTCGGGACTACTCGCTATTGGCAAGATCGCATCCTTGAACTACGCGAGCAGGTCGCTGCCATGCAGGAGCCCGCCCTGTACTTGCAGGACTAACTAGACTTCCTACTTCTCTACAAAGGCGCGCTCGATCACGTAGTCTCCAGGGGCGCCGATGTTGGGTGAAATCTTAAATCCCAAGCCATCAAGAATATCGCTGGTGTCTTTGAGCATGGCGGGGCTGCCGCAAATCATGCCGCGATCGGTAACGGGGTTGATTTGAGGTAAGCCAATATCTGCACAGAGTTTTCCCGAAGTTAATAGATCAGTGATGCGGCCTTGGTTGCGGAACGGTTCGCGCGTGACTGTGGGGTAGTAAATCAGCTTCGCCGAGATCTCCTCACCCAAAAATTCATGATGAGGCAGTTCTTTGCTAATGAAATCGGCATACGCCAACTCACTGACCAAGCGGACACCATGAACCAAAATAATTTTTTCAAAGCGCTCATAGGTTTCAGGATCTTGAATGATGCTCATGAAAGGAGCAAGACCGGTACCGCTACCAAATAGAAAGAGATGCTTGGCAGGCAAGAGGTCATGAATGATTAAGGTGCCCACCGGTTTGCGGCTGACCAACAGATCATCGCCGGGTTTCAAGTGTTGTAAGCGTGATGTTAAGGGGCCGTCTTGAACTTTAATGCTCAGGAACTCTAGGGTCTCTTGGTAGTTGGGGCTGGCGATGCTGTAGGCACGCACGAGCGGCTTACCCTCAACATGCAAACCAATCATCACAAAGTGACCGTTCTCAAACTTGAGGCCGGGGTCACGTGTTGTGGTGAAGCTAAATAGGGTGTCGTTCCAGTGGTGAACGCTTAATACTTTTTCTGTTCCGTAAGCTGACATAGTCGTATGAGAATTAAATTTAGCCCTACATTATAAGGCATTAAAGCTTGACCGCATGCTCGCGGGTGGTGTGGAAGGTCAAATCGGGCCAACGCTCCTGTACCAATTGAAGATTGACGCGATTAGGCGCCAAGTACGCCATATTACCGGCAGCGTCATAGGCTACATTCTGGCCTACTGCGTTCTCAAATTCATTGAGTCGCTTGGAGTCAGTACTGCTTACCCAGCGCGCGCTGGCAACCGATGCACCGTCGAATACAGCATCCACGCCATATTCGGCAGCAAGGCGGCTTGCCACCACATCAAACTGCAGTTCACCCACTGCACCCAAGATAATGTCAGCGCCGGTGACAGGCCTAAACACTTGCACGGCACCTTCCTCGCCCAATTGCTGTAAGCCCTTTTGTAACTGCTTCATCTTGAGCGGGTTGCGAATACGTACGGCACGGAAATAGTCGGGAGCAAAGTAGGGAATGCCGGTGAATTGCAATACTTCTCCTTCTGAGAAGCTATCGCCGATTTGCATGGCGCCGTGATTGGGTAATCCGATGATATCGCCCGCATAGGCTTCTTCTACTTGCTCTCGATTAGAAGCCATGAACGTCACCACACTGCTGGCGCGAATATCTTTTCCTATGCGCAAATGCTTGAGCTTCATGCCGCGTTCAAAGCGGCCGGAACACACACGCAGGAAGGCAATGCGGTCGCGGTGAGCAGGATCCATATTGGCTTGAATCTTGAATACAAAGCCTGAGAAGGGTTCTTCAACCGGCTCTACTTCACGCACCGTAGCATTGCGACTGCGCGGGGGAGGCGCCCAGTCGATCAGAGCATTCAGGATTTCACGGACCCCAAAGTTATTAATCGCAGAGCCAAAGAATACGGGGGTTTGTTTGCCTGCTAAAAAACGCTCTTGATCGAAGGCATGGGAGGCGCCTGCAAGTAACGCTACTTCACCGCGCAGTTGTTCGATTTCCATGGGAAACAGTTCGTCCAAACGCGGATGATCAATCCCAGAAATCACTTCAAACTCTTGGTCGGCGCGCTCTTCACCCGGAGCAAAGAGCAATACTTCATTTCGCAGTAAATGATAAACCCCGCGGAATCGTTTTCCGAAACCGATGGGCCAGGTGACAGGTGCGCATTCAATGCCCAAAACGGATTCCACTTCATCCAATAATTCCAAGCTGTCGCGAATTTCACGATCTAGCTTGTTCATGAAGGTAATGATGGGGGTATCGCGCATGCGGCAGACGTTGAGCAGCTTAATGGTTTGTGCCTCTACACCTTTGGCTGCATCGATCACCATCAATGCAGAGTCCACCGCTGTCAGCACACGATAGGTATCTTCAGAAAAGTCTTGGTGGCCGGGCGTATCCAGTAAGTTGATCACATGATCGCGATAATCCACCTGCATCACCGAACTGGCGACCGAAATTCCCCGCTGTTTTTCAATATCCATCCAATCAGAAGTGGCGTGCCGTGCGCTTTTCCGCGCCTTGACTGTTCCTGCAAGTTGGATCGCCCCTGAAAACAGCAAGAGTTTTTCAGTCAGCGTGGTTTTACCTGCGTCAGGGTGAGAGATAATCGCGAAGGTCCGGCGGCGCTGAACTTCACGGGTAATCTGCTGTACGGCTTCATTCATGGGAGTGGGGTGCTTTGCGTTTGAAACGCATCGTCTGATATAACCCGCTATTATAGCTTGACCAAGTATTTTTCCGAGCCTTCTGTGAGTACATTTCTAGATCGACGCGTATTTTTAGAACATGGATTGCGCTTGTCGCTGGCGACGGCTGCTGCGGGAACCCTGCCTTTGGCGCAGGCACAGTCTCTGGGTGAGTCTCCTTCTGCTTCAAAAAATAGGGAAGGCATGCAAACTGAGCCCCAGGTCAATCAATTTCTGGCCAGCCAGCACAAGGCAGGGCAAGCCTTTAGTAATTACGGCATGCCCTCTATTCATGAGAACAGAGTCATACGGTTGATTGGCTCTAATCGTATGGTTGCAGGTAATGGTGTTTCGTGGACGCCTCTAGAGTCTCTTGAAGGGATAGTTACCCCAACTGGATTGCATTTTGAGCGCCATCACAATGGCGTACCCGAGGTAGATCCGGCGCGCTTTGCATTCACCCTGCATGGCAGGGTAGCGAAGCCTCTGCGCTTTGATTTGGCTGGGCTGCTGCGCTATCCCATGCAATCACGCATGCTGTTTCTAGAATGCGGTGGCAATAGTAATGCGGGATGGCATGAAGAACCCATGCAAAAACCTGTGGGCTCCTTTCACGGTTTAGTGTCGTGCTCAGAATGGACCGGCGTGCCACTCAACTATTTGTTGGATGAGGCCGGCATTGATCGCAAGGCGACTTGGGCGATTGCAGAAGGCTTGGATGCCGCTGCCACCGAGGTCAGTATTCCTGTATCAAAATTACGGGATGACGCGTTGCTAGCGCTGTATCAAAACGGTGAACGGCTGCGGGCTGAAAACGGCTATCCCTTGCGCTTGATTCTTCCCGGCTGGGAAGGGGTACGACAAATAAAATGGCTACATCGTCTCGAGTTCACAGATCAGCCTGTCATGTCGCGAAATGAAACAGGGGAATACACGCAGTTACTTCCCTCTGGAAAAGCCGAGCAATTTGATTTTGTGATGGGGCCTAAGTCGCTCATCACTTCTCCTTCATATGGCCAAACCTTAGGTAGCCCAGGGATTTTTGAGGTACGCGGTTTGGCTTGGAGTGGCCACGGCTCAGTCGCAAAGGTAGAAGTATCTGCAGATGGCGGAAAATCATGGAGCACAGCGCATATCGATGGCCCTGTCATGCCCAAATGTTTTGCGCGTTTTCGTGCAGCTTGGAAATGGGAGGGCAAGCCTGCTGTGCTGCAAAGTAGGGTAAAAGATGATCAAGGCAATGTTCAGCCAACTCGTGCCAATCTCATCGCACAACGCGGGCGCAATGGCTACTTTCACTACAACGCGATCGTGAGTTGGGCTGTGGATTCCGATGGAACGGTGCGACATGTTTATGCTTAAGCGCATGCGTCCGGTTCCTTTTACGCAGGTATTTTTTGCTGGCTTGCTCTTTTCCGCCGCAAGCTTGAACGCGGTTTCCGCACAAGCTGATAGCGCTGCAAATCGTCCAACCCCTATGGGAAAAGCATTAGATGGGTCGATGATCATTCAGTTTGCCCCGAATATTTTTCCAAATGGGCAAGGTTTACCCAGTGGAATAGGCTTAGCTCAGAACGGAGCAGGTTTATACCAAGCGCAATGTGCAAGCTGCCATGGAAAAAAAGGTGAGGGGGGCACAGCACAGGAATTGATCGGTGGGGATGGGCCGCTGAGTGCACCCGATGCCGACAAAACCATTCGGACTTACTGGCCCTTTGCGACCACTTTATTCGATACCATCGCGAGGAGTATGCCCCCTGCTGCTCCGGGTCATTTGTCTGCGGATGCACTCTATTCTTTGTGCGCTTATCTTTTAGCAGAGAATGGCTTATGGGGTTGGGAACAGCCCATGGGACCAAAGGAACTGGCAGCCATTGTGATGCCGAATCATAATGGCTTTATTCGTAAATTCCCTTAATTAAAAATAGTAGAGACTTAAGAAGAACTTGCTGATGTTTTCTTGTGATGGTGTTTTTTATGCCTATGTTCCATGGAAGAGGACTCCGGCAATGTAAATGCAGCCACGGCATCACCCGTTTTAAAGCCAAACAGAGCATTCCCGCCCACTGCCACTGCCACCATTTGTTGATGTCCCTGCTTCCACGACACCGGAGGCGCGTTCACACCTGCTTCCAACTCTACATCCCAAAGCTTTGCACCATTGCGTGAATCATAGGCTGAAAAATGATGTTGTCCGCTGCCCGTAAATATCAAACCTCCTGCCGTGGAAAGCACACCACCAATCATGGGCTCAGCCGTTTTCTCTTGCCAGCGAATCGCTCCTTTGTGACGCAAATCAATGGCCGTTAATGTGCCACTTTTCTCGTCGCCATCTTGCGTGGAGACATAGCTCAACTCTTTGCCGTTTTTGATTTCTTTATGAGAAATATACCGAGTAGGTAGGTTGAGGGCGGGCACAAACAGCAAGCCGTTTTTGCGATCAAATGCAGCGGGTGACCAATTTGAACCCCCTGCAATCCCTGGGGCAATCAACACGCCTTCACCGCTAGTGGGTTCAGCCAGCATATTGCTTTGCGGTACAAAAGCTTCGGATTTGAATAAGAATTTACCGTTACGACGATCATGCACATACACCCAACCCAATTTGCTGGGTGAGGCCACGACAGGGATTTTTTGGCCTTTAATTTTGAGCGACATCAGCACGGGTGGTGTTGCCACGTCATAACCCCAGCGATCATGGGGGATTTGTTGATAGGCCCAGATCAGCTTGCCGGTTTTAATATTGAGAGCAACTAAGGATGACGTATGAAGATTGTCGCCGGGGCGGCTGTCATCAGCCATTTGGGGGGAGGGATTGCCGGTACCAAATATGAGTAATCCGCGCTCACGATCAATGGCAGGACTGGCGTAGATAGACCCTCCACCATAGCGCCATGCATCGCTAAACTCAGAGAGTGCTTTTTTCTCCCCTTCAATATCCCGGTTCATGGGGACCCCATCGCCGGTGCTGTTTTTGAAGTCGCCCTCCCAACCCGGGCCGGTGACTTCCCACTTCCATAACCGCTTACCGGATTTGGCGTCATAGGCCGCCATAAATCCAGACTGGCTGCGGGTTGCCGTCATCCCTACTACAGCCAAGCCTTTATCAGGGTGCAATCCATAGCCTACCCCATTCACGGCAACAAATACGGTGTTGTGATACACAATCGGTGCCATCGAAATGCCAATACCGGTGGATCCTGTCGCCTCTACTTTGATTAAAGGATCGTCTGGGCTTAAATTGCTTGAGCTCTCAGTGGATCCAGTTTGTTCGGCTACCGATACATCCCATATAGGGCTCCCTGATTGGGCGTCTAAAGCCACCAGACGCCCATCTACTGTTCCAATGAATACCTTGCCATGATCAACGGCTACGCCCCGATTTGCAGGGCCGCAACAAATCGATTTCCACCTAGATACGTGCTTGTACTTCCACTTTTCTTCCCCCGTTTTTGCATCGATCGCCGCTACACCACTAAATGGCAACGACACATACATTACGCCATGGGTCACAATGGGTGTGGTCTGGAAGGTTGCGTTGACTCCGCTGTGATAGGTCCATGTAGGAATCAATTGATCCACGTTGTGTGGGTTAATCTCGCTCAATGGGGAAAAGCGTTGGTTGCTATATCCATGACCGTGCATGGCCCATTCTTCTGGATGATCATGGGCTGCAACGGGGCCGCTGATTAAAAGGGTGGAAATCATGGCCACCATAATGAGAGGGCTGCGTACTTGGCTAGGACGGAATGGCATGGTCTTCTTCCTTATATACCGCATCAATAATCCCGCTAGGATATCAAATTGCGACAATGATGATGCTTAGTCCTCACTATCCTTTCCCAATCTTGCCAATTCTGGGTCTAAGGACGCCCAAGTGACTTGTTTGCCCACCAGAGCATAAATCCAGCGTAAAACGGGATTGGAATGGTGGCAATAATTAGTCAAAGGGATCATATGATGCCCCACAGAAATCTTGGCGTCATAGCCTGTTTGCCCACTTTCAATCGCTCGATGGCCTCCTTGAATAGCAAGGTCAACGCAGGCATCCCATAAACGAAAGTACAAAAACCACTCTTTCGGTGCTGAATAATTGATCCCAATAAATTTGTTGATCAAGATTGGCCCGTCGACGTACACCAGCATGAAGGCGAGGGGGGCAGTATTGTCGAATAGGAACCGGGGGCTGGTTTGCGTAGCCACATCAAGGTCAGTATGGGGGTCACTATTGACTGCAGGGTAGAGAACAATGAATCGGCAGCACGCACCCTTAGCGATGGCTTCAAAGAATGCTCGGTTGAGTTTTTCAAAACGCGTCGTGGCGTTTTCATAGGTTTGCCAGAATAAGTCAAAGAGCTGATCAAGGAGTTCTGTAGAAGGGGATTGAACGATTTCTATCCTTAAAGGGTGGGCGGTTTCTGCTCGACGCAGCGTGCGGCGTAATTTTTGTCGACGACTGGGTTTAATCGCGGCGAAATATGCCTCTTTGCGCAGGGAACCGTGGCGTTCCGTATCCTGAGTTTCAGGGTTTGATTTGTTTTTTTTGCCGTGACGGATTGTGCGGATTTCGGCATCTGGCAAAGTGACTTCACTTCCTGGAAAGCTGACGACAGGGAATAATTTAAATTCAGGGCTGATCGCTTTGAGTACCTTGCCGAATTGATCTGGCATATCTTTCCACACACGCATTGGGGCATGGAGTTCATGGGCTTTTTCTAGCACGGCGTGATGAAGGGAGCGGAAGATCTGCTGTATCTCTGGGGCTTCAACCTTTGGGCTCAGACCAATCCACCCTTTATCGCTGCAGGGTGAGCCCACAAAAAAAGTGCGTTGGTGAAGAAGCGGGGGGTATAGCTTGGCAATGACTTTGAGTAATGGGACTAAGGGGTCCGGGGCCACCATCTCTAGCGGCATATCCATCACAAAGCACGGGGCTAGGGCGATGGCCTCATTCTGCGCATTGCGAAGCTCCAGATACAAAAAAGAAAATTGATTTTCGAGCTTGGCATATTCCAGTGCTTCATACCACCACTTTCCTTCTATTGAGGGCGGAAAACCTTCACTCCATAAGGTGCGGTCGCATTCCATCGCTCGACCAAACCAATGCGCGGTGAGTTTCACTCTGGGATGGCGAGGGCTGCCCCCGCTACAATCAATGCCACACCCAGCCAGCGGCGCACGTCAGGTTTTTCGCCCAGCACTAGGCGCGCAGCAATCACTACCGCGGCATAGCTCAATGCACTTAAAGGATATGCCACTGAGATATCCAGAGACTTAAGAGCGCGGGTATAAAGGCCAATCTCAAGTACAAACAGTATCGACCCCATACCAGTCCAAAATACATAGGGCCAAGATTTTCGCGATGCGGCGAGTTTCAGGAACACTTGGGCAAAACCTTCGAGAGCAGATCCAGCTAATACCAGTGAAATCGAGGTAGCTAAGCTCATGGTGCTTCCCCCTCATCCGTGTTGGGGGATTGTGAAGATGAAGAGGAAACTAAGCTCACACCTACTAAAATCAATAACACGCTCAAAAGGGTACGCCAATGCCATATTTCCCCCATCATTAGATAGGAAAGTATTCCCACGCCTACGTAACTGAGCGAAGTGATAGGTTGAGCAAAGCTCAACTCTACTTGTTTAAGTATTGCTAGCCATAGAAATAGCTGGGCCAAAAGTAATCCAGCTAAAATCCAAAAATTGGGCATTTGGGCTGCAGCCAACATCAGTGTCGGGATATGATCGGTATCTGGCAGATGGCTCGCAAGCGACTTCCAAATGATTTGTCCAAAAGAATCAGCTATAACAGTGACTGCTAGTCCAAGCCATGCCTGCTTAGAAATCTTTTTCACATTCTTCCATCCATCATCGTATTAACCCAGATTGTACGACTTTCCTTCCTAATGACCTTTTCCTTAATTCAGCCCTTGCTCTCAGAGGGTGTTGATGTAGTTGGCGATGTGCACGGCGAGATCGATGCACTTACTCAATTAGTGCGTGTATTGGGATATGACCGTGAAGCCCGACATCCTGAGGGCAGAACCTTGGTCTTTGTGGGGGATTTATGTGACCGCGGACCAGACAGTCCCGCTGTGGTCGACTGGGTTCGACGCCGTCGTGATGATGGCAGGGTGCAGTGCGTATTGGGTAATCATGAACTGAACTTGATGCGTGGACAGCGTAAAGACGGGAATGATTGGTTCTATGGGGATGTGTCAGAAGAGGGGGAGCGATACCTACCTTTTGCGATGCTTGCGAAAGGTGAGCAACACGCTGTTAAAGCATTTTTTGATAGTTTGCCTTTAGCTCTAGAAGGCAAGGATCTGAGAGTGGTTCATGCTGCCTGGCATTCTCCCTCTGTTGATCGGTTAAGAACGATCACGGCTCAATCTATGAAAGCCTTTGAAGACATTGATCAAGCTTTCAAAGCGGATATTGAAAATCGTACTTTAGCTACGATGGCTGCTGAAGAAAAATTCCCTTGGCAAGAGCAACTTCATAATGAGCATTCGCCTCCTCCTCTATTACGCCTCACAGGTCAATGGAATGCCAAGCTACAAATGGGTAACCCAATACGTGTATTGACTTCTGGCATCGAGAAGGAGACCCAACCTCCTTTTTTCGCGGGAGGCGCATGGCGTTTTGTTGAGCGAGCAGCCTGGTGGGATCACTACCAAGAATCTACCCCGGTGATTTTTGGTCATTACTGGAGGCGATGGAGTACGCAAGCTGCCAAACCCAGAACCGCATTTGGCCCGAATCTCTTTTATGGTGTTGAACCAGATGCTTGGTTTGGTGCAAAACAACAAGTATTTTGCACGGACTACTCAGTAGGTGGGCGCTTTGTGGAGCGCAAAAACGCTGTCAGCACTGGATTTATGGGCCGCTTAGGTGCGTTACGATGGCCTGAGCGGGATCTGTATTTTGATGAGGGTTCTTGTATTTCTACTCGTCACTTTAAAGGTGATGCATAAATGGCCTTACGTGCAACCATTTACAAAGTAGAGCTTCAAGTGAACGATCTGGATCGTCAGGTTTTTGAAGCCTTTACACTTTCCTTGGCGTGTCATCCCTCCGAGACCACCGAGCGCATGATGGTGCGTTTACTCGCCTTTGTCCTCCACGCAGGCGAGGGGTTAATTTTTGGTAGAGGTTTGTCGAGTGAGGATGAGGCCACACTTTGGCAGCATGATTTAAGCGGTGCACTGCGGTTGTGGATAGAGGTAGGGCTTCCTGATGAGCGTCTTTTGCGTAAGGCATCGGGGCGTGCAGATCGTGTTCACCTGTACACCTACGGCGGACGTTCAGCAGCAGTCTGGTGGCAACACAATAAGGCTGTACTGGAACGACTCAACAATCTCACCATCACCGATCTCAGTTCGGATTCTACCGAGGCTCTTGCTGCGTTAGCGCAGCGCACGATGCGTGTACAGGTGACTATTCAGGATCGAGAGATCTGGTTTAGCGAGGGTGAACGAACTGTTCATCTCCTTCCTAATTACTTATTGGTGTGTTGAACAAAGCTTGGTCAATTTAATATAAACAATGGCTTACCGGTCATTCTGGTCAAAAAAGTTTTATAAAAGCTTAATCCATTTAGTAATTAATCCGTTTAGAGTTGCGGTCTTTATTTCAACGAGGACCGTACCTTGAACACAGCTTTATCTCTGCGGATTGAACCCTCTCACTTGGTGCCCAAGCAACATGCGCTTCAAAATGGCGAGGTGTGCCGCTATCCCATCCGACTCATTCTTGCCAATCCTCACGCAATCATGATGCGGGGTCTGCGCAACCTCATTCAAGAATATGCCAAGCATATGAATATCGTAGGAGAAGTCTATGACTTGGAGTCATTGCGTAAGGTGCTAACGTCCTCCGTGGCCACAGTGGTGGTATTAGATATTGCGCTATTGACACCTCAGTCCATACCAGAACTTACTGAGCTATTACAAACATATCCCATACAAATTCTGGTGATGGAAAATAAATCAGAGGAGTGGCTAAAGCGTGAAGCCATCGCGCATGGCGTTCGCGGATTTGTAGATCAAAATGATCCACCTGCTAAGTTATTACGCGGAATCGAAGCGCTGCATAACGGTGAAACATGGCTCAACCCCATCTGGTTGAAAACTTCTGCTCAACAGTTTTCAATACGCACATCAACCAGAAAAAATATGAGTGGGCCTCAACGATTTTCTGCGCTGACAAAATCTGAACGCGAGACCGTAAAAAAAATGTACGAAAATGCGTCTAAAAAAAATGATGTGATCGCTCAGTTGCTGAATATCAGCCCTTCAACATTGCGGAATCGACTGACCATTATTTACGAAAAGTTGAGCGTTACTGGAAAAGCAGGCCTGATTCTATTTATATTTGAAAACAAAATAGAACTCTAAGACATGATCGACTACTTGTTGGGGCGCCTCATGGCGCCTTTGCGAGCATTCCTGATGCCTGAAGATCGATTGTATTGGCTGTATCTTTTGACGGCATTCATGATTGCAGGATGCGGTCATGGTTCCTTAAAACGTCTGCGCCTATCTAAGCTCAAGCTGTATTTTTTTTCCTTACGCGCTTCAGCGTTAGCTGACTATCGTTTTTTTGTGATCAATCGAGTGATATTCGGATTGCTTTTTAGCCCGATATTCCTTGTTCTTGATAGCTGGATTGCAAATGCCTGTGAAGACTATTTGTCAGAGCCTTTTACTGTATTTAAAGTCATCACCGCAGAATCCTTGATGGGCAATGCTGGGTGGAGTGATCTTGCACTGACGATCTTGACGCTCATTGCGATAGATTTAGCTTTTTTCTTGAGTCATCGCCTGCAGCATTCGGTTCCTGCATTGTGGGAATTTCATCAAGTGCATCATTCTGCAGAAGCCTTGTCGCCCTTTACTGCCTATCGGGTTCATCCAGTGGATGACATTCTTTCTTTGACCCTATCAGCCTTGTTGATGGGGATGGTAGAGGGTTGCTTTAACCTGATCACGGCACATAGCAGTCATATTTTTACCTGGGGTGGAGTGCATATTGGCCTGATTATTTTTTACTTGGCGGGTTTTAATGTAAGACACTCTAGGGCTTGGGTGAGTTACGGGCTGTTCTGGAGTCATTGGTTGATTAGCCCTGTTCAACATCAGATCCATCACAGTTTAAAGCCGGAGCATTTTAATAAAAACTTTGGGTTTATCTTTGCGTGCTGGGATCGCCTGTGTGGAACGCTATACGTGCCAACTATTCCAAAAAGAATTCAAGTAGGGCTCGAACAATCTGCAGATCATGATGGGCGCCACGCTGTTTGGTTTTTTTATATTCGGCCATTTATCGCTTTGTGGCATCGACCCAGATCAAGGCCAGTGGTAGTGTTGATTGCTCTGCTATTAACTGAAGTCATATGGGTGAATGCCTCTGCAGCTTATCAAGCGCTCTTAGCCAAAAGTGTTTTTTTAGAAGACCTCAGTAGCCCTGAAGTGAAGCAGCTGATCTCTAGTGGATTTGATACCTTGCTCATCCCTACGGGTGGTATTGAACAAAATGGAAGCCATATGGCGCTAGGAAAGCACAATTTCGTCATGCGTTACACCTCTGAACGCATTGCGAGTGAATTGGGGCATACCTTAGTCGCGCCTTTGATCTCTATTGTTCCAGAGGGGCGTTTCGATCATCCAACGGGCCATATGCAGTGGGCGGGAACGCTGGGGCTTTCACCTCAAGTGTTTGAATCTGTGCTGATCGATATGGTGCATAGCGCGAGCGTGCATGGCTTTCATTATGTGTGTTTCATTGGGGAGCATGGCGAAAGTCAAGCAAGTCAAACTTGGGTTGCGGAGAAAATAAATCAAGAGGGGCTTCGCGCTTCTCAGCAAATGTATGCCCTGAATGTGGATGCGTATTATCAAGATGATGAGCAGCGAGCATGGCTCATTGCGAGAGGTGAAACGGAGGAAACAATGGGCCATCATGCTGGGATTATTGATACTTCAGAAATGATGGCAGTGGATCCTAGTCGGGTTTGGATGAGCGCGTCCCTTTCCCTTTCATCGGTATTGGGTCCTAATGGATCAGATGGGATGCCTAGTCATGCGTCTGCATTCTACGGACAGGTATTTCTGAGTCTGAAAATCAAGCATGCTGTGACACAAATTCAACATTGGAAGGCAAGGCTTCCTACATGAATTTTTTTTGGTATGTCATTGCAGGAGAGAACTCCCGTGAGGATACGCCTGACACATCAGGCGTATCCTCTACATAAAACGGGAGTCTTCTCCGTGTTGTAGCCGAATCTATTTCCCTAACATGTCATTCAACAGTGCGATCCGCGCACTGTGTTTGATTTCTTAAGGAGATAGAGGGATGCGTGCTTTAGTTAAAATATGTTGTGATTTTTTACAAGACGAAGAAGGTGCTACAGCCGTTGAGTACGGCTTAATTATTGCGTTAGTAGGGGCCGCCATTACGGTTGCAGTCAGCAATCTAGGTAGCGGTCTTACCTTGGTGTTCACCAATATTGCTAACAAAATCACGCTCGCTGCAGCTTAAGAGAGCGCTATGACCTCGTCACTTATTCCTTCTCTTGACCCACGGCTCATTGCGCTCGTTATTCTTGTGAGTGTTGCCGCTGTTTGGGATATCTATGCACGACGAATACCCAATTCCTTAATTACTGCTGGGGCCGCGACCAGTTTTTTTCTGCTCGTTCAATCACAGGGTTGGATGGGGATTGCAGATTGGATTTCAGGCGGAGCTTTGCTGCTGGCGCTATTCCTTATTCCTTATGCAATGGGAATATTGGGAGGGGGTGACGTGAAGTTAATGGCTACTATTGGTTGTTTTTTAGGGCCTACAGCAGCTTTATGGAATGGGTTGTTGTGTGCGATCAGTGGCGGGGTGCTCAGCATCATGATTCTGTTTTTCTTACCTTGGGGAAGAACGGTTTCTCGCATCCCCTATGGCGTTTCCATTGCCTTAGGCACGCTCACTTTTATAGCGCTGTAAAAAAGGAATACCACCATGCCTATGCGTCGATACTTTCCTTTTAGCATGCGACATCTTCGCGCTTTTGCTTTGTTTCTGGGTTCTGCTGTTCTTGCGTTTGCCTCGGTATGGATTGCAGAAAAAGAGTTTGCCCCACTGCGCACCCCTTCTGCTGTAACGATCGCAAGTTCAGTTAAAGTAGCTCACCCGAATGATTCATTGGGCCTGTCTTATAAGCTCACTCCTGGCATGCGAGCGATGTCAGTACGCGTGAATGAGGTAGCAGGCGTGGCAGGATTCGCTTTGCCTGGTAGCTTTGTCGACATCCTTGTGAATACACAAGAGGCTCATGCTTCTCTTATTGGCACAGAACAGAGTGTTTCTAAAATCATCTTAGAAAAAGTATTGGTCTTGGCGGTGGCGCAAGAGACTAGCCATGACGATAAAAAGCCTAAGGTGGTGAATGCAGTGACACTTGAAGTCACGCCAGAACAGTCAGAGCTTCTGGATCTGGCCCGAAATGTTGGCACACTTTCCTTGGTCTTGCGTAATCAAGAAGACTTGGTTGTTGTGCCCTCATCAGGCGTGACACGCCAAAACTTATTAGCCGGAATGCCCACCTCATCCGCATCTAGAAAAGAGCAATTTAAATCTGATGCACCTTTGTCTTCTCTTAAACGTTCAGATGATGCAAGTACTTCAACGCATTTAGAAAGCCAAAAGATCGAATTGATCAAAGGAGTGGATCACGTTGCTTTTTTTTCGAGGAAGCGGGAGGGGCCTCTATGATCAAATCGTCAGCCTTGACGCTCATGAAACATACTCAGCTCTGTGCTTATATGTCGCTATCGCTGATGACGATTGCAGAACCTTGTTGGCCTGCGAATGAAAACGCGCAGCAGATTGCTCTTAAAGCCGGGCAAGCCGTAACGGTGTCTTTGCCAGAATCGGTGCATCGCATTGCTCTGGCTGACCCTACGGTTGCAGACGTGAGCTTGGTCAGTGCACGGGAACTGTATGTTTTAGGAAAACGCTCTGGCAAAACCAATCTTCTTATCTGGACAGCAACTCAAAAAACACAATCCATGGATGTTGAGGTGGCTTTTGATTTGCAGCCTCTTCAATTGGCATTGAAACAGTATTTCCTCGAAGAGCGTACTTTGAAAGTCAGCCAGTTGGGTAGCAGCATTATTCTGAATGGAAGCGTTTCAGATGCCCTTAAAGCGCATCAAATTATTCTGCTGAGTCGCGCATTTTTGCAGATGCATACTGCGCCATTGATGGGTTCCTTACCTACAAACCAATCCATGATGCCTGCGCGTTTTGAATCAAAAAATGCAAGTTCAAATGGATCCGCGCAATCTTTAGATACGAATTCCGGCAGTGGTTCGGCTTCACCGTTTCAGCTCATCAATCTACTTAGAATCTCCGCGCCACAGCAAGTACGGTTAGACGTAAAAGTTGCAGAGGTTTCTAAAACTTGGTTGCAACAGTGGGGGGCGAAGGTAGGCTTGAGTGCCAGTCAAGGTGCTTGGAGCGCTTCTTTGGGATCAGCGCTTTCCAATAGCTCCGCTCCTGCCTCTCTAGCGCTGAGTTTAGCCTCGGGGGATGCCACTCTTTCGGTCACAGCCCAAACACAAGATAGTCTTATTAAAACTTTGGCTGAACCTAGCCTTTTAGCCATGAGTGGTCAGCAAGCCAGCTTTTTGGCGGGAGGAAAGGTTTTTATACCTGTGGTGCAAAGTACAGCGCAAGGCGCGCCACTCTCAAGCTTGGAAGAAAAAGAATTTGGTATTGCATTGAAATTTACCCCAACGGTTTTAGATGGCGGTCGTATTCACTTAAAAGTGGCGCCTGAAGTCTCAGAGTTAAACCCTCAGGGATTAGGTTTGGCGGCAACCGGCGTGAGTGGTCAAGCTATTCTTCCCTTGTTCACCACGCGACGAGCCAGCACGGCCGTTGAACTGCGTGATGGTGAGAGTTTCGCAATTGGTGGGCTGATGCAAAATAACGTGAACTCAAGTATTCAAGCTATTCCATGGTTGGCAGATATTCCGGTTCTGGGTGCTTTATTTCGCAGCAGTCAATTTCAAAAAGATCAAACGGAATTGTTGTTTGTCGTCACGCCACATTTAGTGCGTTCAAGTGATACTAAACTGCCTTTGCCAACCGATCACTATACTGAACCTTCACAGAAAAAATTCTTTTTAGAAGGCAAGCAGCAAGAAGAAGATGAGACGCCCTTATCTCATCTTGATGCGTCTTCCTATTCTGAAAATATTCCTTCAGGTCAAGCTGCTGAGTTATTCAGGCCACGTGTAGAGTCGGAAGCAACTAAGGCGTTGCAAGCCTTCGATCGCTATCAAGGCGATGACGGTAGCGCGTTACCTCTGTTAGGACTCCCTCGTGCCTCCTCATCTTCAATTGGGGCTTCCCAGTGAGTTCAAATACTCATAAAAGCTTCAATGCTTCTTACCGTGCTCATGGCATGAAAGGTTCTATTGCAATTCTGGCGGCGCTATCGTTATCTGCATTGATTGGAATGATGGCTTTGGCAATAGACCTTACACGGCTTTTTCTTGCACAAAGTCAGTTGCAATCCTTATCAGATAGTTGTGCTTTAGCAGCGATGCATGTTTTGCCTTGTGCAAACATGAATGCGGCTGCTTCAAGCTGTAAAGATATTGATTATGCTGCAGCCGCCGAAGCGGGGCAGCGCGTGGCGCAAGCCAACCAAACCCCTGGTAGCGATGCCATGGTGACTGTGAGTTTTCCAAAGGCTAATCAAGTGCAATGTCAATCAGAGTTAGTGGGGTTTGTCCCTTCCCTCATGAAGGTATTTGAGGTGGGTGAGCAAAATCTGAATGCTCAAGCCCTTGCTACCGTATGGCCACAGCAATCCGCATGCTCCACTTGCGGCAGCACCCATTTTGCGGGTGCTGAAAACAGTACTGGAAGTTTGATTCCAGTATTGGTTCAGTAGCCATGCGGTCTCAGCGAGGAATGGCGGCGGTTGAGTTTGCGATTCTCTTAGTGCCGCTTCTCACCCTCTGTTTCGCAGGGCTTGAATGCGCTATGGCGCTGCAGCGATATCAGTCCATTCAGTATTCATTGTCGGCTGCCACGCGCTATCTTTCGCTGTCGCCCGCCGGGGATAGTCATGCCATACAAGTTGCCAAATGTCTTGTCATTACGGGTGACCCAAGTGTGACCTCAAACCAATGTCATGGCACTCCCTTTGTTCCCAATTCAGGGACCTCTCAAGTCGTGATCTGTGATGTTTCGAACTGTTCAAACACGCAGAAAATGGTCTTGTCGGGCGGCATACAACTCAATCTTGTCTCGGTCAGTACTCAAGGGATTGAGATGACTGATTTTCCTGAATGGTTGAATGTTCTGGTGTTTCCTAATACTCAATATTCCTTGGTCCAGTCCACATCATGAAGTCGCAAATGGGGGCCACCGCTATGGAGTTTGCCTTACTTGCCAGTCTGTTTTTGACTCTATTGATCGGGACCTTAGAGTTCGCGAGGCTCATGATGCAAATCAATACCGTGGCAGCAGTCAGCCAAATGCTAGCTCGAGCGGCATCGAAATGTGATGTAGGAAGTGTCAATGCCGCATCTGGACTCAATCAGTTTATGCCAGGGCTACCCACTGAATTACTCAGTGTTAAATATCTGCCTGTTGGTTGTGGTGCCAGTGATTGTCAGTGGGTGCAAGTGAAAACACTACCCAGTATTTCGCTCAATAGCACGAATCCTTTCTTTAGTTCTTCACTGAGCTGGCCGGAACGCACCGTAACGCAACCCAGAGAGTCGCTCAACAGTTCATACAGTGCCGCCTTAAGTCTGCTCTGTCATCCATGAATCATTTTTTGAATAAAACGCATTTCAATTGAAGTCTATTTCTCATGAGGATTTTCCCTTGCATCCCGCCACTATTGCTGTAATTTCTCCACTTTCAAATCAGTTGCTTGATTTAGGCCAAAGGCTCAAGCAAATCCCCAACCTAGGAGAGGTAATCACCATACACGGTGATTTGCAAAACTTACCTGAGCTACAAGATCCTCCTGATGTGGTGATCGCGGCGGATCCTTTTGAAGAGCACCGCTCAATGGAAGCGCTCGCGCGTTTTGGGATACGCTATCCCCGAACTTTATTGGTGGTGTATTCAAGACAAAATTCAGCAGAATTTTTGATGCAAGCTATGCGCAGTGGGGTGCGTGAAGTGATTTCTCCAGAGGCGAGTGATGCTTTACTGGTTGAGACTATGCGGCGCTTACAATCTCAACACCATCCTTCAAAAGACAAAGAAGGAACCGTGATGTCCTTCATTTCCTGTAAGGGTGGAGGTGGGGCTACTTTTCTCGCTACCAACCTGGCTTATGCGTTAGCAGCACAGCACGAACAGCAAGTGGCTGTCATTGATTTGAATTTACAGTATGGCGATGCAGCGCTATTTGTCTCTGATCAAAAGCCTTCAACCCATCTTGGTGAGTTATCGCAGAACACACGTCATTTGGATGCTTCTCTCTTATCCGCAGCAATGTTACCTGTTCTGCCGAACTTTGGATTATTGGCTTCACCTGAAATCCCTGCGCTCGCCACGGATATACAAGCTAGTCAAATTGGAACGATTATTCGTTTAGCCCGGAGCCAATATGATTTTGTGATTCTGGATATTGGACGTGGCTTGGATAAAGTTGGGCTCACTGCCTTAGAGCTTTCTGATCAAATGTATCCCGTTCTCCAAAATACCATTCCCTACTTACGCGATGGCAAGCGTTTGGTGGACTTATTGCAAACCATAGGCTTTGCCTCTGAAAAAATATTTCCGGTGGTGAATCGTCACGATCGTGAAAGCGAAATCACTATTCAGCATTTAGAGAAGGCTTTAGCAAAAAAATAGCGCGGATCATTCCCAACCACTATGCAGCGGTTGCGGCTTCTGTGAATCAGGGTATTCCGATTGTGAAGTTAGCAAAGTCCAGCCCGGTTACGAAAAGCTTAATCCATTGGGCTGCCAAAATAACGGGCAAGTCTGAAACCGTCTCGCGGAATTGGATTTCAAGAGTACTGCATTGATGGTGGCTTATCTTGATCTGAAACAGAGTATCCATGACCGATTGCTAAGACAGTTAGATCTTGTGCAACTTCAAAAGCTGACACAAGATCAGATTCGCTATGAGCTTAGCAATCATACCGAACGTGTTCTGCTAGAGGAGTCAATAGCAGTCAATGAGTTTGAAAGACGAAATTTAATTCGTGATATTCAAAATGAGATGGTGGGTTTGGGACCTTTAGAACCCTTGTTCATAGATCCCACTGTTTCAGACATTTTGGTCAACACCCATCGGCAGGTGTATGTGGAGCGAAATGGCCGTCTAGAGTTAAGCGATATCGTCTTCAATGATGAAGCCCATCTGATGAAAATCATCGAGAAAATGATTTCTCGCGTGGGACGAAGGATTGATGAATCGAGTCCTATGGTAGACGCGCGCTTGCCGGATGGCTCTAGGGTGAATGCCATTATTCCCCCTTTGGCGATTGATGGTGCCATGGTCTCTATTCGAAAGTTCGCGCGAGAGGGGCTGCGCATGCAACACCTCACTGAATTGGGTACCCTGTCATCAGATATGGCAACAGTCATGAAAACTTTTGGAAAGCTGGATGCGAATATTTTGGTTTCGGGTGGAACCGGAAGTGGAAAAACAACACTACTGAATATTCTCTCAGCTTCCATTGATCCCCGTGAACGTATTGTCACCATTGAAGATGCAGCCGAACTTCAACTTCAGCAGCCCCATGTGGTGCGCCTGGAAACCCGGCCTGCCAACATCGAAGGAAAAGGAGAAATTACACAACGTGCCTTGATTCGGAATGCCCTTCGTATGCGCCCAGATCGTATTATTTTAGGAGAGGTAAGAGGCACAGAGGCTTTGGATATGTTGCAGGCTATGAATACAGGTCATCAAGGGTCGATGGCGACTATTCATGCCAATTCGCCTCGAGATGCGCTTGCGCGACTAGAGAATATGATTTGTCTCAATTCTGTCGCGATGAGTCCAGTCGCCATTCGAAGGCAAATTGCTTCAGCTATCCAACTTGTCATTCAGCTCAATAGGTTCGGCGATGGTCAGCGCAAAGTGATGTCGATGACTGAAGTCACTGGCATGGAAGGAGAGACCTTAAGCCTACAAGAGTTATTTTCTTATCGACAAACAGGGGTCAGCAGTTTGGGTCGCGTGGAGGGCGCTTTTGTCTGTTCGGGTATTCGCCCCCGCTTTGCCGAAAAACTGAAGGTGCAAGGGATCCAGCTCGATCCAGCGTTGTTTCATCGCACCGCACCTCATTGACGCGATGACGATTACGATGACTATGGTTGGGTTATGTGTATTAGGTGGTTCTTTGTTTTTTTTGTATCTGGGCTTTTTGTCTTTATTCAAAAAAGATCTGTATACCGATTCCAAAAGACTCGAACACCGTTTGGGTCAAATATTGGGAGAAGGCAGCGAGTATAAAAAAACGGATGCATCACTGTTACTTAAGCCAGACCAAGCCTCGTTCATTGGGGCAAATTGGTATTCCACATTAGGTTTTGCCATTCCTAGGATGTGGGGCAGAGCGCTTTATCAATGGATCGCCCAACGTACGCGCAGAATTCAATGTGAACAACAGTTGCCTGAGGTTTTGAATGGTATTGCCCGTGCATTGAGGGCAGGGCATTCATTGAGTGTTGCGCTGACACTGTCTGCTCAAGATGCCGCTGAACCTATGGGAGGTGAGCTTCGATTGGCATTAGATGCTCTGCACTATGGCCGATCCCTAGAGGATTGTTTGCATCATCTTTCTGATCGCTTGCCAGGAACGGATTTACGCTTTGTGGTGATTGCCATTTTGGTGCAGCGCGAAACAGGCGGAAACCTGGCTGATCTTCTGGATAGAGTCGCGCATACCTTGCGCGCCCGCATGCTCTTGAAGAGCTTTATTCAATCCCAAGCGGCAGAGGGAAAAATGTCAGCATGGATCTTGAGCTTGCTACCCGTTTTCTTGCTACTTTGGACTGCCTGGGCATCACCTCATGCCATGCATATTTTTTTGCATGATCCACTTGGTCAGCGTTTAATGGCAAGCGCTGTCATGGCTCTTTTTCTGGGGACGCTCTGGGTATGGCACTTAACACGTATACGCCAGTAATCGCTATGATTATCTTATTTCTATTGGTGTTTTGGGGAAGCAAAAGAATTCTTGAACGGATGCATTTCACGCCTACCCAATCAAGATTAAAAAGATTTTTTGAGCAAGATATCACGGTTCGTGATGATCCCTTTAAGCTCCCAAGGCAAACCCTCATTCTTCCTAACAAGAATGCTTCACAGCGTTTTTTCTATCCATACTGGCAGCGGTATCGGCACATTCATCGTCAAAAGCAATTATTAAAAGATCTTCCTGATGCGATGGATCTTTTATGCGTGTGCATGGAAGCGGGTCTTGCGATAGATGCTGCTTTGGTGAAAGTAGCGCAAGAAATGCGGCACCACAAAAGCCCGCTAGGCCAAGAATTGGAATACTTGAGTATTGCCCTTCTTGCAGGACTGAGCAAAGAAGCCGCTTTGAGGCAGTTTGCTCAGAAAATAGGGGGTACAGAGGCCCATGCCTTGGTCTCTATGCTGATACAAGCTGAGCGATTCGGAACCAGCATTATGCTCTCTTTGCGTGTTCATGCCGATATGATGCGCGAGCAAAGACGGCTCAAATCACAAGAGGATGCCTCTAAAATTGGGCTGAAACTGCTTCTTCCTTTGGTGTTCTGCCATCTCCCTGCTTTATTTATTGTCCTGCTAGGTCCTGCCTGCATTCAACTGTATCGAACCCTATCGCCGCTTTGGGAAGTTGCCACGAACTAAATCCAACTTCAACGCCTCACTTAAATAATTTGGCATAAAGATTGCATACAAACTAAAGCTGAAAGAGATTCACCATGAAACCGACTTTTGTGGTGCATGTATACGGTTTCATGCACTGCAATTGAGCGCTCATTCTTCTAGACAACCTTAATCCGATTTTATTGGGAGCCGCTGCATGAAAGTCAAAACACCCTCAACACAACCAACGGTTGATTCTCAGGAACTCAATACAGGTCGCCGCAAGCTGATTAAGACTCTTGGTGCGGCGACTACTTTGTCTTTGATTGATCCCATGGTGCGTATGGGCGCATGGGCTGCGGGCTCTGATGCTCCAGAAAAACCCGAAGTAAAAGTGAGTTTTATTGCGCTCACTGATTGCGCATCCGTGGTGATGGCCAGTCATCTCGGTCTGGATAAAAAATATGGCGTCAAAATTGTTCCAACTAAAGAGGCTTCTTGGGCAGCCATTAGAGATAAATTGATCAATGGCGAAAATGATCTGTCTCATATTTTGTATGGCTTGGTATATGGCCTACAAATGGGGATTGGTGGCCAGCAAAAAGACATGTCTGTTCTGATGACGCTGAATCACAACGGTCAGGCTATTACGCTTTCAAAAGATCTCTTCAAGAAAGGAGTGACGGATGGAGCAAGTCTCAAAGCGCAGATTGATAAAGAAAAACGTGAATATACCTTTGCACAAACCTTCCCTACGGGAACACATGCAATGTGGCTCTATTACTGGCTAGCCAATTATGGGATTCACCCAATGAAAGACGCCAAGATCATTACTGTTCCCCCGCCGCAAATGGTGGCCAATATGCGCAGTGGCAATATGGATGGCTACTGTGTGGGTGAACCATGGAATGCGCGGGCTATTATTGATGATATTGGTTTTACCGTCACGACTTCGCAGCAGATCTGGCAGGACCATCCTGAAAAAGTATTAGGGGTGACTGCAGAGTTTGCCAAGAAGTATCCCAATACTTGTAGGGCAGTGATGGCAGCAATTTTAGAAGCTGGAAAATACATTGATGCTTCTCAAGCCAACAAACATGAAACGGCTCAGATCATTTCTCCGGCTTCTTTTGTGAATGCGGATGTCAACGTGATTCAGGATCGTGTGATGGGCCACTATAACAATGGCATCGGTAAGACTTGGGACGACACTCACCCCATGAAGTTCTATGAAGAGGGATTAGTGAACTACCCATTCCTATCCGATGGGATGTGGTTTATGACACAACACAAACGTTGGGGCTTACTCAAAGATCATCCAGATTATTTGGGAGTAGCTAAAAAAGTGAACAACATTGCACTCTATAAAGAGGCAGCCGATCTCACAAAAACCCCTGTACCAAAGAGTGATATGCGTTCTAGTAAGTTAATGGATGGCGTGGTGTGGAACGGTTCTAATCCTGCAGCCTATGCAGACAGCTTCAAGATTAAGGCATGAAAAAACAAAAACTGGTGATGATTGGAAATGGGATGGCTGGTGTTCGGACCATCGAAGAGTTGCTCAAACTTAACTCAGATTTATATGACATCTCTATATTTGGTTCTGAGCCCCATCCCAATTACAACCGTATTTTGCTATCACCTGTATTGGCGGGTGAGCAGACTTTAGAGCAAATTGTGCTCAATGATTTAGAGTGGTACGAATCCAATGGCATTCAGTTGCACACGGGTAAAAAAATCACTCAGATCAATCGTAAAGAACGAACCGTCACCGCTGAAGATGGAACGTCCGAAACGTATGATCGTTTGCTCCTTGCTACGGGTTCATTGCCTTTTATTCTGCCTGTGCCAGGAAATGATTTACCTGGAGTCATGGCTTATCGCGATATCAAAGACACCCTGGAAATGATTGATGTGTCCACACGATATAAAAATGCGGTAGTGATTGGTGGAGGGCTATTGGGTTTAGAAGCCGCAAATGGGCTGGCACTCAGAGGCATGAGTGTGACCGTGGTGCATCTGGCCGAATGGCTGATGGAAAAGCAGCTTGATAAAACTGCAGCAGATCTCTTGCGCAAATCTTTAGAGTCAAAAGGCTTAAAGTTTTTACTGAACACAGCCACTGAGGCACTGACCCCAAATGCTTCAGGAGATCGAGTCGGTCATATCCGTTTTAAAGGTGGACTTGAAATCCCTGCTGATTTGGTCGTTATGGCGGCAGGTATTAAGCCCAATACAGCGCTTGCAGAATCCGCAGGCTTACATTGCAATCGTGGCATAGTTGTCAATGACACCATGCAAACCTTTGATCCTAGGGTGTATGCCGTTGGTGAATGCGTGAGTCATCGCGGAACCACCTATGGCTTGGTTGCCCCTCTCTTTGAGCAAGCCAAAGTTTGTGCCAATCATCTTGCAGAGTATGGCATTGGGCTATACATGGGCTCAGTGACTTCCACCAAGTTAAAGGTGACTGGGGTTGATCTTTTTTCTGCCGGTAATTTTATGGGTGGAGAAGGCACCGAAGAAATTACCCTGACTGACTCGATAGGTGGTGTCTATAAAAAGTTGGTCTTAAAAGATGATCGTCTTGTTGGGGCCTGCATGTTTGGTGATACCGCAGAGAGCACTTGGTATTTCAAACTCATGCGCGATATGCAAAATGTGGCTGAGATGCGCGACACCTTAATGTTTGGAGAATCGAATATTGGTGATGTAGGTCATCAAGGCCACAACAAAGTAGCGGGCATGACCGATGAAGATGAGGTGTGCGGTTGTAACGGAGTGACCAAGGGAGCGATTGTAAAAGCTATTCGTGACCAAGGGCTGTTCACTTTAGATGAAGTGAAGAAATGTACGAAGGCCAGTAGCTCTTGTGGCTCATGTACCGGCTTGGTGGAACAAGTGCTGATGAATGTTCTTGGTACCGACTATTCGGCGACACCCAGAAAGAAATTCATATGTGGATGCGTGGATCTCTCGCACGATGAGATTCGACAAGGCATTCGTAAAGAGCATCTAATCTCACAAGAAGCGGTTCGCAGCCAACTAGGCTGGCGAACCCCCAATGGCTGCGCCACCTGCCGCCCTGCGATCAACTACTATTTGATTTCCACTTGGCCCCATGAGGCTAAAGATGATCCGCAATCGCGTTTCATCAATGAGCGGGCCCATGCCAATATTCAAAAGGATGGCACCTACTCAGTTGTTCCAAGAATGTTTGGCGGCTTAACCACACCTGCTGAACTCAGGAGAATTGCAGATGTAGCAGAAAAATACAAAGTCCCAACGGTAAAAGTAACCGGTGGACAGCGTATCGATTTATTGGGCATTAAGAAAGATGACTTGCCTGCTGTGTGGAAAGAACTTGATATGCCCTCTGGTCATGCGTATGGAAAATCCATTCGTACTGTTAAAACCTGTGTGGGTGATGAACATTGCCGTTTTGGAACTCAATCCTCAATGAGGATGGGGGTTGAGTTAGAGCGCATGTTGTTTGGCATGTATTCGCCCCATAAGGTGAAGCTCGCTGTATCGGGTTGCCCTAGAAACTGCGCTGAAGCCGGCATCAAGGATGTAGGTATTATCGGGGTTGAATCAGGCTGGGAACTGTATATCGGTGGCAATGGCGGAATCAAAACCGAGGTGGCAGAGTTTCTATGCAAAGTAAAAACCGATGAAGAGGTGCGTGAATACTCAGGTGCTTTTCTGCAGCTATATCGTGAAGAGGCTTGGTATCTTGACCGCACCGTGCATTATCTTCAGCGCGTGGGAATGGATTACATCAAGCAAAAAATTGTGGACGATGCAGAAAGCCGCAAAGCACTTTACGAGCGTCTAGTCTTTGATTTGAAAGATGCACCTGATCCATGGAAAGACTTTGAACGTGCAGGCGTAGATGTGCGTCAATTTAAAACCATCCCGATCATTGAGGTGGAAAGTGTCTGAACTCACGTCACAGAAAAAATGGATTCAGGTTGCGGCGATAGAGGACATTCCTATTTTAGGTGCGCGCGTGATCCAGGCCAAAGAAACCCGTATTGCAATTTTTAGAAATACAGAAAACGAAGTGTTTGCCTTAGAAGATCGCTGCCCACACAAGGGTGGCCCTTTGTCTCAAGGGATTGTTCATGGAACAACCGTAACCTGTCCTTTACACGCTTGGAATATCAATCTGGATAAAGGTTGTGCCTTAGAGCCGGATGAGGGTTGCGTGAAAACGTATGAGTTAAAAGTAGAAGCCAGTTTAATTTGGTTGAATAGTGATTGCCTCAGTGAGTTTTAGGCGTGTGATCGTGTTTTTCTAAATTAAATTTGGCACACTATTTTGTCTGATCAAAGTCCTATCATTCACCATACCAAAAGCACTTGCTGCTATTGCGGGGTAGGCTGCGGGGTAATCATAGAGACTACTCAGAATGACACCTCTGAGAATATGAGTGGCCTAGCTGTCGTTACTGGTGTTCGCGGTGACCCAGATCATCCGGCAAATTTCGGAAGGCTATGCAGCAAAGGGTCTACCTTGCATCTCACTGCAAGTTCAGCATTGCAGGAACAAGCGCGTCTGGGTGCTCCTGCTATTCGCCCTTCACGTGGGGATGTGCCCAATGCTATTACATGGACCGAAGCGATCCAGACCGTTGCTGCAAAGTTTGCCGAAACGATTCAACAACATGGTCCTGACTCAGTAGCGATTTATGTATCGGGCCAAATCCTGACTGAGGATTACTACATCTTTAATAAGCTGATGAAAGGATTAATTGGTTCGAACAATATCGATACCAATTCTCGTCTTTGCATGTCGAGCGCAGTAGCGGGTTACAAGCAAACCTTGGGATCAGATGCACCCCCGTGCTCTTATGAAGACCTTGATCACGCCAGTACCCTTTTCATCAGCGGTTCAAACACTGCCTTTGCTCATCCTATTTTATATCGCCGACTAGAAGACGCGCGTAAGGCGAACCCGGATATAAAAGTCATCGTGGTTGATCCTCGAAAAACGGATACCGCTAAAGATGCAGATCTTTTTTTGCAAATTCAACCGGGAACCGATATCGCTCTTTATCATGGCATGCTGCATATCATGCTGTGGGAAAAATGGATAAATGAACACTACATCACGCAATACACCTCTGGTTTTGAAGCGCTCAAAGATTTAGTCAGAGACTTCACCCCAAAATCAGTGAGTGGTATTTGTGGGATAGACGAAAAAGACTTATACCAAGCAGCTGAATGGTTTGCGTGTTCGCCTGCAACCTTATCTTTATATTGCCAAGGACTGAATCAATCTTCTTCTGGCACAGCTAAGAATGCGGCTTTAATCAATCTGCACTTGGCCACGGCACAAATTGGCAAACCAGGGGCCGGACCTTTTTCGCTTACGGGTCAACCTAATGCAATGGGTGGCCGGGAAGTAGGGGGATTATCCAATTTACTTTCTGCACATCGAGACATGGCTAACCCCAGTCATCGCACTGAAGTGGCTGAGCTTTGGGGTGTGCGTTCCGTGCCTGATCAGCCGGGTCTCAGCGCCATTCCGATGTTTGAGGCATTACGATCCGGAAAACTCAAAGCGATTTGGATTGTATGTACCAATCCTGCTCAGTCTATGCCCGATCTGCATACCGTGCATGAAGGCTTGAGAAATGCAGAGTTTGTGGTGGTGCAAGAGGCCTATGCGCATACCGCCACTACCCAATTTGCTGATGTGTTGCTACCCGCAACAACCTGGGCAGAAAAAGTAGGAACCGTGACGAATTCAGAGCGCAGGATTTCCAAGGTAAATCCTGCGATCGCACCTTTTAAATCAGCTAAACATGATTGGCAAATTGCGCTTGAAATAGGTCGAGCCCTCGAGGCTTTGTTGCCCAATAATAAAAAAGAAGGGACCACCACTTTATTTCCTTATCACACTTCTGAAGATATTTTTAATGAGCATCGTGCCAGTACCCAAGGCCGTGATCTAGATATTACCGCGCTCACTTATAAGATTTTAGAAACACAGGGGCCGCAGCAATGGCCTATGCCAAGTGGCCATCTCAGCGGAAAAAAACGTTTATACGAAGACGGTATATTTCCCACCAAAGATACAAAAGCACGTTTTGTTGCTGCGGAATATAGAGCAACCGCTGAAGCGGTGAATGCACGCTATCCCTTTGCTTTAAATACCGGTCGGCTCAGAGATCAGTGGCATGGCATGAGTAGAACAGGAACGATTGGCACTTTGTTCGGACATGAGCCTGAGCCCTGTATCGAGATTTCTCCCAAAGATTCGGGCAGAATGAATCTCAAGAATGGTGATCTTGTTCAAGTGAGTAACCACAGAGGCAGTGAAATTTTTCCTGTTAAAATTTCGAATAGCATAGGCACGTCACAAGCTTTTATAGCAATGCATTGGGGGTCAGAGTTTATTTCTGGAAGCGGACAAGAAAATCCAGGTAGGGGAGTGAATAGCCTCACTTGTAATATCACTGATCCAGATTCGGCGCAGCCTGAACTTAAACATGCAGCAGTGAAAATACAAGCAGTACATCTTCCTTGGAGGGCGGTTGCATTTGGTTTGTTTTCTAAGTCTGAAGCCTTTGCTGTTCAGGCCAGTTTACGCAGTGCATTGAAGAGTTTTGATTCTGCGCACTGTGTGTTGTTTGGCCGTGAACAAGATAGCGAAATGATTGGGGTTTCATTTAAAGCTGCCCATCATGCTGATCCTCAGGAGGACGTTTCAAGTAACGGGGCCACAGCACTGCAGCAACTCATGGAAAAGTTTCAATTAGATGAGCAGTCTTCATCAAATGTTTTGCGCTATCGAGATTCTAAAAAAGGAATTACACGGTTTGTCCGCGCTGAAGACAAGGTGATGTCTGCATTGCTAACAGGGTCAGAAGATAGCCTTGCAAGCACGGCTTGGTTGAGAGCGTTTTTAGAGCAAGGGATCGATGTAAAAAGTTTGGGGCAGTCATTATTGTTGCCAGTGAGTGAGTCTCCGATAGCTTTAAAAAAGAAGAGCCGCGCGATCTGTAATTGCTTTAATGTTTCTGAAGACACAATACAACAATGCCTTTCTAAAATGCAGACTACGAGTAATACGGATGAGGCCATGACCTTTCTTCAAAACGAAACGCTATGTGGTACAAATTGTGGTTCCTGCAAACCAGAGGTCAAGCAACTGATCACGCTTTATTTGAAGTCTTTGGCGCTTGCTTAATTCCTGATGCGTACCAGCGCTTTTCTGAAAGTGATAGGTCGTGGTACCAAAGGTGCCGGTGACCTAGATCGTGACCAAGCCAAAGTTCTCTTCTCGTATATTCTCAATGGGGATGTGAGCGATCTTGAGCTAGGAGCGTTTTGCCTTGCCATGCGATTCAAAGGCGAGTCGGTGTCTGAACTGATGGGTTTTATGGATGCGCTGGAACCCCATATCACTCAATTGGATACAGGGAAACGCCCAACGATCATTTTGCCTAGTTATAACGGCGCTCGAAAGCAGGCAAATTTGACCCCTTTGCTGGCAGGCTTGTTAGCACAACAGGGATGGACGGTAATCGTTCAAGGCATTCAAATAGACCCGAGTAGGATCACGAGCCATGCCATTTTTGAGTCACTCTCATGGCCGATTCTGGAGGCTCCCTCAGACCTTGCACGCAGCCTTAAAAGGCAGTTACCTATTTTTTGCCCAACAACAATCATTTCTCCACAACTACAACAACTCTTAGATGTGCGTCATCAACTGGGTTTGAGAAATTCAGGGCATGTGCTTGCTAAGCTTCTTAATCCAGTGGGTAATACAGCATGGTGTATTTCTAATTACACCCATCCTGACTATTCTGAAAAGCTGAAAAGTTATTTTCAAGCCAGAGGCGTCAACGCCATACTCATGAGGGGTAACGAAGGCGAGCCCACCGCTGCATTGCAAAGACTACCGGAGATGCGGTTTTTATGTGCCGATCAAAGCGAGCACACGAGCGCCGAAGAACGATTTGCAGAGGCCAACCCGTTTGAAGGGATGGATGCCATTTCTACCGCGCACACCACTGCAGACATTCTGGCAGGCAGAATACCTTGTCCGCAGTCACTTTCTCGCCAAGCCATTCAAATTTCCCAACTTCTTTAATCGCTTCGTTTTTTGTGACAAAACGACTTTGTTCCATCGCATTTGAGGTGATGTGCAGTTTATGCCAATATATGGCTTGTCTTTGATGCTCTGCAGCGAATGAGTAAATTAGGCGCTAGCGCAAGCAACAGGCTATAGCGATCCGACTTCAAAAAGATAAAGCAATAGTTCCTGCTTTGTGGCAGCAAGAACTTTCAAATGTCCTCAAAACGGCCTGCGTGCGTGGAATGCCTGCCCATTGCAACGCAGGATTCACAGCTCAAAGCCGCTGCAATGTCTGCTGATATCGTTGTGTTATGAGTGCCCATGTACCGAGCCACAGAAAAAGGTCATCTGGGATGTGAATCAAACTTTAATTTTTGAGAACAATATGGAACAAAAACCACCGCTGCCCCCCTTTACCAAAGAAACGGCCATTCAAAAGATTCGAATGGCGGAAGATGCTTGGAATACGCGTGACCCTGAGAAGGTATCACTGGTGTACACCGAAGATACGCTTTGGAGAAATCGCGCCGAGTTTCCTAAAGGGCGCGAGCAAGTGAAGGAATTTCTTAAGCGTAAGTGGGCCAAGGAATTGGAATACCGGTTAATCAAACAATTGTGGGCCTTCACGGAACATCGCATTGCGGTGCGTTTTGCTTACGAGTGCCATGATGATTCAGGTAATTGGACACGCAGCTTTGGTAATGAAAACTGGGAATTCAATGAAAACGGTTTCATGATGAGGAGATTCGCCAGCATCAACGATCTCCCCATCAAAGAATCTGACCGCCAGTTTTTTTGGCCACTAGGCCGTCGCCCTGACGACCATCCAGACTTGAGTAGCTTCGGATTTTAGTAGGTTTTGTAAGGCAAAAACTTACCTGATAGAACGACATGCACTCGATCCCCTTTGGGATCGGGTTCACGCTGGATATCCATCGAGAAATCAATTGCACTCATGATGCCATCACCAAACTCTTCATGTATGAGTTCTTTAATGGTGGTGCCATACACATTCACAATTTCATACCAACGGTAAATGAGTGGATCGGTGGGAACAGCGGAAGGTAATGACCCTTTGTAGGGAACAATCTGAAGCCAAGCCATTTCTTCATCGGTCAGATCAAAAATCTTTCCTGCTATTTCAGCTTGCGCTTTGGTGAAGGTCATCTGTCCTAAGCAGGCTGCAGTGACCCATTCTTTTGATTCACCAATATCTTTGGCTATCTCTGCCCACTTCATCCCTTTTTTGACTTTAGCTTGGATGATTTTGTGTGTAACGATTTGTCTGTTCATATTTCAACTCCGCTATGAAGCATTGATTTATTGAGAAAGAGGGGTATCGATACCAGGGCGAACAATGACAGGCTTGTGGCCATCCAATACGCCGCTGGCTGATTTGGCTTGAAGGTCTTTAGATCGATTGACCAAGAAATCCACCAAATGATTCCGCATGGGATAGTAAAGGGGATCGTGATGCATCGTGGCTCTTTGTCTGTTCTTGGGCAAAGTATTGACTACGATTTCAGCAATACGCGCATTGGGCCCGTTACTCATCAACATGATTTTGTCTGAGAGAAGAATCGCTTCATCTACATCATGCGTAATCATGAAAACGGTTTGATGGGTTTCACTACAAATTTTTAAAAGTTCATCTTGAATGACTCCGCGAGTGAGCGCATCCAGAGCGCCAAAGGGTTCATCGAGTAAGAGCATTTTGGGCTCAATTGCAAAGGCACGTGCAATTCCAACGCGCTGTTTCATTCCGCCAGAGAGTTCTGAGGGTTTTTTGTTTTCGGCGTTCACTAGCCCAACCATAGAGAGATATTTCTGAGCGTGCTCTGCGATCTTCGCCTTAGGCCAATCGGGGTACTTCGACTTGACTGCAAAACACACATTATTTAAAACCGTCATCCAAGGCATCAAAGCGTGACCTTGAAAGACTACGCCTCGATCAAGACTTGGGCCTGAAATGTGCTTGTCTAACATCACTGCGACGCCTTCCGTGGCCTCTTCTAATCCGGCAAGCACGTTAAGGATGGTGGTTTTGCCACATCCAGAATGGCCAATGATGCAAACAAACTCCCCACGATGTATTTCAAAGTCAATTCCGGCGAATACTGGGGGGCCATCAGATTTATAAGATTTACCAAGGTTTTGAACTTTGAGAAAAGCTTTTTCAGTCTGCATAAGACACCGCCTTCTGGATGCGTCCAATTAAGGTATCCAGCAACATACCCACCACGCCAATTAAAAGAATTGCAAAGATCACGCTTGAGAGAGAGAGGTTGTTCCACTCATTCCATAAGAAATAGCCCACCCCTGTCCCGCCTACCAACATTTCAGCTGCCACGATGACGAGCCAAGCAATTCCCATTGAAATCCGCATGCCAGTCAATATGGTAGGCGCTGCTGCAGGCAGAATCACCAGAAAAGCTTTACGAAGAGGAGAAACCTCAAGTGTTTTGGCAACGTTCAGTAATTCCTTACGCACATTGGCAACTCCAAAAGCGGTATTGAGCAACATCGGCCATAGAGAGCAAATAAAAATGACAAAGATGCCCGAGATAGAGGAATCTTTAATGGTGTAAAGCGCAATCGGCATCCATGCGAGGGGAGAGATGGGTTTGAGAATTTGAATAAAAGGGTTGAAAGTCTGATAGGCCAAGGGAGACATCCCAATCAAAAAACCAAATGGGACGGCGACTAAGGTTGCCAATAAGAAACCTAAGCCCACCCTTGCAAGCGAATAGGCAAGCTGTATCCCAATCCCCTTATCGTTGGGGCCATTGTCATAGAGGGGATTAGATAATTGCTTGTAGATCGTTTGGCCAAGCTGTGTAGGAGTAGGGAAACCACTCTTTTGAGTACTCTCTCCACCACCTGCACTCATCAAGTCTGCATATTCACTAGAGGTGGCCGCACCAACCGGTTTGGGCGCAGACTTCGGTAGGGTCTCAATTTGCCAAATCAAAAGTAAAAAGAACAGTACCAAAAGGGATAGGACTGTAGCTTTAAGTCGTAAGGATGCTTTTTTCATGACGGATTTTTTAATTACCCTTTTGAAAATGTTGGGAAAGACTTAAGGTACGCACCCGGTTGTGAGGCATCAAATTCCTTACCCATGATCTTGAATTTTTTATGCCCAGATTTATCTTCATCGGCAAACGTGAGCCCTGTTTCACCCATGTATTTCTTGGCATCGGTGAGCAAGAACACTTTTTCAGAAATGTCTTTGTAATTCACATCTCCTTTGATGTAACCCCAACGTTGCATTTGGGTCAGCATCCATGTGGCCATGGAGTACCACGGAATCGGGTTGAAGTCGATGCGATCCGGAACATTCCTTACATTGCCCAAGCCGTCGGCAAACTTGCCCGTTAATACTTGCATGACTACCGTTTCAGGTTGGTTCAGATAGTTCGGTGCGCAGATCGCTTTAGCAATCATCGGGCGATTGGCAGGATCCCTTGCCATGGCTGTTGCGTTTAATAAGGCTCGATATAACGCTGCAAACGTATTTGGATTCTTTTTAATAAATTCTTCAGAAGTACCAAAGGCACAGCAAGGGTGACCATCCCAAATATCTCGGGTAAGAATATGAATGAATCCAACCTCATCAAACACTGCGCGCTGATTAAACGGATCGGGGCCCAAGAATCCATCAATATTCCCTGCTCGCAAATTGGCCACCATTTCGGGCGGGGGAGTAACTCGAATCTGAATGTCTTTGTCTGGGTCTAGACCTGCTTGCGCGACGTAATAACGCAGTAAAAAGTTGTGCATTGAGTAATCAAACGGTACAGCAAATTTCATGCCCTTCCAGTTTTTGGGGTCGCGATTGTCTTTATGTTTCAGCGCAAGTGTGATTGCCTGACCATTTACATTTTGAATCGCAGCAACACGCATGGGGTTGGGCTCAGATCCTAGCCCCATCGACATGGCAAGCGGCATCGGTGATAAAAAATGTGAAGCGTCATGCTCCTTGTTGATCATCTTGTCGCGTATCAAAGCCCAGCCAGCGGTTTTGTTTAGAGTGACATTCAGTCCTTGTTGCTTATAGAGGCCCAATGGATCCGCCATGATTAAAGGTGTGGCGCAAGTAATCCCAATAAAGCCAATTTTGAGATCAGGCTTCTCTATGGGGCCCCCTTCTTGTGCCATGGCTTGCAGGCTGTCAATAGGAAGAAACCCTGCGAGGGCACTCATTGCTCCTGCCGCACCGACCGCTTTAAGGAATGCACGGCGACGATTTTCCTGAGGGAACAAAGCCTTGACTAAACTGGCTTCTAAAAAATCAGCGCTTAATTTTTCTGCGTCAATCTTATTTGATAAGGCAGCTCGATGATCCTCTTCTGATGTGTGTTCGCCACAACTGCATCCATGAGAAAAAAGGGGGCGGTTAGGATCAAATGGTCGAAACGAGTTCATTAAAGTCTCCCGGTTTTGAGTGTTTCTAAGTAGGGTAGGTGGAAAAAAGTGAAGCTAAAAAATAGGGCAAAAAGTTTCATTGGATGGCACGCCCCAAAATGAAGCCCAAATATCATTCGCGCACTAAGTTGGAAAAGTCAGAACCTGCTGCACGCATAAAAGAACCAACAAGAGACTGAACATGTCTGGGTATTCATGAATCGATTAAATAAATTAAGTTTGCCTTTGCAATCATTCAATGCAACATTCATGGATTACAAAGCAAATGGCATGCCAGATAAGGATCGCTTTATTGTTGCGTTGCGTGATGTCTGGTGTACATTCAATTTGAGTACTCAGGATATTTCCCTTCGAGTGTTAAACTCATACGGTTAAACGCCTTCAATTAGGAGCACCAAAGTTCATGTCGCAAGTTCACTACACGCGAACGGCAATCCTCTTACATTGGCTGATCGCCCTCATTATTCTTGTGGCCTGGCCTATTGGTCTGATCATGGGGGATATGGAAATCAGTCCGCTTAAGATCAAGGTTTTTGCTTGGCACAAATGGGCGGGAATAACGGTTTTATGGTTATCTGTAGTGAGGCTAAGTTGGCGTGCCACGCATTCCACCCCTGCCTATCCTCAAGCCATGTCTCAATGGCAGGTAAGGGTAAGCAAAGGGGTGCAATGGTCTTTATATGCGCTTTTATTTGCGGTCCCCATGACGGGGTGGCTGTTTAGCTCAGCTGCCGGATATAGCGTGTTTTATCTCAATCTCATCCATTTGCCTGATCTCGTCGAAAAGAATAAAGCGCTTGCTGATCAACTCCATGAGATTCATGAAACGCTAAACTGGGCTCTGCTTGCTCTTTTTGTGGTGCACTGTGCAGCAGCACTCAAACATCACTTCATTGATAAAGACGCTGTGTTAATGCGCATGTTGCGAAGCACTCCAAAAACACCGCTTCTTGGCCTGATTGTAGGATTTAGTGTATTCACTGCTTTTCAAGCAGATCCTGCTGATGCCGCTGGCTTCATTCCAGAAAAAAGCGAAATCAAATTCATCTCTCGCCAAATGGGTGTGGATGTAGAAGGACGCTTTCGTAAGTTTGAGGGAGATGTCGTTTTTAAGCCCGCAGATCTTGCTAAGAGCTCTGCTCGGATTGAGGTGGATTTAGCCAGTATTGATTTAGGAAGTGCGGATAGCGAGCAAGAAGTAAAAGGTAAAGATTGGTTTCTGGTCAGCAGTTTTCCCAAGGGCACTTTTCAAACTACCAGTATCAAACTCAAAAGCCCAGATCATTACGAAGCAATCGGTAAGTTCACTTTGAAGGGCATCCATAAAGACATGGTGGTTCCCATTACGACTAAACAAATCAATGGCCATACCATTGCCGAAGGACAGTTTAATTTGAAACGTACTGACTTTAAAATTGGCCAAGGTATATGGGCTGACCCCGAAGCCGTGGGGATTGAGATCACCGTTATTTTTCGTTTAGCACTGAATTAATTTAAGGGAATGACAAGCATGACCGCAGTCAAAACAGCATTTATCGGTTTGGGCGTGATGGGTAGCCCAATGGCCGGGCACCTTTTAGCGAAAGGCTATTCAGTCACTGTGTATAACCGTACGACTGCTAAAGCAGAAGCGTGGGTGGCTGCGCATGCGGGAGGCAAGCATGCCCTGACCCCTCGCGAAGCGGCGGAAGGCGCTGATTTTATTTTTCTATGCGTAGGAAATGATGATGACTTGCGCAGTGTGACCTTGGGTGAGAACGGTGCTTTCGCAGGAATGAAAGCCAATGCCATCATGGTGGATCACACCACAGCTTCCGCAGAGGTCGCTAGGGAACTCAACGAATATGCCCTATCCAAAGGCGTGCATTTTATCGATGCCCCGGTCTCGGGCGGTCAAGCCGGCGCCGAGAAAGGCCAACTTGCAGTGATGTGCGGGGGCGATCAAGCTGCTTTTGATCAAGCCAAACCTGTGATGGATAGTTTCGCTAAAGCCGTGACCCTGATGGGCCCAAGTGGCTCAGGTCAACTGACTAAGATGGTGAATCAGCTTTGCATTGCAGGACTGGTGCAGGGTTTATCTGAAGCCTTAAATTTTGCGCAATGCGCGGGCCTAGATGGCGAACAAGTGCTTGGAGTGATTTCCAAAGGGGCGGCGCAATCCTGGCAAATGGAAAATCGCGGTACCACCATGCTGGCAGACCAATTTAATTTTGGTTTTGCGGTAGATTGGATGCGTAAAGATCTAGGCCTATGTCTTGCTGAGGCCAATCGCAACGGCGCTTTGCTGCCGGTTGCGGCCCTGGTAGATCAATTCTATTCAGAGCTCCAAAATAGGGGAGGTGGGCGTTGGGATACCTCTTCCTTGATTCGTCGCCTGCGCAAAAATCAATCTTAAAATCTGCTATTCAACCCCTCAAAAGTATGGAGTTGTTATGAATATTGCACTTCCGCGTCGTCATTTTTTAAAGTTGATGGGTACTTCAGCTGGAGGCCTGGCTTTGGGCTTACAGTTTGGCGAAGCGTTTTCCGCTGATCGGGCAGAATCCCCACAACATGCCTTGAGTGCCGGGCCTTGGATCAGAATTGATCAAGACGGAACGACTACGATTGTGGTCGATAAATCTGAGATGGGGCAGGGTGTACTGACCTCGCTTCCCATGTTGATTGCTGAAGAGTTAGATGCAGATTGGGGCAAAGTTAAAATTGAGCAGGCTCTGGCAGCCCCTGAATACAAACATCCTTGGTTTGGAGTGCAAGCAACCGGAGGGTCTACTTCGGTTCGTGCCATGTGGCAACCTTTGCGCGAAGCAGGTGCTACCGCACGTGCCTTGATGATTCAAGCTGCTGCACTGACTTGGAAGGTAGAACCTACAAGCTTGCGTACCGAATCCGGTCAAGTCTGCGGCCCTGATGGAAAATGCTTGGGTTATGGTGCGCTCGCCGCTTTAGCCGCTACGATGCCTTTGCCCAAAGATGTAAAACTAAAAAATCCTGCTGACTTCAGAATCATTGGTAAATCCATTCCACGTACCGACCTCGTCGGAAAAGTAAATGGTGCAAGTACGTTTGGCATTGATGTGCGCGTTCCCGGAATGTTGTTTGCCTCTGTTGAGCGCTCACCTGTATTGGGCGGCAAGGTTAAAAGCTTTGATGCCACTGCAGCATTGGCAGTTCCTGGCGTTCTCCAAGTGCATTCCATCCAAAGTCCAACGGCAGCAGGGGTTGCTGTGTTGGCAAACAGTAGTTGGGCAGCCAAAAAAGGCCGAGATGCCCTGAAGATTGAATGGGATAAAGGCGCGCATGCTCACTTTTCAACGGCAGGCATGAAACAAGAAATGGCTGCATTAGCAAAGCGTAAAACAGGTTCCAAAGTAGCCCGTCTTGAAGGCAACCCAGAAAGCATCACCGAGGGGACATTGATTGAGGCCGTCTATGACGTCCCTTTCTTAGCCCACGCAACCATGGAACCTATGAACGCAACCGCTTGGGTTAAAGATGGGGGGGTGACGATTTGGGCACCAACTCAAGCGCCTGGCCCTAATCAGTTTGTCGCTGCGGGTATAGCCGGATGTAAACCTGAGCAAGTAAAGGTGCATACCACCCTCTTGGGCGGTGGATTTGGTCGACGTTTTTCTCCCGATTTTATTGCAGAGGCCGTGAGTCTTTCTAAGCTCGCCAAGGCACCGGTTCAGGTGCTGTATACCCGTGAAGACGATATGAAGGGCCAGTACTATCGTCCTGCTGCACGCGCTGAACTTGCTGTGCGTGTGAATCAACAGGGCAACCCTGTCGCATTCCAAGGTGTCACGGTGACAGACTCTATCGCTGATGGTACCGGCTTCGAGGCTGCTTTAATTAATAAAGAAGGGATCGACAATACGGCGGTTGAAGGTTTGTACGACTTCCCGTATGACACCCCTCACTTCAAGCTAGAGTGGGTGCGTCATCAACCGGGAGTTAGAAATTGGTTCTGGCGTTCGGTGGGCAGCACAGAAAACGGATTCTTCTCAGAGTCCTTCATTGATGAAATGGCACATGCTGCGGGCAAAGATTCCTTTGAATATCGTCGTGCCTTGCTTTCCAAAAAGCCGCGCCATTTAACCGTTTTGGAGCGTGCTGCAAAAGAAGCGGGATGGGGTTCTCCCTTGCCCAGTGGACGAGCGAGAGGGATTGCTGTGTGTGAATCTTTCGGCAGTTATGTGGCAGAAGTTGCCGAGATTTCGCTAGACAACGGAATGCCCAAAGTCCATAAGGTCACGATCGCAGCTGACGTGGGGATAGTTGTGAATCCTGATATCGTTCGTGCGCAGATGGAAGGTGCCATGATTTATGGTCTGACCGCTGCCCTGTATGGAAAAATCACGTATACCGAAGGGCAAGTTGAGCAATCTAATTTTGGCGATTACCCCGTGATGCGCTTGACTGAAACGCCTGAGGTATCTGTTCACTTGATTTCTTCGGCCGAAGCACCTGGTGGAGTGGGCGAACCTGGCACGCCTCCCATTGCCCCTGCGGTGGCAAATGCTATTTTTGCTCTCACCAAAAAGCGCATTCGATCCTTGCCCTTTAGTGATGCGCAAATTGCTTAATCTCCTTTAGGGCTTTAAAGTCTTGGGATATAGCGCCGTAAAGGTTCAAGTAACCTCTTTGCGCGATGATCCCTATGGACCTCGATTTTCCCAGTACTCCTAGCTTCAAACTCCCTATTCAATTGTCTTCAGGCCACATGCTGACGCAACTTGAATTAGCGTGTCGCGCTTGCGCTCAGCCATATCGGTTAAAGCAAGGGTATGGTCGAACCGGTGCGCCAGGGGGGAGGGTGGTTCTCGCTGCACGGACCCATTGCCCGCGTTGTCATGAGGTTGCGCGATTCTTTGTCATCATGAATAAAGTATCCAAGCAAGCAAGAATACAAAGGGTATCGGTGATTAACTTTTGGGTCGCGCAACTCTTTCTGCGTTTGGGGCGCGGAAGAAAAGTGATTCAATCTCCCGTAGTTCGACCCACTGCAAAAGAGATGACGACTTGGGTCACCCGCTCTAAAAATAGTTTGGGCCGCTACCTAGACGAAGATATTCCGGCCTGGATTGAGCTAGAAAATTCTCGTTGGCATTTTGCAGGTATTCATTCCACCACCACCACACCTGTTCGTTTAGGTGAAGTGGTCATTCATCCTGGTCTTCTGTACCGCAAGGGAATCAATACTCGCATCTGAAAGGGCGGTTAGCGCGTATCATATGCGCTCTCATTCGTTAGCGAGCCCTTTTCATGCGAACAACGCTCTCTGATCTTAAACGCTGGCATAGCGAACAGCAGCCGATCGCCGTTTTGACCTGCTACGACGCAAGCTTTGCGCGGGTGCTTGAAGAAAGCGCGGTAGATGTTCTGTTAATCGGTGACTCATTGGGCATGGTCTTGCAAGGCCATTCCTCTCCTAATCCCGTTACTTTAGAAGATGTGGCCTATCACACGCAGTGCGTGACGCGCGGATCGCAGCGCTGCTTCATTCTGGCCGATATGCCCTTTGGCACGTCTCAAATCTCGCCGCAGGAAACTTTTCGCAATGCTGCTGTTCTGGTTCAGGCAGGCGCGCAGATGGTAAAAATCGAAGGTGGCCTGGAAATGGTTGATACCATTCAATTTTTAAGTGCGAGAGGGATTCCGGTCTGTGCCCATGTAGGCATGACCCCTCAATCGCATCATCAATATGGTGGCTTTAAAGTTCAAGGAAGAGATTCCTTGCGTGCGGATCAAATTGTTGAAGCGGCTTTGGCGCTTGAGGCTGCAGGAGCTTCTATTATTCTGATGGAATGTATTCCAAGGGTATTAGCAGATAGGGTATGCGCCGCAGTGAAGGTGCCCACCATCGGAATTGGGGCAAGCCCTGCATGTAGCGGACAGGTCTTGGTTTTATATGATGTGATTGGATTAAGTTCCAAACCTTTATCCAAACTCGCAAAGGATTATTCTTCAGTTCCCGGCGGTATTGCTGGGATGGTGAGAACTTATGTGAAGGAAGTCAAAAACCGTGTCTTTCCAAGTGATCAGCATTGCTACTAACTTTGGGGTGCGCTATTGGGAGCAGGCATGATGTGGTTGCGCGTTGTGAATAGGTTCAGTAAAGGTGTACTGACCCTTAGCCTGATCAGTTCGCTTTTTGCGGTTCTTTGTCCTTCTGGTTATGCCGAAGACATCACTATGCAGTCACTGACTTTGAAAGAAGCCATTGACTTAGCAAGGCAGCATAATTTGCAACTGGGCTTAAGTATGGAGCGGGTGCAAATGGCGCGAGCGGCTTTAGAGTTATCCCGTTCAGCCTTAGGTCCGCATGTTGCGCTCACGGCTTCTCAGGCGAATCTTTCTACCAATCTTCGAGCCCAAGGTTTTCCGAATATCCCTCAGATATTTCCTTCGCCCGTTCAGGGACCCTTCAACAGTTTTGATACCCGATTATCCCTAACGCAAACCGTATTTAATCCCTTGCGAAGTCATCTTGCTCTTTCACGTGAGGGGCAATTGGCCTTTGTCCAACATCAAGAGCGTGCTTTTCTAGATCAGATTATTGCTGCTACCGCACTGGCTTATATCGAAGCACAACAGAAGTCTGCTCGTCTTGAAGCAGCACAAGCGAACCTGCGTCTCTCGGAGGAGTTAGCAGAACTTGCGCGTGATCAACAGAAAGCAGGTATTGCCACTGGAGTGGATGTGGCGCGCAGTGAAACCCGTGTCGCTCAGGATCAATATTTGATGAGCCAAGCTAAGAACCAACATGATGAGTCCCTCATTCGCTTGAAGAGGGTGATGGGGCTCCCCTCACAAAGTACCATTCAACTTACCTCTCCAATCACATTCCACCATTTACCTATCCCAGATAGTTTGAGCGCAATGGTGCGAGCCGCTTCACAACGCGAAGAATTGAAAGCACTCCAGTCGCAAGTCATGGCCGCGGAAGAGGCGCTGAATGCCGCTGATTCTGAAGCGCTGCCTGAAGTGGGTTTGCAAGCAGCGATTGGGCCGAGTGGCGTGAATGCAGGTCAATCGGTCTACACTACGAAATCCATCGCGATTGGGATGAGTATTCCTTTGTTTACCAGTGGTGAACTCAGTGCCCATCACAGTAAAGCAAAAAGCGAATTCAATACGGTCCGTATTCAACATGAAGATGCGCAAAGACAAGTAGAAGAGGATGTTGCGCTGGCCTTGCTCTCACTACAGACCTCAGAAGAACAGGTGGCAGCTGCAAAGAAGTCTTTGGATCTTGCTGAACGTTTACTCGATTTATCGCGTGATCGATTTAAAGCAGGGGTCACCGATAACCTTGAAGTGGTCGATGCGCTGACTGCTCTGGCCACTGCGCGCTCACGATTGATTGATGCTACTGCAGAACACACCTCAGCTCGAGTCAATGCCGCTGCAGCAATGGGTGAAGTGGCTCGTTTCGAAATCTAATTTTTACGATGGAATAATGTATTGCTATGCGCAATTCTTCTGAATCTTCTGCTGATTCACCTCCAGCGGGCCGGAGCACAATCCGTTTCATCATTGGTGGTGGTGTGATTCTTGTTCTGCTGATTGGCGGAACCATCTGGTATTTGGGGCGTAATAACGAATCAACGGATGATGCCTTTGTTGAAAGTGATGTGGTGCCGATTGCTTCAAGAGTAGGCGGAACCGTTTTACATGTCACCGTTATTGAAAACCAAATGATCAATCAGGCAGACACTTTATTTGAGTTAGATCCTAAAGATTATCAACTTAAAGTGGATCAGCTCACTGCGATGGTTGCGGCCGGAGAGGCGCGCGCTTCTGTGGCCCGCAATGATAGTGGGTTGGTGCAAGCCAGCACCAAAGCTTCGGTTACCCAGGCCGAGGCAGGCCTGGCAGCTTCACAGGCCATGGTGGCACAGAGTGAAGCGCAGCGCAGTGCAGCGGAATCGCAAGCCAAACTTGCCATTGCCGATGTAGAGCGTTATCGCACTTTGCTTGCCAAAGATGAAATTTCTCGCCAGCGATTAGACCAGGCCGTGACTGCCGCAGATGCCGCTCAGGCGCAAGCCGAGTCTGCCCGTAAAGCCGTGACCAGTGCTGAGGCTATGGTACGTCAGGCTTCGGGGAAATTGGATGAAGCAAAAACGGCCCCCCGGCAGATCGCTGTGAAAGAATCACAAGTAGGCAGTGCTGTAGCTGATCTGCAAACACTGAAATCTCAATTGGCTTCTGCACAACAAGAATTGAGCTACACCAAAGTGACCGCCCCTGCGGCTGGAAGAGTGGCGCGCAAGTCAGTTTTAGTGGGGCAAGTGATGCAAGCCAATCAAACAGCTTTATATATCGTCACTGGCCAACCTTGGGTGATTGCCAACTTTAAAGAGACACAACTCACGCGCATGGCGGTGGGGCAAAAAGTCGATATTAAAGTTGATGCCTTTCCCGACCATCCTTTACATGCTCATGTTGAAAGTTTGCAAGCAGGAACAGGATCACGTTTCAGTTTATTACCCCCTGAAAACGCCACCGGAAACTACATCAAAGTGGTACAACGCATTCCAGTAAAAATCGTTTTTGATGAAAGCCCTGAGATCTTGGCCAAACTTGCTCCAGGGATGTCGGTGGTGCCAGAAGTACATTTGGGTTCAAAGACTGAATAACGTGATTGATTTTAGTTTCTCAAATTGCTGGGCCCCCTCCTGCTGAAATGAATCCCCCTTCAGTGAATCCCCCTTCAGTGAATCCTTGGGTCATCGCCATGGTCGTCGCCCTGACGACCTTTATGGAGGTGTTGGATATTTCAATTGCTAATGTGTCCTTGCGACACATTGCGGGAGATCTCTCCGCCGGCCAGGATGAAAGCACCTGGGTCTTGACCTC
This sequence comes from uncultured Ferrovum sp., assembly GCA_903905585.1. Classification (GTDB taxonomy): domain Bacteria; phylum Pseudomonadota; class Gammaproteobacteria; order Burkholderiales; family Ferrovaceae; genus CAIVHB01. The sequence continues at coordinate 576 of CAIVHB010000059.1, read as the reverse complement.
TTACTTGGTCACGAATGCGATTGTCTTGCCGATCAGTGGGTGGTTTGCCTATGTAGTCGGTCGTCGCCGTTTCTACCTTTGGTGTGTGGTGATCTTTACCATCAGCTCTTTGCTGTGTGGGTTGGCGCCTTCATTGCCTTTGTTGATTCTTGCCCGAACGTTGCAAGGTGCGGGAGGAGGGGGCTTGCAGCCTATCTCGCAATCGATCTTGGCCGATAGTTTTCCACCCGAAAAGCGTGGAATGGCTTTTGCGGTGTATGGCATCACCACGGTGTTAGCACCAGCGATTGGCCCGACACTGGGTGGGTTCATCACGGATAACTTTAGCTGGCGTTGGGTGTTTTTTATCAATGTGCCCGTGGGCATCTTTGCTTTCTGGTTATCCCGTAAATTGTTATGGGATCCTCCCCATCTTGTCGAGGCACAGAAATCGCTGAGAGAAAGAGGTTTTAAGATTGATTACTGGGGCTTTGGCTTACTCGCAGTCGGCTTTGGCTGCATGCAAATCGTGTTGGATAAAGGCCAACAAGAAGACTGGTTTGCTTCTAGTTTCATTCTTTACTTCACCATTCTCTC
>CAIVHB010000058.1 GCA_903905585.1 uncultured Ferrovum sp. | reverse complement strand
GAATTGCCTTGGCCGGCATTGGCAATGGCAGTCATGAGCTCTTCATTAAAGTCAAAGCCAATACCGACTGTTGAGGTAGTTACTCCAGCATTTGCAAGCTCTCTCACTTGCGCACAAATATCCTCTACAGATACCAGGCCATGATTTGCTTGGCCATCAGATAACAAGATCACGCGACTTACTATGCCGCGCCCTGCTCTTGGGGCTAGGGTTTCAGCGCCCTTAAGCCATCCCCCATGAAGGTTTGTTGTGCCGCCTGCACGAATGTCATCCAAACGAATCGGTAGCAAGGTTTTGGCTAGGCGCACTGACATGGTTTCTAGCAAGACCTCGATCTCGTCGTCATAGGTCACGACTGAGACCCAGTCACCATCCCGAAGACGGGATAACAAATCGAGCGCACAGCGTTTAGCTTCATCGAGCTTGCCGCCACTCATAGAGCCTGAGCGATCAATCACTAGGGATACTGCCAATTGGGAGCGGGTAGCCGCATCAATCTCCTGTATTGGCGCACGCAGGCGCAGCAATACATCGAGACTTTCACCAGAATTGCTCGCTAGAACTGCTTTGCGGGTATCTAGGACTACTTCTAATTCTTTGCCGTTAATCATGATTTCTCCTGTGTTTGCCTAAATTTGCAGCAGGGGCAAACGCAGGCGGTTATGAAACTACAGGGTCAGATTAGTGGGGTGGAAGCTCATGGGGTGAGCTTAGGAAATGGAATACTATTAAAAGTAATAAAAGTACAAAGCCATTACACACACCAATGTCAATTACAGGAAAACCTTGCCCTTTCTGCACTCTGCCTGCTGAGCGGATTATTGATTCCAATGCATTTGGAGTGACGATTCGTGATGGCTTTCCAGTCTCCCCTGGACATGCCTTAGTGATTCCGAAAAGACACGTTGGCTCTTGGTTTGAAATCAGCCACGAAGAGCGGCAAGGCTTAATGGAACTACTCACAAAAGCTCAAAAAGTTCTAGAACAAGAATTTAGCCCTGATGGATACAACATTGGAATTAACGATGGGCCTGCAGCTGGGCAAACTGTTCCACACTTGCACATGCATCTCATTCCTAGGTACAAAGGTGATCAAGAGGATGCTAGAGGTGGAGTGAGATGGATTATTCCTGAGAAAGCGAAGTATTGGGAATGACTAACTCTGAAATCCTAAAACTTTTTAGCTCAATTAATTGTGCAAGGCTGGGCGATGGCTATGCGCCACACAAACCAATTCTGATTTTGCTCTTGCTTGAGAGAATTCTGAACGGCCATGGCAATAACTTCACATTTGCAGAGCTTGATCATGATCTCAAGAAGTGGCTTGAGAAGTATGGCTCTAATAATGCCTCTAATACCCGCAATGAGCCCTTCTGGCGCCTAAAAAATGATGGCATATGGGATATCAGCGCGCCAAGTGACTTGGACTCACAGAGCAACACACCAACCGCCAGCCAACTGATTGAAGCTAATGTCTCTGCACAACTTAAGGATGATCTTTATCAAGGGATCAAAAACAACCCAGAACTGATTGCGCGGATTGCTAATAATCTTGTCACTCAGTTTATATCCGAGCCTTTACGGTCATCCTTGCTAGCTGATACTGCGCCCACAATAAAGTTGCTAGATCGGCAGTATTGGTGGGTCAGCCAAAATCAAACCTACAAGCATGAAGTCCCCGGAAACTTTATGTGGTCTCCTAAAACAAACTCTAGGGGTGGCAAAGTTCCTTCATATGATTTTATGGAAGATATGAAAATAGGCGATATCGTATTTTCATTTGCAGATACCTTTATTAAAGCCATTGGAGTCGTTACAAGCCCAGCGCAGTCGAGTGTTAAACCAGATTTTGGTAATGCAGGGGCTAATTGGTCGGATGATGGCTGGCTAGTAGATGTTGCATTTCAAGAATTGGGTATGGCGCAATTTAAGCCAAGGGACCATATGGGGCTTTTG
>CAIVHB010000057.1 GCA_903905585.1 uncultured Ferrovum sp. | reverse complement strand
GTAGACCCTTACCAAATTCTAGAAGCGCGGGCGATGGGGGCGGATGCCATCTTGCTAATTGTTGCTGCATTAGAAGAAGGCATGATGATGGAACTCGCTATTTATGCCCGTGAGCTAGGCATGGCCATCTTGGTAGAGGTGCATAACCATGAAGAGCTGCATCAAGCCTTGCATTTGCCCACCAACTTAATTGGCATTAACAATCGTAATTTGCGCACCTTCGAGACCTGCCTCGATACCACCCTGACTCTTCAAAAAGAAGTGCCGGATGATCGCTTGCTGATCACCGAAAGCGGAATCGCTACGAATGAAGACGTCCGTGCCATGCGCGCTGCAGGTATTCATGCATTTTTAGTAGGCGAAGCCTTTATGCGGAAACCTAGCCCGGGAGAAGCTTTAAAAGATCTCTTTGGTGTAATTCCCCCTTCATCAATTTAAAGGGCGCGCTAAGCTTCTCATAGTGCCTTAGGAATTCACTTATCAATATATTCATGACCAAGCAAAGATGACTTCTCGCCTATTTAGCCCAATGACTTTAGGTTCATTGGCCCTGCGCAATCGCATTATTGCGAGCCCGATGTGTCAATACAGTTGTGTGGATGGAACCCCGCAAGCATGGCATCAAATGCATATTGGTAACCTTGCCGCGAGTGGTGTGGGCTTAGTTTTACTCGAAGCAACAGGGGTGAGTCCTGAAGGTCGCATTACTCCTGACTGCTTAGGTCTCTATACCGATGAGAACGAACGTGCGCTCAGCAAAATATTAGAAGCAGTGCGAACCTACACTTCAACCCCTATAGGAATTCAACTGGGGCATGCAGGGCGGAAGGCGGCCTGCGCCGCTCCATGGAAAGGGGGGGCTCAAGTTTCGGTTTTACAAGGTGGTTGGCAAACTAAAGCACCTTCAGCCATTCCGTACAATGAGAGTGATGGTGTTCCTCATGCCTTGACTACCGAAGAGCTTAAGGAGATTCGAGAGGCTTTTGTTCAAGCTGCTCAGCGTGCGGTACGCATAGGTTTGCAAGCCATTGAAGTTCATGCTGCTCATGGGTACTTGCTGCATCAATTCTTATCTCCGCTTTCTAATCAACGAACGGATCAATATGGTGGAAGTCTTCAAAACCGTTTGCGCCTTCCATTAGAAGTGTATGACGCCGTTCGCAATGCTGTGCCTGATGATATTCCGGTAGGGATGAGAATTTCTGCTACAGATTGGGTTGAGGAGGGGTGGAGCCTGGAAGGTACTTTGGAATTCAGCGCAGAGTTACGTGAACGTGCGTGTGACTTTATTGATGTTTCAACGGGCGGTCTTTCACCGCATCAAAAAATTGAACTCAAACCCGGTTATCAAGTGCCGTTTGCCCGGGCAGTGAGAGAAAGCAGCGGTCTTCCGGTGATGGCTGTTGGGCTGATCACAGAAGCCCAACAGGCAGAAAATATTATTAAAGACGGTGATGCTGATATGGTGGCTATTGCTCGCGCCCTACTATGGGATCCCCGTTGGCCCTGGCATGCTGCAGCTGAATTAGGGGAGAGGATTGAAGCGCCACCTCAATATTGGCGTTGTCCGCCTCATGGAAAGAGCACAGTATTTGACATCTGACTGGGTTTTGCTATAAAGTCGTGGATTACTTCCGACAAGCACACTGTCAAATAGCCGTCATGAAGACCTTTTCTGCAAAAGCCGAGACCGTACAACACGATTGGTATGTGGTAGATGCCACAGACCGCGTACTAGGCCGTCTCGCCAGCCAAATCGCGCTGCGCTTGCGTGGCAAGCATAAAGCCATCTATACCCCTCACGTCGATACCGGTGATTTTATCATCGTGCTCAACGCCGAGAAAATTCGCGTCACCGGCAACAAAGCCGAAGACAAAATGTACTACCGTCATACGGGTTACCCCGGCGGTATCTACGAAACCAATTTCCGTAAGCTTCAAGCTCGCTTCCCAGATCGCGTGCTCGAGAAGGCTGTCAAGGGCATGCTGCCTAAAGGCCCTCTCGGTTATGCAATGATCAAGAAGATGAAAGTGTATGCGGGTGATGTTCATCCCCATGCCGCTCAACAGCCTAAGCCGCTAGATTTCTGAGGTCAGTCATGATTGGTTCTTATTATTACGGCACAGGCCGTCGCAAAAGCGCTGTAGCCCGTGTATTTATTAAGCCGGGTTCAGGCAACATCGTTGTAAACGACAAGCCTATTGAACAGTATTTTTCACGTGAAACCGGTCGTATGGTGGTACGTCAGCCCCTAGAATTGACCAACAACGGCGCAACATTTGATGTTTTGGTGAATGTGATGGGTGGCGGTGAATCGGGTCAAGCCGGTGCAGTGCGCCACGGCATCACCCGCGCACTGATTGATTTCAATGCTGAACTTAAACCTACTTTAAGTGCTGCCGGTTTTGTGACGCGCGATGCACGTGAAGTGGAACGTAAAAAAGTTGGCCTGCATAAAGCACGCCGTCGCAAGCAGTTCTCTAAGCGTTAATCCAAACGTCGTTTTGGGGTAGGGGGTTGCCTTGGGTGCCCTCCCCACTAGAAGGTCATCAACCTCACTGGGCCAACCAGTTGAAGGGGTAGATGGCCTTTTTAGTTTTTAGCTATCATCCTCTTTCGCTTAAAGGAATGAAGCATGATTAAAGTTGGTATCGTTGGCGGTACGGGATATACCGGGGTGGAATTGCTGCGCTTATTGGCGCGCCATCCTGAGGTCACTCTTCACGCAATTACCTCACGAAAAGAGGCGGGGCAAGCTGTTGCTGACATGTTCCCTAGTTTGCGGGGCCATGTGGATTTAGCATTCGCTGATCCTGCCCAGGCGGGACTAGAAAACTGCGACTTAGTCTTTTTTGCTACACCCAACGGTATCGCTATGGAGCAAGCCAGGTCCTTGGTGGATGCGGGCGTGCGCATCATAGACTTGGCGGCTGATTTTCGTATTAAGGACGTAGGCGAATGGGAGCACTGGTATCGCATGACCCATGTTTGCCCAGAGTTAGTTGCTGAAGCCGTTTACGGTTTGCCTGAGGTGAATCGTGAAGTCATTCGCAAGGCTAGAGTACTGGCCAACCCGGGGTGCTACCCTACAGCCGTTCAACTGGGCTTCTTGCCACTTATAGAGGCAGGTATTGTAGATACCGGCCATCTGATTGCGGATGCTAAATCGGGTGTGTCAGGAGCGGGTCGCAAGGCCGAAGTTGGGGCTTTATTTGCTGAAGCTTCTGATAATTTCAAGGCCTATGGTGTTCCAGGCCACCGCCACCTGCCGGAAATTTCACAGGGGCTCAGCATTGCGGCAGAAAAAAAAGTAGGGCTGACCTTCGTGCCCCATCTTACCCCAATGATTCGGGGTATTCATGCCACTCTGTATGCCCGTTTAACGGATCCTCAAGCGGATCTCGATCTTCAAGCGCTGTTCGAAAAACGCTATGAGGGCGAACCGTTTGTGGATGTATTACCTTTGGGTAGTCACCCAGAAACGCGTTCAGTCAGAGCATCCAACCTTTGCAGGATTGCAGTGCATAGGCCGCAAGGTCAAGATACCGTAGTTGTACTCTCTGTGATTGATAACCTTGTCAAAGGTGCGGCCGGCCAAGCCATACATAACTTGAACCTGATGTTTGGCTTTGAAGAAACCCTTGGATTGGAGGGCTTACCCGTACTGCCTTAATGGTGGGGGGGAAGAACTATGTTGCCAAAGATTAAACGCTCACTTCGTTCTAATTTGGGTAGCCATCAGGTCAGAATGTCTTTGCAGCCAGAAAGGCCTTGGTGGCTTCGCTGGGGGGGTACTTTTTTTCTGAATGTTGCACTACTAGGGACAATTGCAATTGCCTCCCACATTTTAGGTTGGCCCTTGCTCGGTCCTTATCATATGAACATGGATACTCGGGCACTCGAAGCGGAGCACCGCGTGGTAGAGCAACAGATTGCTGAGGCTAACGAGACTAAGGTGGTGCAAGAACGTTTGCAAAATGAAGAAAAGGCTGCACGCGAAAACTTGGCTCAAGAACTTGCCGCCTTGCGCGAAGAAAATTTGCATCTAAAAGAAGACTTAGCTTCGCTGCGCAATCTCAAAAATCCGGCTACTGCTGGTGGGGGTTCCGTTACGCCAACAGAGGGATTGAAGCTCAGCGGGTTCAAAGTTCAAGCTGGGGCAGTGCCTAACGAATATCGATGGCATTTACTGGTGGCCAATGCGGTGAATCAAGCGCGCCCTTTTCAAGGAAAAGTCATATTAAAGTTGCAATATACCAACGGAGAGAGAGTTGAAGTGCAGCCGATCTCAACAAAACCAAACGACAGCGCGCAGGTTCTCAGTTTCAAGTATTATCAGGAAGTAGAAGGAACATTTCGTGGAGCTTCAGCAAAGCCAGTAACCATGGTTTATGCGGAAGTGTGGCGAAATGGAGACTCAAATCCAACCGCTGTTGTATCCCTGCCAATGCCCTAACTAGGAAACGTCTTATGTTCGGAAACCGAAGCAAAGCAACTCCCATTGATAGCTTAATTGGCGCCGGAACGATCATTGAAGGTAATTTGAGTTTTAAAGGTGGAATGCGCATTGATGGCTTTGTGAAAGGGACCATTCTGAGCGAAGGACAAACGGGTTCTACCTTGATCGTGAGCGAGTCTGGGCGGGTGGAAGGCGAAATCCGCGCTCCTAGAGTGGTGATCAATGGCGAAATTATTGGCCCTGTGCATGCAACAGAATCGGCTGAATTAATGCCTAAAGCCCGGGTTGCTGGCGATTTGCATTATCGCAAGATTGAGATTCATATGGGTGCGCAGCTCACGGGCAAATTGATCCATGATGAGCCGGATTCTGGCAATATTGTCGACTTGAAAACACATCAACAAGTCACTTAAGTCATACTAGATGCAAAATGAAGGATAGGAGAAGAATACTATGAACGCAGTCACCGATATGCCTACCGCCATTATTTTTACCGATAGCGCTGCTGCAAAGGTCAAAAACCTCTTGGATGAAGAAGGGAATGATGCGCTAAAGTTACGTGTATTTGTTTCGGGAGGCGGTTGTTCTGGTTTCCAGTATGGCTTTACTTTTGATGATGTCTTGAACGAAGACGATACTGTGATGGAAAAAAATGGTGTGCATCTTTTGGTTGATGCGATGAGCTACCAATATCTCGTTGGTGCTGAAATTGATTACACTGAAGGATTGGAAGGTGCCCAGTTCGTGATTCGCAATCCCAATGCTACTTCTACCTGTGGATGCGGTTCTTCGTTCTCGGTTTAAGCCAGATAAATTGCCCCGAGTATGCGGGGCCCTTTTGCCCCCGTCACGCTGCCCACATTTCCCGCTTCGCCCCGCAAGGTGCGTCTAGCCAACCAGGCAAATGCAAGCGCTTCAACTTGATCTTCCTGAATCCCAATTTCTCCTGTTAGCCTTACGGGGCGTGGGGCAAGCAATGCCTGAAGCCTATGCACAAGGGTGCCATTCAGGGCACCCCCCCCGCATAGAAAGACTTCATCCAGATCGGGAGCAAAACTATTCATGGCATCTGCAATTGCTCGGGCAGATAACTCCAATAAGGTACGTTGAATATTTTCTGCAGGGATAGCCTCAGTATGGGTATGTACTAGGTTTTTTTGCAGCCAATCTAAATGAAAGAAGTCACGCCCAGTACTGCGGGGTGGAGCCAGCTTAAAAAACGGATGCTCAAGTAAGCGCCTAAGGAGATCTTCATTGATCGATCCTGTTTGCGCCCATTCTCCATTTCGATCAAAGGACTTTCCTTGATGCAGCTGTATCCAGGCATCCATGAGCGCATTGCCCGGGCCGCAATCAAATCCGATGGGGTCGTGCCCTGGCCTAAGAGCGGATAGATTAGAGAATCCGCCAATGTTGACAACAGCCCGGGTGCGATCCTGCACCCCAAATAGAAACTGATGAAAGCCTGGTACCAGAGGGGCTCCTTGACCGCCGGCCGCGATGTCACGTGATCGAAAATCCACAATTGCAGTAATGCTGGTGAGTTCAGTCAATAAAGCGCCATTTACCAGTTGCAGGGTATAGCCTTCATTAGGCTGATGACGAACAGTTTGACCATGACATCCGATTGCAGCGACTTCGGTTGCGGGACATTGGGCTTTCAGCAAAAGCTCTCTAACAGTCTCTGCATACAGTTTGGATAAGGCGATGCCGGCAAGAGCGGCACGATGTAATTCATTGCTACCCATTTGATTCAAAGCCAGGCATTCCGAACGCAGTGTTTCGGGCATGGCAAGGTGAACGCTTGCTAAGACACATACGTTGTTTTCATCAAAATAGGCCAGTACACCATCCACGCCATCCATGCTGGTTCCTGACATCAGGCCAATGAACGACTTTTGCGCTAAAGTGTCGGGCGAAATAAAAGAAAACATGATGAATAGATACCCTGAGATTAATGAACTGTGAATATAAAGATGCAGCTTACAATGGCTGATGCGAAGAGATGTAAAAGATGAATGATCAAAATTTAGCTGAAATTAAACGTGGTTGCGAAGAGCTTCTGCCCGAACAAGAGTTTGTGGCGCGACTTAAAGAAGGAAAGCCCCTGCGCGTAAAAGCGGGATTTGATCCCACCGCGCCCGATTTGCACTTAGGCCATACGGTTCTGATCAATAAATTGCGTACCTTGCAGCAACTTGGGCATGAAGTTATTTTTTTGATAGGGGATTTTACTGGCTTAATCGGGGACCCTACAGGCCGTAACGATACCCGCCCTCCGCTCACTTCCGAACAGATTGCTGAAAATGCGGCGACCTATCGGGCACAAGTATTTCGTATTCTTGATCCTGAACGCACCCAAGTGGCATTTAACTCTGAGTGGATGGGAAAGATGAGCTCAGCCGATATGATTCGTCTGGCTGCTTCTCATACTGTGGCACGCATGCTGGAGCGGGATGATTTTGCAAAACGCTATAAGGCCGAGCAACCCATTGCTATTCACGAATTTCTTTATCCTCTTGTTCAAGGATATGACTCTGTTGCTTTAAAAGCGGATCTGGAGTTGGGTGGGACCGATCAGAAATTCAACTTGTTGATGGGGCGCGAATTACAGAAACAGGCAGGTCAGCGGCCACAATGTATTCTTACCATGCCACTGCTAGAAGGTTTAGATGGCGTGAACAAGATGAGTAAATCAAAGGGTAACTATATCGGCATCATGGAACCCCCTCGAGACATGTTTGGTAAGTTAATGTCAGTCTCAGATACGCTGATGTGGCGCTACTTAGAGTTACTGTCTTTTGAGTCGCTTCCCACCATTGCAGCTTGGCGCAAAGAAGTAGATGAAGGCCGAAATCCGCGTGATATCAAAGTTAAACTCGGTCAGGAAATTGTGGCACGTTTTCATGGCGAGGATCAGGCGAAATGGGCACTGGACGATTTTGAAGCGCGCTTTAGAGGCAATGCCATACCTGATGACATCTTGGAAATCAGTTTAGACGCGCCTGCTGAAGGTCTACCGATTGCACAAGCCTTACAACGCTCGGGTTTGACTTCTAGCACATCAGAAGCACTGCGCATGATTCAGGCGGGCGGTATTCGTTTGGATGGTGAAAAAATTGAGAACAAAGCTTTGGTGTTGTTGATTGGCTCCACAGTTGTTCTGCAAAGAGGTAAGAAGGACTACCGCAAAGTCACCGTATGCGCGGCCTCTTAAAATGAGGCAGGCTGGGAGCGCGGAGGGAAGTCAGTTTGACTTATTGCGCTCACGCTATTTTTTGCCATACTTCATTACCCAGTTTCTTGGTGCGCTGAACGACAACGTATTCAAGAATGCCATGGTGATCGTGTTGGCCTATCGCGGAGGGAGCGTGATGGGCCTATCCGGGCCTATTCTTGTAAACCTTGCTGCCGTACTGTTTATTTTGCCTTATGTTTTTTTATCGGCCAGCGCGGGTCAATGGGCTGATAAGTTTGAAAAAACAGCGTTGATGCGGTGGGTGAAGCTTGCTGAGATGGGCATCATGGTTTTAGGTGCAGTGGGCTTTCTGCATAATCGTCCAGAAATATTGCTTGTCTCATTGTTTTTGATGGGATGTCACAGCACTATTTTTGGCCCTGCTAAATATGCCTTGCTACCCCAACACCTCAAGCCTGCTCAATTAGTGGGTGCAAATGGTTTGGTTGAGATGGGCACTTTTTTGGCTATTTTGTTAGGAACAATTTTAGGGGGCGGCTTGGTAGCCTCACGCGAAATTGGCTTGCTGCCGATTTGTATTGCTACGCTCTTGCTAGCACTTGCTGGATACTTAAGTTGTAGATGGATTCCACGGGCACCTTCATCTGATCCTGACCTCAAACTGAATCTCAATCTTTTAGGTGAGACATGGCGCAATATTCGCGTGGCACAGCGCGACCGCACGATTTGGATGGCGCTGCTAGCAAATTCATGGTTCTGGTTTTATGGCGCCACTTTTTTAACCCAATTTCCATCCTATGCCAAAGAGATTTTGCATGGAGATGAGACCGTCACAGTATTGCTACTTGCAGCCTTGTCGACTGGAATTGGTGTTGGATCATTACTGTGTGAACGCTTTTCTAAAAACGGTTTAAATCTGGGTTTGGTGTTTCTTGGCTTGATCGGTATGACTGTATTTGCGGGTTTGTTACCCTTCATATCTCGCGCCGGTGAAATGACTACAAATAGTCCTTTACCCCCTATGACCATCACGGTGTTTTTACTTTCTCCTCAGGGTGCGTCTATTATTGTGACCCTCATTGGGATGGGCTTAAGCGCCGGGCTTTACATCGTGCCGCTCTATGCTTTAATTCAATCCCGCTCAGACCCTAAACAGGTTTCACGCATGATTGCTGCGAATAACGTGATGAATGCATTCGCAATGATCCTTTCTTCTGTCATGGCGATTGAATTGTTTTCTTGGGGCGCAAGCATCCTCAATGTGTTTCAAGCTTGCGCCTTGGCCACGGCAACCTTTGCTATGGTGTTATGGTTCGCCGCTCCTGAATACGTTTTTGGTTTTAGAGCTTGGTTGTTACGTAAATCAACCTCATGAAGCCCATCACATCTCTAGTACCTGCTGTTCGTTGGGATAGGGCAGGTCAGCGGCATGTTGATCTTCGCGCAGTGCTCAATCTTGCATGGCCGATGTTTCTCAATAGCGCTTTACAAGCGGTTCTTAATCTCACTGATACATGGTTTGTTTCGCGTATTTCAACCGAGGCAACAGCGGCGGTGGGAGCGATATTTTTCTTGGTGATGATGTGTCTTTTTATCGTCGGGGGCGTGGGACTTGGCATCCAAACTTTAGTGGCTCAAGCCTATGGGGCGGGTCGTCGGGATCATGCTGCGCGCTTGACCTGGGCGGCTTTGTGGTTCTCCCTTGCCACCACGCCTGTGTGTGGGCTATGTGCCGCGATGGCTTTTCCAATTCTGCATCCTTTTGGTCTTGCACTAGGAATTGAAACGCAAGCACTGGAGTTTTGGGGGCCCCGATTATGGGGTGGGCCTTTTTCTATTGCGCTGTGGGCCTTAACAGGTTTTTTTAATGGTATTAGTCAGCCTCGCATTACCCTGCAAATCATGGCAATTACCGCAGTCAGTAATGTTTTTTTTAATGCGCTGTGTATCAATGTTTTGGGGTTGGGTGTAGCAGGGGCAGCTTACGGGACCACGATGGCACAAGCTTTAGGGGTGATCATTGGCTTGGTGATATTTTTAGGACCCCGATTTCAGCAAACGTTTGAAACACGCCATCACTGGCGAAGCAAACCCCAAGATTTTTTAAAAGTGATTCGCATTGGCGTGCCCACGGGATTGTTCCCGGCAGTGGATGTGATTGGGTTTGCGCTGTTTCAGATGATGATGTCTCGTCTCGGTGCCATTGATGGTGCCGCAACCCAGTTAGTCATGATGCTGACTTCAATTGGCTATCTGCCTTCGATTGGTATTGGTATGGCAGGCACAACCTTAGTTGGTCAATCTATTGGTGCAGGCGATCGAGAATGGGCGATGAAGTTGGGGAATCAAACCCTGCTCATCGCAATGTGCTATATGGGTGGATTGGGATTGCTGTTTGCTGGGTTGGGGCCCTCCATGCTTGCAGGATTTATTGATCCGCAAGACCCCCATGGCCCGGCAACTTTAGCCTTAGCATGCAGCCTACTTTGGGTCGCTGCAGGCTATCAATTGTTTGATGCGGTGAACCTCGTCAGTGCCTTTTGCTTGCGTGGGGTGGGGGATGTTAGGGTTCCTACAGTTTGGTTGTTGTTGGCGAGTTGGTTGTTTTTTTTGCCGCTCACGCATGCACTTTCATTTGCATCCGGGCAAGGCTATGTGCATTTTCTCCCACAATATGGATTCGGCGCATTGGGCGGCTGGATTGCCGCCCTGATCTACATCCTGCTCCTCGCTGTGATGCTATTTGGCCGTTGGCACTCAGGTGCTTGGAAGAGAATTTCAATATAGCTTTATCGCTGCATATTGAAGCCGATTCATCCAGCATGCATAGTGTTTGACATCATGAGCGCTTTAGCCCGAGATCGCTTTCTCAATGCGTGCTTTGAGCGAAGGGTCAATGTGCTCGGCGATATCAATCGCTTTCATATTCTCGGCTACTTGCTCGGGACGGCTAGCACCTGTGATTACGGTGCTGACGCGAGGGTTTAGCAAACACCAAGCAATTGAAAGCTGTGCTAGCGTGCAATCTAATTCCTCTGCGATGGGCCGCAGGCGCTCAGCTGCCGCGCGTTTGCCTTCATCGGTCAATTCATTTTGTAGCCACTCATATCCCTTTAAAGTGCCACGGCTGCCGGCCGGAATACCGTCACGATATTTTCCGGTGAGTACCCCTGAAGCCAAGGGGCTCCATGTTGTTAGACCTAAACCGCAATGTTCATATAGGCGCGCATATTCCACTTCAACGCGATCGCGGTGAAACAAATTGTATTGAGGCTGTTCCATCACTGGTTTGCGCAGATGGTGCTTGTCGGCAATTTCCCAAGCAGAAAGGAAGTCTTGAGCAGACCACTCTGAAGTTCCCCAGTACAAGGCCAAGCCGCGATCGATCATGTCATGCATGGCCCAAACAGTTTCTTCAATAGGTGTTTCAGGATCTGGACGGTGACAAAAAACGAGATCGAGATAATCTAAATCGAACCGATCAAGCGAACACTCAATAGCATTCAATAAATATTTACGATTTAAGGTATTCCGCCGGTTTGCTCCATCGTTTAGCCCCCAGAAAAATTTACTGGATACGATAAATGCATCCCGATCCCAATCCAGTCTTCGGATGGCTTCACCCATCACTTCCTCGGCTTCACCCTTGGCATACACCTCGGCATTATCGAAGAAATTCACGCCCGCCTCGAAAGCTGCTGCCATGCATTCAGCCGCAAGCCCCACATCCATTTGGTTGCCGTAGGTAACCCAAGAACCTAAAGAGAGTTCGCTAACTTTCAGGCCGGAATGGCCTAGACGACGGTACTTCATGAGCTTCTCCTTGAATATTTCGCTGTGCGCGGGGGTGCGCTTGATCGTAAGCCTGCGCAAGCGATTGAAAATCGAGATGCGTATAAATTTGTGTTGAGGCAATACTGGCATGCCCCAGGAGTTCTTGAACTGCTCTTAAATCTGCGCTCGATTGAAGTACATGTGAGGCGCAGGAATGCCTAAGCATATGCGGATGAATGCGTTGAGGTAGCCCTAGTCGTTGGCCGTGACGCGCGAGCCGTTCTTGAACTGTTCGCGAAGAAATACGTTTACCCCGCGTACCGATGAAAACAGCGTTTTCATCAGCCCCAATTTGTTCTTGGGCGCGCACAGAAAGCCATTTTTCCAGTGCCTCTAGCGCAGCACTTCCTACAGGAACCGTGCGGGTTCGGCTGCCTTTACCCACCACGGTGACGAGTCCTTGTTGACTATCCAGTCGATCTAAATCTAATCCCACACACTCAGCCAGCCGCAGGCCGGATGAATAGAGTAATTCAAATAAAGCCCTATCTTGAATCAATAGCCACGAAGAGGTTTTAGACTGATCGTGATTGAAAGAAGGAGACGCGTTATCCATTAAACTTGCTGCGGCATCCACCCCGAGTGCTGAGGGTAGGCGCTTATCTGAGCGTGGTGCGCGGATACCCCGCGCGGGATTGGGTTTGTTTTGACTTTGCTCAAACCAATCAAAAAAAATACGCCAAGCCGAAAGCCTTCTTGCCAAGCTTCGCCCAGATAAACCAGCGGCATGCGCGCGCGCCAGTTCTCTTCTGAGGATGGCGGAATCTACTTCTTGTGGTGAAGTATCCGGAAGTAAACCTGCAAGCCCTTCAAGGTCGCGTCGATAGGCGTTAACGGTGTGGGGGGAGAGGCGACGTGTGCTAGCAAGCTCTGCCAAGAAGGCGTTGACTGAATCTGACCAAGCCCCCGTCATTGGTCTCTTAAGCCTCTGGGTAAATCGCTGCGTCACAGCTTTCAATTGCTGCAGTTGCTAAGGCTGCAAGCCTTCCCAGAAACAGGGTTCCCATCTCAGGATAAAATCGGTCAGCTTCTTCGGAGGCCAGAACAATCAGGCCAAATGCCGGGTGTCCTAGGGGCGCCAATGCAAAGGATTTAAGTCTTGGTGCGTCTTCGCCAAACCAACGATTCACTTCATAGATGGGATGGTGACCACAGACTGGGTGACTCATTCCTACTGCAAAGGTTTGTAGTTCAGCCAGCACGGGTAGTCTCCATGGACTGTCTTCCTGACCTAAAGCATAACCCCAAAGCCGCATCGCGACATAGGGTATTTTGAAGCCTTCACGGAGCCCTTCCAATATGGCATCTGCAACTTGGTGTGGTTCGCGTTTGGACATAATCTCAATAGCGAATGACTGAACCTTGTCGGATAGGGCGTCATTCTCGCGCGCAATCTCAATCAATTCAGCAAGCCGTGTTTCAAGGATGCGATTACGGTCGCGAAGCGCAGGAAGCTGACGATCAATTAAAGAGACTATCTGTCCATTCTCTTGCTGCGACTTTGCGGTCGGAAGAAACTCTGGGTGTTGTTCAAAAAACTGGGGTTGGGTGCGCAACCATGCGCATACTTCATCAGACTGCAAAGTCATGGTCGATTCCTTGTAAGTTCAGTGGGGTCCATGTGCCCCGAGAAGCTGGTTTTAGCATCGCCTGTCATCCATAAATGATGGTCAGGTCCTTGCCATTCAATTGTCAAATCGCCGCCATGGGTATGAACGGTGACTTGATGGTCAAGCCATCCTCTCAATATACCGCTGGCAACGGCAGCGCATGCGCCTGTTCCGCAGGCCAAGGTTTCGCCTGCTCCTCTTTCCCATACCCTTAAGCCAATGGTATTGCGGTCGATGACTTGCATGAACCCTGCATTAACCCGTTTTGGGAAAACTGCGTGATGTTCGATTAACGGGCCTTCAGCATTGACCGGCGCCTGTTCTACGTTTTCTATACGTTGAACCGCATGAGGATTACCCATTGAGATGATGGTAATTTCTCTTACGATTTCGCCTATATTCAACCATTGAAATGGGCCAAGTGTATCGCTTGTCATGGGCAGGTCTTCTGGCGAGATTCTGGGTATGCCCATATCTACCGTCACTCGGCCGTCATCAAGGCTATGTAGCGTCAACAAGCCGCCCAGCGTTTCAACGGTGATGTGTTTTTGCTGGGTCAGTTCCTGTTCCAATACATAGCGCGCAAAGCAGCGCGCTCCGTTGCCACAGTTCTCTACTTCTGAGCCATCCGCATTGAAGATTTGGTAGCGAAAGGCGTGATGATCTGATTGCGCAGGATGCACTAAGAGTATTTGGTCGCAACCAATGCCAAAGCGACGATCTGCAATTGCACTGATTTCTTCGGTGCTTAGGTTTACGCTTTGCCGCACAGCATCAATCACTACAAAGTCGTTCCCCAAGCCCTGCATTTTTGTAAACGCTAAGGTCATGCTGTATCACCACAATGAAGATACACATCATACTCTTTCAAGCTTTTTATCCTATTGGCTATCTTTGCCATAAAAGCTGGGTTCGCCGGGAGGCCTTGTTTTGAAGCGCTTATGAGACCAGAGATACTGTTCAGGGATTTCGCGAATGCGCGCTTCAATGAAGTCATTCATACGCTGCGAATCAGCGATAGGGTCTTCGCTGGGAAAGTTTTCCCAAGCGGGATAAAAACACGCTTCATAGCCCTCTTTGTCTGCTCTCTCGCGGGGGATGCAGGGAACGACTTTTGCACCGGTCAGTTTAGCTAGTCTGGATAAGGCTGGGGTGGTGGCGGTTGGTATGCCAAAAAAAGGTAAAAAAACAGATTCTTTAGAACCAAAATCGAGGTCAGGTAAGTAATAAAAAGCGCGAGGCGCTTTGAGGTCTTTGATGACTTGGCGAAGTGCATGCTGACGGGTATATAAAAATCCGCCAGAAAATCGAGTGCGTTGGTTGAAGATCAGGTCATTGATACGAGGATTCTTATGTCTGCCAAATAAGGCCATTAATGGAAACTCTGCGCTTAGGCGAATCCCAATTACGTCTAAGCCTAAAAAATGGGGGGCAAGTAAGATAACGGGTTGATCGCGCACAGCATCCCAATGATGAAGGTCGACCAGACGCACCGAATCTTGCAGACGTTGACGTGAGGCATACCATTGCATTCCGATAGACAGAATAGATGCCATAAATGTGATGAAGTGGGCTTTGGCGACGAGTATTCGCTGTTGTTCGGACCACTCTGGAAAGCATAAACGTAGGTTAATCAACGTGATGCGTCTTCTGCCGCCCGCGCAATACCAAGCGATAAGCCCTAGCGGAATAGCCAGTCGTCTAATCCAAGAATAGGGTAGTAGCGAAAGGAGCCACACTAGGCCCTGCGTTACGCGGGTCAGCCACATCACGCGATCCCAATTATTGAAAAACTATGACTAAAATATTTCACAAAGCACGCGTATACTGGAGGGTTATGTTGATATGAGTCGGAGAACACTCTTGAGTAATTACCTTTTTACGTCGGAATCCGTATCCGAAGGCCACCCGGACAAAGTAGCCGATCAGATTTCTGATGCTGTACTGGATGCAATTCTAGCGCAGGACCCGCACGCTCGCGTGGCTTGTGAAACTTTAGTGAGCACGGGCTTATGCGTGATTTCTGGTGAAATCACTACCCATGCACATGTAAATTATATTGATATTGCTCGCGACACTATCCAGCGTATTGGCTATAACAGTTCTGAAATTGGCTTTGATTATCAGACTTGCGCCGTTCTGACTGCCCTGAATCGTCAGTCTCCAGATATTGCACAAGGTGTGGATGAAGGTGCTGGTATGGATTTGGACCAAGGTGCGGGGGACCAAGGCCTGATGTTTGGCTATGCCTGTGATGAGACCGATGTCCTGATGCCTTTGCCAATTCACTTGGCACACCGTCTGACTCAACGTCAAGCTGAAGTTCGTAAAGATGGCCGCCTGAAATTTCTGCGCCCTGAT
This sequence comes from uncultured Ferrovum sp., assembly GCA_903905585.1. Classification (GTDB taxonomy): domain Bacteria; phylum Pseudomonadota; class Gammaproteobacteria; order Burkholderiales; family Ferrovaceae; genus CAIVHB01. The sequence goes on along the minus strand of CAIVHB010000057.1, from coordinate 1,529 downwards.
GCAAAAAGCCAAGTCAGTGTTCGTTATGTGGATGGCAAGCCGAGTCATATCGAAACCGTGGTGCTTTCCACCCAGCATGATCCTGATGTCTCTCATGCTCAATTGAGCGAGGCTGTCATTGAAGAAATCGTGAAGCCCGTGATTCCTGCTTCAATGTTGAAAGATACCCGTTACCTGATTAACCCCACCGGCCGTTTTGTCATTGGTGGCCCAATGGGTGATTGTGGACTGACGGGTCGTAAGATCATTGTGGATAGCTACGGGGGTGCTGCGCATCACGGTGGTGGCGCTTTTTCAGGCAAGGATCCCTCAAAGGTAGATCGCTCGGCAGCCTATGCGATGCGCCATGTAGCCAAGAACATTGTGGCAGCTGGTTTGGCTTCAAAGTGCGAAGTACAAGTTGCTTATGCAATTGGTGTTGCTCGCCCTGTGAGCTTAATGGTGAATTCTTATGGAACTGGAGCGATCTCCGATGAGTCTATCGCCCAGATCGTGCAAAACGTCTTTGATTTGCGTCCCAAAGGTATCATCCAGTCTTTGAACTTGCTTCGTCCGATCTACGGTAAAACTGCTTCTTATGGCCACTTTGGTCGTGAAGAGCCCGAGTTCTCATGGGAAGCCACTGACAAAGTGGATGCGCTTAAGAGCGAGGCTAAAGCACACGGTTTTGCTGGTTAAATCATTATTTAAACTACGAAAGATCTTTTAGGAGTTTCTTCATGAGCGCAGTTCCAAACGTTTCACAACACGACTATAAAGTTGCCGACATTTCCCTCGCTGACTGGGGTCGTAAAGAGATCGGTATCGCCGAAAACGAAATGCCCGGTCTGATGGCCCTGCGTGAAGAATACGCTGGCAAGTTCCCACTTAAAGGTGCGCGTATTTCGGGTTGTCTGCACATGACCATCCAAACTGCAGTGTTGATCGAAACATTGGTTGACCTAGGTGCTGAAGTGCGTTGGAGTTCATGCAACATTTTCTCGACACAAGATCAAGCCGCTGCAGCAATTGCAGCAGTGGGTATTCCTGTATTTGCTTGGAAAGGCGAGACCGAAGAAGAGTTTTGGTGGTGCGTAGAGCAATCCATCTTCGGGCCAAATGGCTGGCGCCCCAACATGATCCTGGATGACGGCGGCGATCTTACTTTGATCACGCACCAAAAATTCCCTAATTTGCTTACTGACATTCGCGGTATCTCTGAAGAGACCACCACAGGTGTGCATCGTTTGAACGAGATGGTCAAGAAAGGCGAACTGAAAGTTCCCGCTTTCAATGTGAATGACTCTGTGACTAAGTCTAAATTTGATAACCTCTATGGTTGCCGCGAGTCCTTGGTCGACAGTTTGAAGCGTGCAACGGATGTGATGATTTCCGGTAAGTTGGCTGTCGTTGCTGGTTATGGTGATGTGGGCAAGGGCAGTGCTCAGTCCTTGTCACGCATGGGTGCAACGGTATGTATCTCTGAAATCGACCCAATCTGTGCTTTGCAAGCTGCGATGGAAGGTTATCGCGTAGTGACCATGGATGAG
>CAIVHB010000056.1 GCA_903905585.1 uncultured Ferrovum sp. | reverse complement strand
TGTTACTAGTATTTTCATGTTCTTATTGTAACGCTTGCTGTCAGGTGAGATCACGATCTAAGACATTTCCGGTAAACTTATAACCTTTATTTGCGGATGCTGCTTATGTTGCAAGGCTGCTTGGTGGCGATTGCCACCCCCATGCGTGCTGATGGTGAATTGGATATACCCGCCCTACATAGCCTAATTGATTGGCATATTGCGGAAGGCACAGAAGCGATCGTTATTGTGGGAACCACAGGCGAGTCACCCACCGTCAATGTAGAAGAACATCAACTGCTCATTGCTGAAGCGGTGAAACACGCAGCAGGACGCATACATATTATGGCCGGAACAGGGGCCAATTCAACGACGGAAGCAATCGAACTGGCTCGCTTTGCTCAATCTGTTGGGGCAAACTCGCATCTTTCTGTGGTTCCTTATTACAACAAACCGACTCAAGAAGGTTTGTATCGTCACTTCAAAGCTATTGCAGAAGCCGTTGATTTGCCCTTGGTACTCTACAACGTGCCAGGTCGAACGGTAGCAGATATGCAAAATGATACGATCGTTCGTCTTTCTGGGGTCCCTAATATCATCGGCGTAAAAGAGGCTTCAGGGGATATTGGGCGGGCTCAAGATTTGTTTGCGCGCCTACCTGCCCATTTTGCATGCTACTCAGGAGACGATGCCACGGGTGCCGCGTTTGTTTTGCTGGGTGGACATGGGGTGATTTCAGTCACGGCAAATGTTGCTCCAGGTTCGATGGCGCGTATGATTGCGGCTGCACGTGCAGGTAAAATCTCGGAAATGAAATCAATCAATGCACGCCTTATTCCTTTACACAAAGATTTATTTGTTGAAGCCAATCCTATCCCGGTGAAATGGGCCTTGGCTGAAATGGGACGGATTCCATCTGGTATCCGACTCCCGCTTACCCCTCTTTCACCTCAGTACCATGATCTCTTGCGAGCTGCACTTCAGCACGCAGGGGTTCTATAAATGATCCAAAGGCATTGTTAGCAGATGATTGAAGCTCTAAAGAAACAAGATGCACTTTCAAGTCGAAATTTGAAATGGGCTGTTTTACTTGCAATCGCTGTGACGGGTTGTAGTGCGATTGATGCCAAGAATGACGACTATAAGCGTTCTAACCGCCTGCCTCCGCTAGAAATCCCCCCTTCACTTACTGTGCCTCAGGCGGATGACCGTTACTCTATTCCTGATCCCAAAGACGTTGCCGCCTCAGCAACGTATAGCGAGTACGCCAAAAGCCGTGGTTTGCCTACAGCACAACCTGGATTTGTTCCTGGAATCGGCATTGATCCCAAAATTGCGCAAGCACACATTGAGCGGGCTGGAGCTGAGCGCTGGTTAGTGGTCAATGGAACAGAGGTTCAAGTCTTCAATACCCTCAAAACTTTCTTAACAGAAAACGGCTATGACATCGCTGAAGAAAATCCAACGCTTGAAACATTAGAAACCAAATGGGTCACCAGTCATCCCCATGTAGAAGATGATGGAATCCTTCGCAATTTATTGAATAGCGTTTTGAGTAGCGATAGCTCAACCTCTATACGCGATCGCTATCACTTCAGAGTTGATCCCGGTCGAACAGCAGGAACTGTTGAGGTTTTTGTGTCTCATTCAGGACTGGAAGAAGTGCAGGTGGACATGAGTTCTTTTAAGTGGCAGCCGCGCCCTTCGGAGCCAGCAAAAGAAGCAGAAATGCTAAAACGCTTATTAGTAAAATTTGGTGTAGATGAACCCAAAGCTGCTGAGGTGATCGCTGCGGCTTCGCCAGACATTAAAGCTCCCTTGAGTAATTCAAAAGCAGGCGCTGTAGATGAAAAAATAGCGATAAAACCAAAAAACGCACTCGCTGTTGAGCTCCGCGGAGATGGTCAGCCTGCCCTTAAGATTCAAGATTCATTTGATCGGGCCTGGAGGCGTATTGCCCTTGCGGTGGATAAGTCTGGTTTGGTGACACAGGATCAAAATCGTGACCAAGGTATATTCTTTGTGCAATATGCGTCCGCAAAACTAAAAGGTCCAGATCAGTTCAATCCGGGTGGTGGGGGAGTGTCAGGGTTCTTCAGTAGTCTAGGAAATATGTTTTCAAGCGACAAGGCGGCTGAAACACCTAAGGTCAAGTTTGAAGATAACAGTTCTTACCGCGTCATTGTGGCAAAACAAGGTGAAGCCCTGAATGAAGTCACCGTGATGGATAAAGACGGTAAAAAGCTATCCGTTGATATGGCCAGACGCTTCCTCGAAATCCTCGCAAACCAACCCTACTAATAGTTGTAATGGGAGTTCGCTTCGGTTCGATTGCGAGTGGGAGCGCGGGAAATGCTCTGCTGGTTGAGGTGGGAGGTACGCGAGTGATGGTGGATTGTGGGCTTGGTCTTGCCATTGCCCGCGAACGTATTGCTCAGCGTGGCTGGGAACCAGAGAGCATAGATGCCATTTTGGTGACGCACGAGCATGGCGACCACATTTCAGATCGGAAAGCACACGTCTGAACTCC
>CAIVHB010000055.1 GCA_903905585.1 uncultured Ferrovum sp. | reverse complement strand
TCTGGGTCGGCCGATAACGCAGTTGTATTAGCACTTTTTTGAACAACTGACATTAACGGGGCAAAGACTTTGGGTGTACCTGCAACGATCGTTCCTGATTCTAAGAAATTTTCTCCCCCCTCAAAATCAGCAACTAATCCACCCGCCTCTAAAATCATGAGTGCTCCTGCGGCCATATCCCAGGGCTTAAGACCCATTTCCCAAAACCCATCCAAGCGACCCGCTGCCACGTAAGCCAGATCCAAGCTCGCTGCTCCAGCGCGTCGCACGCCTGGCGCACGCACCATAATTTCACGCAGAATCCGTAAATATCGCGTCATATGTTTAGATTCCCCAAAAGGTAAACCCGTACCAATCAAACCGTCCTCTAGCTTGAGCGCCTTGCTTACGCGCAAGCGGCGATCATTCAAATAAGCCCCCATACCCCGGGTTGCTGTATAGAGGTCGTTGTGAACTGGATCGTAGATCACTCCGTGCTGCAATTGACCGCGGAATGTGCAACCTATACTGACCGCATATTGCGGGAACCCATGAATGAAATTGGTCGTACCATCCAAAGGATCAATAATCCACGTATATTCAGCCTGAATATCTTTGGGCTCTGATGCACCACTTTCCTCTGCTAAGATGGCGTGATCGGGGTAAGCCTCTTTCAGAATATCAATAATGGCTTGCTCAGCAGCACGATCTACCTCTGTGACAAAGTCCATAGGTTGTTTACGTACTACAGCAATGCGATCAATATCGAGGGCGCCACGATTGATCAAGGCCCCCGCACGGCGGGCCGCTTTCACAGCGGTATTGATCATTGGATGCATAGCGTTCCTCGCAATTTAAAAAGCCCTATAGTTTAACATGAGTCATTCTTCTTCCCAGATCACATCACTTAACACCATTCGTATCGTGCTTTGCACCACTACGCACCCGGGTAATATTGGTGCTGCAGCGCGCGCCATGAAAACGATGGGGGTCTCTGATTTAGCGCTTGTCACCCCGCGATTTTTTCCGGACGAAGAAGCAAATACCAGGGCAACCAGTGCGGTAGATATTTTGGAACGTGCTCAAGTTTTTAGCACATTAGAAGACGCACTAAAAGGATGCCATTTTGTGGTGGGTTTAACCTCTCGCCGGCGTGATCTTTCTCACGATATGGTGTCGTTGCGAGAATCTACATTGCGCGCTGCACGTGAGATCACTAGCCAGTCGTCAGCGCATCATGACCGCTCAATCCCACTAAGAGCCGCCTTTGTTTTTGGTACCGAAATGTCAGGCTTAAGCAATAGTGAACTAGATCTATGCCATTTACTCGCAAATATCCCTACCGATCCTGATTTTGGTTCATTGAATTTGGGCTCTGCCGTGCAGGTCACTTGTTATGAGTTACGCCAGGCGTTTCTGGGAGACATCCCTATTCAACCCTACCCTCAACCCTTAGCACTTCACCAGGATGTCGAAGCCTTGTTTACCCACTTAGAACGCGCACTTTCTATCACGCAATTTCTGAATCCCAAAAACCCAAAAAAACTAATGGAGCGATTAAGGCGAATGCTCACTCGAACTCGATTAGAGCAAGAGGAGGTGAGTATGCTGCGCGGCTTACTCAAATCATTTGAAAGGACCCTAGCACCGAGCTCAAAACGGGCGGATAATGGGGAGTAATAGAAGAGGAGTACACCATGGCCGTCACCCTTACCGCAGCAGCTGCAGAACACATCCGCAAATCGCTTTCCCAACGAGGAAAGGGGGTTGGCTTGCGTTTTGGAGTTCGTAAAGCTGGTTGCTCAGGCTGGGCTTATCAGATTGATTATGCTGACGAAGCTAAAGCCACCGACCTTCAGTTTGAAGCTGACGGCGTAACAGTGCTTGTTGACCCTGACAGCCTTCCTTTTATTGAGGGAACACAAATTGACTATCGCCGCCAAGGCTTAAACGCCACTTTCCATTTCGAAAACCCCAATGTCAAAGACAATTGTGGATGCGGTGAAAGTTTTACTGTTTAAAACTGCTGAAGATACATCAGAGCCTAAGCGCGCTTAGGAAAGTCAATACGCACGACTAGCCCGTATCTCCCTTTGCTTGGCTCAGAGCCATTGCTCATCGTTAATAGTGCATGGTGCGCTTCAACAATTTCTTTCACGATGGCTAAGCCTAAGCCACTTCCTGCTTCACTTACCCCTGGAAGTCTAGCAAAACGAACCGTGGCTAATTCCCGCAGCTCTGGCGAAATACCCGGACCATTGTCTTCTACCTCCAGCCATGCTGCGTCTACCGGGCCGAAGCTCATCCCCGTTCGGAGCGTTACCTTACCTTCAGAGGGGGTGTAACGAATCGCATTATCAAGAAGGTTGGCCATTAACTCTCTCAATAAAAGCGGGTGTCCCAATAAAGGCGCAGACGAGAGCTCAAACCCCAAATCTATATTTTTTTCGCCCGCCAAACGCAAATAATCGTCCATCAGATCGGCCGTTAGCGTACGCAAATCACAATCCCGCGATTCCTCAGGATGCTGCAATTGTGGCTCAGCCCTCGCTAATGCGAGCAACTGGGTGGCTAGACGCGCAACGCGGTCAGCCGATGCACTGACCTTTTCTAATTGAGCATCCAGTTGCTCTGGATTCTTAGTAAGTCGAGCCAAGTCTGCACCCGCTTTCAAGCCTGCCAAGGGCGTTCTCAATTGATGGGCGGCCGTAGATAAAAATCGCTGCTGACTATCTACTGCTGAGTTTAATTCCATCGCAGCGCGATTCAGGGCGGTCACTAAGGGACGAACTTCTTCCAAAGCTTCTTGCGGATCGATGGCCTCCCAGCCATGGTGTCCGAGTTTAGTCAGACGAGAAGCAAAAGTCTGAAACGGAACTAAAGCGCGCCTAACTGAAATAAATACAAAAAATAGCGCGAATGATCCCAGCAAAAGTTGAGGCAGAACTCCTGCCAACAAGGCATTTTGAATTAAGGCTCGACGGGCACGTACTGTTTCTGCAATCCGAATTTCGCAGACATCTTTGCCGCAGGCATCTTTTATCACATACACACGGATTTTTTCTCCCGTATGTTCGTCGTCATACACCCAAGGATTGGGGGCATCAATCGGATGCGGTTTTGAAAGCAAAAAGGCGTCGCCGGAAACAAGCTTACCGGACGGATTTATCACAGCATAGTAAATCAGATCCACCGAGTCAGCCCGAATCGCACTCTCTGCTTGCTGATCTATCACAATTTGATCAGAGGGCGTTGTACGAATCATATTTTCTATCGCATAAGCTCCGTCTCCCAAGGCGCGATCAAATGCCTGCTCAGCAGGTCGCATGATCAGAACAAAAGGGACTAAGGCTGACGCAATGAGGATAAATGCGGCGGGAGGCAGCAAGCCTCGCAGCAAACGGCCGCGCAGACTTCCAGCAGAAGTTTTTTTAGTCTGCGGCTTCAAGCATATATCCGAACCCTCGCACTGTTCGGATCTCAATTCCAGAGTGTTCTAGCTTGGCTCTAAGACGAGAGACGTATACCTCAACAGCGTTATCTGAGAGCGCATCCCCATCCTGAGAGAGCGCGCTATTAATCTCTTCCTTACTCACTACCTTTTCAACTCGACGAATCAAACATTCAAGAACTTGCCACTCGCGTGTAGGTAGATCTAGATTCTCTCCAGAGAGTGTCGCGCGCCGGGAAGCCAATTCCAACACCAAATGACCATTCACTAAACGATCACCCCGTGTTGCGAGCCATCTGCGATGCAAGGCATTCACGCGCGCTAGCATTTCAGGCAAGGCGAAAGGTTTGATCATGTAGTCATCGGCCCCTTCTTCCAAACCCCGCACGCGATCTTCGATTGCATCTCGTGCAGTAATAACTAGAACAGGTATAGGGAGCTTCATGGCCCTTAGTTCACGCAACACGACCAAGCCATCCATGTCTGGCAAACCCAGATCAAGTATGGCGACATCATAGTGATCTTTTTCAATAGAGCGAACAACAGGAGCCCCACGCTCGGTAAGGTCTACATCATGACCCGCCAATCGGAGGGCTTCGGTGACTGCCCCCGCTATTGTCTGATCATCTTCAACCACTAAAACACGCATGTTTGGGATCTTGGTCTCAAACTTATTGCTTAAGCGCTTCAACAGCAATACTTAGGCTTACTTCATCGCCCACTAAAGGCGCATTTTTTCCCATGTTAAAGTCACTGCGCTTTACCATCGCGCTGGCATCTGCTCCACATGCTTGTTTTTTAAGCATGGGATGAGCCATGCAATAGAAGTGAGTCACAGCCAGAGTAACCGGCCTGGTCACACCTTTCAATGTGAGCTCACCATCAACAGAAACTGGCTTGCCGTCTTTGAAAGAAACTTTTGCAGCCTTGTAATGCGCGGTGGGAAATTTTTCTGTAAACAGAAAATCTTCAGCTTGTATGTGTTTATTGAACAGATCAGATCCAGTGTCGACCGATGATGTATCGATAGTGATATCAACGCTACCTGTCCCTGCTGCCGCATCAAAAGTGAAGGATCCGGTGGTTTTGTTGAAACGGCTAATTTGAGTCGAATACCCCATATGACTATAGCCAAAACGTGCAAACGAATGTCCTGGCTCAACCATGTAGGTCTCAGAAGCAGCCAAAGCAGAAAAAGATGTTAGGGCAATTAAAGCAATAGCTAAATGTTTCATGCATCAAACTCCTAGGATATATTGATCTTTCAAAAAGCATACAAGTCAAAAATAGTAGCATGGCATCGCTAAACTTATCAGTAAGCAGGTGTGTCAAAACTTATAACTTACGAGCCCATTGAGAATTTGGCGTCTGAAACATTGAAAAAAAAACAATCTAAAGAATCAGGCGCAGTTCAGCCGACTCACGATGGCGAGTCCTTAAAGCATACTCCAATGATGCGGCAGTACTTACGCATTAAGGCTGAGCATCGAGATCATTTACTGTTTTATCGCATGGGCGATTTTTATGAGTTGTTTTTTGAAGATGCCGAAAAAGCGGCTCAGATACTCAACATCACCCTGACTCAGCGAGGTCAGTCAGATGGGCAACCCATCCGCATGGCAGGTGTTCCCTTTCATGCTGTTGATCAATATCTCGCCAAACTAGTCAAATTAGGCGAGTCCATCGCCATTTGCGAACAAATCGGGGATCCAGCCACCAGTAAGGGGCCAGTAGAACGGGCAGTAGTTCGGATCGTGACGCCAGGTACCTTAACCGATGCCAACCTTTTAGATGACAGCAGAGATACGCTCCTGGCGGCATTAATCATCAAAAGCAATGTGTGTGGCCTTGCAACCCTCGATGTCGTTGGTGGAAAGATGGTTTTACTCGAGACGAACCTATTAGGGCTCAGCGCTGAGTTGGAACGACTGCGCCCCGCTGAACTCTTGATTCCGGATGATGGCGATGAGGTGCAGCGCGCGCAGTATGACGCGCTGTTCAACGACCACCCTTCGATTTCCATTCAACGTCTATCCTCTTGGTCATTTGATGCGGAACGCGCCACTCAATCTTTATGTGATCAATTTCAGGTGCATGATTTACGTGCCTTTGGCTGTGTGGAATCAGGCATTGCCTTAGGGGCGGCTGGCGCCCTACTAGGCTATGCCCAGCACACACAGAAAGCCGGTTTACAGCACTTGAGAGGTCTTCTTGTTCAGGACCCAGGCGATTTTTTGATGCTTGACCCAGTGAGCCGCCGCAATCTAGAGATTTCTGAAACCCTGAGAGGAGAGCGCTCACCAACCCTGCTCTCGATCATGGATACCTGTGCCACTAGTGCAGGAAAACGCTTACTGAATCAACGCTTGCATGCACCCATTCGTGATCACAGTCTTCTCAAACAACGAATAAGCGCGATCACGCAGTTAGTAGGTGAAGGCAATGCAGGCCCTGCTCGCCGACTGCTCGATTGCCTTCGCGGCACCGCTGACATCGAACGTATTTGTGGGCGAATTGCTTTACGCAGCGTCCGACCCCGCGAACTCGCGGCCCTGCGCGATACGCTTTTATTGCTTCCTGAAATCTCATCTGTACTACCCAAGGAAGACCATCCTTTGCTGACCGCATGGGGAAAGACCATCAATAGCATTATTTTAAATTCAAGCCCTGACCCTCTAGCCATTCTCCGTGCAGCCATCGCCTCTGAGCCTTCCGCGCAAGTTCGGGATGGCGGGGTGATTGCAGAAGGTTTCGATAGCGATCTAGATGAGCTCAGAGGGCTCAGACACACTACCGGTGGTTATCTGCTAGAACTTGAGGCCAGAGAACGCGAGCGCACCGGCATACCTACGCTAAAGGTTGAATTCAACCGCGTGCATGGTTTTTTTATCGAGGTTACACATACATACGCCGACAAAATCCCTGATGATTACCGCCGCCGGCAAACCGTAAAAAACGCTGAGCGATATATCACTCCTGAGCTTAAAGCTTTCGAAGACAGAGCGCTTTCAGCTTCTGAACGGGCTTTGGCACGAGAAAAGTTTCTGTATGAAGCGCTTATAGATTCTCTGTCGCCAAGCATTACGTTGCTACAGGAGATTGCCTCTGCTTTGGCTGAGATTGATCTATGCGCCTGCCTGTCTGAACGCGCTGTGGCGCTAGGCTTTAATCCGCCTCAATTTAGCGGGGAGCCTGGGATGGAGATTATCGCTGGACGTCATCCGGTAGTAGAAGCACAAGTAGAGCGCTTCATCCCAAACGATGTTCGGCTTAACCCCTCGCGCAGCATGCTTCTTATCACCGGTCCCAATATGGGTGGCAAATCGACATTCATGCGACAAACCGCCTTGATCGTATTGTTAGCGCATGCAGGCAGTTGGATTCCCGCGCAAAGTGCAAAGCTTGGCCCTATCGATAGAATTTTTACACGGATTGGCGCAGGAGATGACCTTGCATCAGGCCGCTCCACATTTTTAGTAGAGATGTCTGAAGCCGCAGCCATTTTGCATGCGGCCTCTCCGCGAAGCTTGGTATTAGTCGATGAAATCGGCAGAGGGACATCAACTTTTGATGGCCTTTCACTAGCGTACGCGATTGCACACCATTTATGCGAAGTGAATCGCAGCTTCACCCTATTTGCCACCCACTATTTTGAACTGACCAGACTCGCTGCTGAACACGGCCAGGTCGCAAATGTGCACTTAGGCGCAACCGAACATAAAGACAAGATTATTTTCTTGCATCAAGTTAGAGAGGGGCCTGCTAATGAGAGCTACGGTCTGCAAGTAGCTGCCTTAGCAGGCGTGCCGCGTTCGGTGATTCAACTAGCACGCAAGCGTCTTCATGAACTAGAGCAGGCACCGGTTCACGCTGGGCCACAAATTGATTTATTTGCTGACGGCATTGGGCCAAGCAGCAGTACCTCAGAGGAAGAACTCGAAACAGTGCTTCCTCCTGTTGAAGCTCGATTGGCCAGCATTGATCCTAACGACCTGAGTCCCCGCGAAGCGCTACAAATCTTATTTGATTTGAAAGCGCTAGCAGATCCAAACTGATGCTTTAATGGTGGTGCCCCCCCTCTCCATGCACGTGCCCGTGAGTGAGTTCTTCTGAAGTAGCGGCTCGAACGTCCAGAACCGTACAATGAAAATCTAGAATGCGATCGGCAAGAGGGTGATTACCATCCACCACAACGGTGTCGTCGGTAATTTCAGTCACCGTGTACAAGGTGAACTCATCATCTCCATCGTCTTCTGCCTGACCTTCAAATTGCATGCCGACAACGACATTGTCAGGAAATAGATTACGGGGTTCTACGCGCATTAAAGTTGGATCATATTCACCAAATGCATCTTCGGGTTCAAGACGAATTTTGCATTCGTAACCTTCCGCTTTTCCTTCAAGAGCCACTTCAACTTGAGGAAAAATTCCATCATAACCGCCATGTAAATAACTGACTGATTGTTCGCTTTCTTCCAGTACCTTGCCTTCCGTGTCGGAGAGCCGATAGTTAAGGGTTACTACCGCATTCTTGCCGATTTGCATTACTCCATCTCCTTCACGAGTTTTAAAACTTCAGCTGCATGCCCTTTGGCTTGCAGCACCGGAACCACATGACGGACAATTCCATCACGATCAATGACAAACGTTACGCGCTCCACCATACATCTCGCAACACCATTAACCTCGGTTTCTTGAAGAACACCAAAAGTCCGACAAATCTCGCCGTCTTCATCTGACAGCAACTGCGCAGATAATCCATGCTTCTCAATAAAATCGGCATGGCTCAAAAAATCATCTCTTGATACGCCAAGCACAACAGCTTGGAATCGATTGAAATGATCCTCCATATCACTGAACTCTATCGCTTCCGTGGTGCAGGGTGGAGAATGATCGCGGGTGTAAAAAAACAGCACCACCTTGTGCGTTCCTCGGAAGGATGCAATGTTCAGCATTTCCAATGATGCATCGGGTAACTCAAACTCGGGTGCCGTATCACCAACTTTCAGCATACGAATTGACTCCTTACTGAACTGCGTAAGATTCTAGCGTAATTCTTGCACAGTCTATTCATGTCAGGATGACACTTTATTAAGTTATTCATGCTTGCATAATGAAATCTTCTATGAGTCAGATTTACCCTATGTCCAAAATCTTAGGCGGTATAAGCCCAGCAACATTTCTGCGAGATTATTGGCAGAAAAAACCTTTACTTATTCGTCAAGCGATTTCTGGCTTCAATGGCTTACTGAGTGCCAGCCAATTTCGCATACTCGCTTCATCGGAAGAGGTGCAGTCTCGTCTCATTATAAAAGAAGGGAAAAATTGGGAACTACACCATGGCCCCTTTTCTAGATCTACTTGGCGCTCTGTAAATACAAAAGCACCTTGGACCGTCCTTATCCAAGAACTCAACTTTCATTTGCCCGCAGCCGAACAATTACTTGATCACTTCAATTTTATTCCCCATGCGCGCTTAGATGATGTGATGGTCAGTCACGCTTGCGCCGGGGGAGGGGTTGGACCACATGTGGATTCTTACGATGTGTTTTTACTCCAGGGCCCAGGTCGGCGACGCTGGCGCATCGGAAGCCAAAAAAACCTGACTTTACAACCGGGGCTGCCCCTTAAAATTTTAAAGTCTTTTAAACATGAAGAAGAATGGGTTTTAGAACCTGGAGACATGCTCTATCTGCCTCCAAATTATGCCCACGAAGGCGTCGCGATTGACGAATGTTTTACCTATTCCATAGGTTTTCGCGCCCCCTCGGCCCAAGAGTGGGTGGCAGAATTTTTAAGTGATTTTGCTGAGCGTCTGGAGTGGCCGGGACAATATACCGATCCTTCTTTGAAGCCCTCTCAGCATCCTGGCGAACTCCCTGAATCCATGAACCAGTTCCTAGCCAAAGAATTAAAAAAACTGCATTTTGATGCCCATTCTCTTGCAAATTTTAATGGGCGCTTTTTGACTGACCCCAAACCGCATGTGTTTTTTAATCCTCCAGAGTACCCCGTGAGCATGGCGAGTTTTCAACGCGATGCAAAGCTGCATGGAATTCGCTTAGATCCCCGCACCCGGTTCATGTTCGCTAAGGAGGGGGCGTGGTGTAACGGAGCCACCCTCAACTTGGCGCCAGAACTCCGCCCATTGGTCATCATCCTAGCGGACCAACGATGCCTATCACCTAAAGAAATGACGGATGCTCTTCGAACATATCCAGAGGCACCCCTTAAAAAGCAGCTATGGCTGTGGTGGTTGGAATGGCATGAAAACGGTTGGTTACAAATTGATGTATAGAAACTTGCTGCATTGCAACGAAATACGCTAATATATTAATATTAGTATGGTGAGCCAGCTACCTTGGTCTGAACGTTATTTAAAATCAGCTCAATTCTGGTAAACTTTACTGGTTGCCTTTCGTGTTTGCGCACTTGGCAAAACCATTTCGAATGATTAACTTACCAAGGGATACTTATGAAGCACTCTCTCCTGATCGCCGCCCTCGTGGCCGCCTCTCTAGCCGCTTGCAGCAAAACCGAAGCTCCTAAGCCCGCTGAAGCTGCTCCTGCTGCACCCGCCGCCGCTCCTGCTGCTGATGCTGCTAAGCCCGCTGATGCTGCTCCTGCCGCACCCGCTGCTGATGCTGCTAAGCCCGCTGATGCTGCTGCACCCGCAGGCGAAATGAAGAAGTAATTCTCTTCGTTTGTAATAATAAAAAGCCGACTTAGGTCGGCTTTTTATTTGCATTGCGTTGATATCTGAGTTAATTGATCGTGTTGTATTTAGATATCGCGCCAGTCAAACCCCTCTTCCTGTGTCGCCACTCCTACCCAATCGTTCGAACAACCCATCACCTCAGCCAAGGCCTTGCGCGCCAATTCTTCGGTATTGTTTTGCTGGCTTAAGTGAGCAGCGATAAGGTGTTTTAAGCGCGCTCTCTGCAAACGCCCCAAAAGTGATGCAGCGGCGACGTTGGATAAATGACCAAACGGCCCTATAACCCTTTTTTTCAGCGCGTACTGATACGGCCCACCCATTAGCATCTCCTCATCATGATTACACTCTAATATGAGTGCATCACAATCAGATAGAGTGTGTTCTATATGCGGAGTAGAGCGGCCCACATCCGTTAATATGCCTAAACGGGCGTTGCCGTCTCCCAAAACATATTGCAAGGGCTCACGCGCGTCATGAGGAACGCAATAGGGCTCAACCCAAACATCGTCAACTGCAAAAGCCTGATGGCCATCTATTTCCACATACTGCTCAGGATTCAGGGCATCCCCCAAAAAACTCAGCGTGCCATAGCTGGCAATCACTTTGGTCCCGTGCTTACGGGCAAACTTCTCCACACCGGAAATATGATCGCTGTGCTCATGCGTGACAAGGATAGCCGCAATACTCTCAGGCTCCCAACCACGCTGAGCAATACGTTCGCGAGCCACTCCTAAACCCAGTCCACAATCGACCATGACTCGGGTTTTTCCTACCTCAACAAGCAGTGCATTCCCTGCACTTCCGCTGGCGATGGACCCGAAGCGAACACCCATCACAAATGTTAGTAGGGTTGATTTGCGAGAATTTCTAGGAAACGACGAGCCCTATCTACCGACAATTTATTACCGTCTTTATCCATCACCGATACTTCATTCAAGGCATCGCCTTGTTTAGCAACAATGATGCGGTAAGCGCTGTTATCGTCAAACTTAACCTTCAGTGTTCCGGCAGTCTTGTCGCTTGAGAACATATTTTCGATGCTGCTCAAGAAACTAGCAACCCCACTTCCGCCTGGATTAAATTGATCAGGCACTTTCATTTTTGCAGTTACATATTGCACAAAGAAGATACCTTGGTCGCGGTTTTGATCCTGCGTTACCAAACCAGACTTATCAATAGCAAGGGCTACACGACGCCATGCGCGATCAAACGAGTCTTGAATATTCAGAACGGGTTGGCCATCACCTCGAAGCTCAACAGGAAGTGCATTCTTTGACTGAACGGTTTTTTCATCCATTGCCACTGTTTTTGCAGCGTTTGCAGCCACTTTGGCGGCTGGAGATACGTCGGCAATCGCTGCAGCAGCTTTGGGCTCCTCTACACCAAATTTCACTAATAAGCGTTTTAGCATTACCGCTTCTTTAGTGGGCTCTGATGGACGTGGTTGCCACTTGAAGGAACTCATATCCACCTGCACTTCCTCCAAACCTGAATGGGACACATACACTTCAACAGTCCCTGCAGTCCTGCCGGGATCTACTCTAAAGTGATAGCGATCACGGATAGAGGATGTGTTATCGCTACTTAAAACACTGTTTAGTAAATTGCGCAGAATACCGTCATCCTCGACGCGCGGATGCGACGTCACCCACTTAGTTTCTAGTGTTTCCAGGGTAGGGTTCTCTTCTGCAATATCAAAGCCATTCTCAGTCAAAAAGGTTTTGAGGGTATTGAATACCTGAACTTCGGTGCCGTTTACAACGAGCCAACGCTCAGCACCAACACGCTCAATGTGCGCTTGGGTAATCTTGGGATCAATGCCTATCCCTGGCACGTATCCAGGCTGGGCTGAGGGTAATCCTCTGCTTTTGGCGTACTCGCTGTATGTGGCAGAAGCAGCCACATCTTTTGGATCCGGAATAGAGTAACGATCATCTGCTTGCGGCACAGTGAGTGTAGGGGGGATTTCTAGGGGAGGTAGGCGATTAGAACGCTTGTAATCATCATTTTTGCCATCAATCGTGCTACAACCCGCCAGAGCGATAGCTATCGAGACAACCAAACTCGTATTTCGCTTGGACGGGGAGATGTGTTTCATAAGAACTTCAATCATCTGCTAACAATGCCTTTGGTCTTTTTAGAGAGCCCCCGCATGTCGAAGGGCGACGCGCAGAAGATCATGGTACTGAGGTGAAAGAGGGGTAAGCGGAAGCCTAATCCCCGAGGGAATTCGGCCCATTTCTGCCAAGGCCCATTTCACCGGGATGGGATTGGCTTCAACAAATAAATCTCGGTGTAATGGAATCAGACTTGTATTGATTGATCTTGTTTCTTCTATGTTACCGGCACGTGCAGCCGAAATCATTCTTGCCATTAATCCAGGGGCAACATTTGCTGTGACTGAAATCACTCCATGCCCACCCAGCAAAACAAAAGCTGCCCCAGTTGCGTCGTCACCGGAATAGCAGGCAAAGTCATGAGGCAGACGCGCAAAAAGATCTTGAGCACGACCAATATCACCTGACGCCTCTTTGACACCAACAATGTTTGAAACCCCTGAAAGACGAATAATTGTATCGTTTTGCATATCTGCCACTGTTCTTCCTGGAACGTTATAAAGAACCAAGGGCAAATCAACAGCTTCAGCAATGGCCTTAAAATGGCGATACAAACCTTCCTGCGTTGGTTTGTTGTAATAAGGAACGACAGATAGATGGGAGTTCGCACCTACCGATTTCGCAAAGCGGGCTAATTCGATCGCCTCTGAGGTTGAATTCGCACCTGTTCCGGCCATGACATGAATGCGACCCGCTGCGTGATTCACTGCCTCAACAATCAAACGCTGATGCTCTTCTACATTTACTGTAGGAGATTCACCTGTTGTTCCCACAATGACGATGGCATCCGTGCCTTCTGCAATATGCCAGTCAATGAGGCCATGAAGGGCGGGAATATCCAGTTCACCATCAGGGAGCATAGGTGTGGCAATCGCCACGAGGCAGCCTTGCAACATAAGCAACTTCCAAAAATAAGATGCTTAAGTTTACCGGAAATGTCTTAGATCGTGATCTGAAGTGAAAGCCGGAGTTACAATATGCTGATGAAAATACTTGTCACAGGCATTCATGGCCAAGTTGGATTTGAGCTCCTAAGAAGTTTAGAGCACTTGGGAACGCTCATCCTCGCCGATCGCACTGTCCTAGATCTATCTGAACCGGATAAAATCCGAACTTTCATTCGCGACCATCAACCCAATCTCATTGTCCATCCTGCAGCTTATACTGCTGTTGACCGTGCAGAGCAAGAACCAGAACTATGCCATCAGATCAACGCTGTCAGCGTAGCTGCGATGGCTGAAGAAGCTGCCAAACTGGGGGCAGCAATGATTCTGTATTCAACAGATTATGTTTTTGATGGAAAAGGCAATCAGCCTCATCTAGAACTTGACACCACTGGCCCCTTAAACGTCTATGGGGCATCCAAACTAGCAGGCGAAAAAGCGCTCGCCATGCACTGCCCTCAACATCTGATTTTGAGAACTTCATGGGTTTATAGCATGCGTGGCAGCAACTTTTTGTTGACAATGTTGAAGCTCTCCCAGGAGCGCTCTCAACTCCGAATTGTCTCAGACCAAATTGGCGCCCCCACCTGGAGTCGGTTTATTGCTGAACGCACTGCGGATCTGATTACCCGATATGTTCACCTAAATGAAGGAAAAACAAGCCTGAGCTGTAACCCTGGCGTGATCCATCTCACATCTGGCGGAGCAACCAGCTGGGCAGGCTTCGCCAAAGAAATATTCCGTTTAGCTGAGCGCCAGGTCGAGATTGAAGAAATACCCTCTAGCGCCTACCCCACTCCCGCTCAACGCCCTTTAAATAGTCGTCTGAATATTTCCAAGTTAGAGCATTTGCTTGGAACACCGATGCCCTCATGGGAAGAATCATTGAACCATTGCCTTAAGGGTGAACCCCGGGACTAAACCAAGCTCTGCGCTGTTTTAAAATTCACTTTAATACTATAGCTGTAGCAAGCCATCAATATACAAGTTTAGGATAAGGTCTATGAACGCACCCGGTACTGCTTTTGAAGTGAGCTACGAGCAACCCTCTTGCGGAATAGCCTCTGCCTGGGCCAAAGTGCCTATTGAGCCCTCGCCAAGTCAACGCGAACAATTGAAAAATGATATTAAGAATCTACTTACTGAAAAAAATGCGGTTCTAGTCTCTCATTATTATGTCCATCCAGACCTACAAGATCTCGCCGAGGAAACGGGCGGCTTGGTGGCAGACTCTCTTGAGATGGCCCGGTTTGGTCGCGATCACCAAGCTAAAACTCTAGTCGTAGCAGGAGTGCGCTTTATGGGTGAAAGCGCAAAACTTTTATCCCCTGAAAAGACTGTTTTAGTCCCGGAAATGGATGCGCATTGTTCTTTAGATCTGGGCTGCCCCATTGAAGAATTTTCTAGTTTTTGCGATGAACATCCAGATCATGAAGTTGTGGTCTATGCCAATACAAGTGCGGCAGTAAAAGCGCGTGCCGACTGGATGGTCACTTCCGCAATTGCGCTCCCTATCGTGCGCCATCTTGCTGATCAAGGAAAAAAAATCCTATGGGCGCCTGACCGCCATCTTGGAGATTATATTCGTCGTGAAACTGGCGCAGAAATGTTGTTATGGCAGGGCTCTTGCATTGTCCATGATGAATTCAAGGCCGATGAACTGGCTGTTTTAAAGGCGGCACATCCTGATGCTAAGGTATTAGTCCACCCTGAATCTCCTGCATCGGTGATTGCCCTTGCCGATGCCGTTGGTTCCACGGGACAAATTTTAAAAGCCGCACGCGAAATGACTGCGCAAACTTTTATCGTAGCGACCGACAACGGCATGATGCATAAGTTGCGCCAGCAAAACCCCAATAAAACGTTTATTGAGGCGCCAACGGCCGGTAATTCCGCCACTTGTAAAAGTTGTGCGCATTGTCCTTGGATGGCGATGAATGGATTGGCAGCAGTGCGTCAGGTTCTCAGCACGGGTTCTAACCAAATCTTGATTGACCCGGCGATTGCTGACCGAGCCCGTTTACCTATTGACCGCATGCTGGCATTTGCCAAAGAACATGGCATAGGAGCAGCCCGCACTGCCGACAAGGCCCTAGACAGCAAAGCCACGAGCGGAATAGGACCAGCCTAGCTTTTTACAAAGGTCTGTGGCTATTGCGTAGGCTGCTTTTGAGGCATCAACACGGTAGGTAACGCACGTGGAACGGTATCAGGGAAATCCAGACAAAAATGCAAGCCTCGACTCTCGTGACGAAATAATGCGCTCTTAACGATCAGATCCGCGCACACCACGAGATTACGTAATTCCAACAGATCATTATTTACATGAAAATTGGCATAGTACTCGTCAATCTCGCGTTTTAATAAATCGATGCGATGGGCGGCGCGCTCCAATCGTTTAGTGGTTCTAACAATCCCAACGTAGTTCCACATTGCGCGACGTAGCTCATCCCAGTTGTGGGTGATCACCACCTGTTCTGCCGAATCCGTTACTCTGCTGTCGTCCCATTGTGGCAAAAAAGAGGGTTCAAGCACTTCTTGCCGCAACACATCTCGAGCAGCAGCATGACCAAAGACGATGCACTCCAACAAAGAGTTAGACGCTAATCGATTGGCTCCGTGCAAACCGGTGTAAGCCGTTTCGCCAATGGAGTAAAGATGCGGAAGATCTGTGCGCCCTGAGAGGTCTGTAACGACACCCCCACAGAGATAATGCGCAGCGGGCACCACCGGGATCGGGGTAGTCGCCATATCAATTCCTAAAGCTAAACAGCGCTCATAGATGGTGGGGAAATGCGTCTTTAAAAATGCCTTGGGCTTATGGGTCATATCCAACACAACATGATCTAGGCCGCGACGTTTCAGTTCATAGTCTATGGCTCGGGCGACCACATCTCGAGGAGCCAACTCAGCGCGCTCATCGTGGTCAAGCATAAAACGATATCCTGATGACGCAGGCTGACCTGATTCAGCGGGAATCCGAAGAATTCCCCCTTCACCTCGAAGCGCTTCACTAATCAGAAAAGATTTTGCGTCGGGATGAAAGAGGCAAGTGGGGTGAAATTGCACAAATTCCATGTTAGCCACGCGACACCCAGCGCGCCAAGCCATGGCCACTCCATCTCCAGAAGCGGTATCGGGGTTAGTCGTGTAGAGATAAACCTTACCCGCCCCTCCCGTTGCCAGAATTACATGTCCCGCAGATAGTGTCACCACCTCATCTTTCTCTTGATCCAGCGCATAGACGCCAAAACATCGACGAATATCGTGATTATTCAAGGGAATGCCCGCAGACACTAAACGGCGACCGGTAATCAAATCAATAGCGGTGTGCCATTCCAAAACAGTTATATTTGAATTCGCCCTTACAAGGCGGATCAGAGTTTCTTGAATAGCATGTCCAGTGGCATCTGCGGCATGCACGATCCTGGCCTGACTATGCCCTCCTTCTCGATGCAACTGTAACTCCGAGACGAGATCATCATGTGTTCTGGTAAAAGGTACTCCCGCGTCGACTAACCAATCAATCGCCTCGGCAGCTCGTTCAACAACGAACTCAACAGCCTGCGGATCGTTTAAAAAGCCTCCCGCAACCATCGTATCATCGACGTGAGCTTGCACAGAGTCTTCAGGATTGATTACCGCAGCGATGCCACCTTGCGCCCAATCACTTGCTCCACCGAGTAGCGCACGTTTAGTGATGACGGCAACCTTGCGACTTTTAGATAATTCTAGTGCTGCGGACAAGCCAGCCAAACCACTGCCTACGATAATGACGTCAAAGTGCCGCACATGCCCTTCCTTGCAAAGTTAATAGATAGCCCTTGGTGATCCCTTGCCTGAAAAGAGTTCAATTGGCAGGATAAAACATTTAGCAAACCACAAGCATACAAAATTACGCCATGCTCGGCACTGATTCGTTTGAATTGAGCGCTGAAGCGCCACTCCTTGTTCTGGCCATCCATTCCCTTTCAGTGATCGATGGTGATACCTTGCGGGTACAGATCGTAGCACCTAAGCAATGGGAAAACACGGTTGGGCCGGCTCGACGATCCCAAACTGGAGAAGTTTGGATTAGATTGCTAGGACTAGATGCGCCCGAGACGCATTTCCCTTCAAGCCCCATTGAGCTTAGGCATCAACCCGCGGTGAACGGACAGTATGCTACAGAATGCCTGAATCAAGCCCTCGGCATTACGGCAAGCTTGGATGACGGAGACATTCAACTCTTCGCAAGCAAGGACAACCCAGATCCTTCAACCCATAAAGTTCTGAGCTATCTTCTAGCAGAACATCTGGGAATCGACCGTTACGGGCGAGTGCTCGCTTTTGTTTGGAAAACGCAAGACTCTGTGTGTTCTCAATGCCCTTCCTCGAATGCAGACACGCATCCCTACAAACTGGAATCAAGTATTAATTTTTCGTTACTGGCTAAGGGAGCAGCTTATCCCGATTTTTACAGCAGCTTAGGGCATCAACGCATTACTTGCCTGCGCAATGCCGTAAAACTAGCACAATTAAATGGTAGAGGAATTTGGCGGGCAGATCAGACTCGTAGCGGCATTCTTTTATCTGAACCCCAGCATCTTGCTCATAACACTCTTATTCTTCCTCGTCTCTATCGACGCATCGCAACTTTTCTACTCGAAAGAAGTTTGGCTGTTGAGGATGAGAGTCTTCTTCGGGTTGGGTTTAGAGACTTTCTGGGGTCGATGGATCAGCCTGTTAGACTGAACTCAGACAATAATTCTATTTTGTTTAGCGAACTTCTTAGCTGGGATGAGCCTCGCCTAGGCGTTCATGCTTCTCTGGAAAATCTAGTTTGGGAATAGTCTCTGAATCTCAATTATTCTTTTTCTCAAGGGAATTTAACAGCATCACGAAAAGCAATTCCGCGCGCATCTTTATCTGCGACGATTGGTTTGCAATGCTTGGACCACGCAATATCCAGGTCTGGATCATCCCATCGAATGCAATGCTCATTCTGTGGTACCCAGTATTCAGTCGTTTTATAAATAAAGTTTGCACCTTCTGCTGACAACACTTGAAAGCCGTGGGCAAAACCAGGCGGAACCCAAAGCTGCAAGCGATTTTGGGCAGAAAGTTCAACGCAAATTGACCGACCTAGCGTAGGTGAGCCCGCACGCATATCCACAACCACATCCAGCACTGAACCTGTTGCAGCGCGAACTAATTTGCCTTGTGGTCGAGGTAATTGATAATGCAAACCCCTTAAGATTCCATCTGTCGAAAAAGAATGGTTATCTTGAACAAAATTAACCCACACCCCAGTTTTTTCCTGAAATACCCGGGCATTAAAACTTTCGAAGAAGAAGCCACGTTCATCTCCAAAACACTTAGGCTCTAAAATCAAAACCCCTGATAGTTCAGTTTCATGCACCTGCATGTGTTCTCCCCTTGGTCTCGTCATCTAAAAGTTTTTTCAGATATCGACCATAATCTGTTTTTCCTAGTCCATGCGCCAACTTTTCTAGTTGCGAGTCGTTGATAAACCCTTGGCGCCATGCAATTTCTTCTGGTGCTGCCACTTTTAAACCCTGTCGTTGTTCTATGGTTTGGATAAAGTTTGATGCGTCGATCAAAGACTCATGCGTACCCGTATCCAGCCAAGCATATCCTCGCCCCATGGTTTGTACCTTAAGTTGATGACGCTCTAGGTACCAACGATTCACATCGGTAATTTCTAATTCACCTCGCGCCGAGGGCTTTAAATGCGCTGCAATATCGACGACTTGTGGATCGTAAAAATACAGACCCGTCACAGCGAAATCCGACTTTGGATATTGCGGCTTTTCTTCAAGAGAAACAGCTTTTCCTGTGGCGTCAAACTCCACCACACCGTAACGCTCAGGATCGTGAACGTGATAGGCAAAAACTGTTGCACCCTCTTTCTCTTCATCAGCTTTATTCACCATACCTTGAAGATCATGGCCATAGAAAATATTGTCGCCCAACACTAAAGCGGAGGGTGCGCCATTTAAAAATTCACGACCCAAAATAAACGCTTGAGCTAAGCCATCAGGAGAGGGCTGAACAATATATTTAAATTGCATGCCCCATTCACTTCCATCCCCTAAAAGTTGTTCAAAACGGGGGGTATCCTGCGGTGTAGAGATAATCAAAATTTCCCGAATTCCAGCCAACATCAGGGTTGCCAAGGGATAATAAATCATTGGCTTATCGTAAATAGGTAGTAACTGCTTTGATACTACTCGAGTCACTGGGTGCAGCCTTGTGCCACTCCCCCCAGCAAGGATTATTCCTTTGCGTTGAGTCATTTTTTTTCTACCTGATTATCCTGTTCACGGGCTTGGTAATTGAGCTGGGTCCATTGACGATAGGCGCCACTCGTTACGTTATCTACCCAAGCTTCGTGATCAAGATACCACTGCACCGTTTTTCTCAGTCCTGTTGCAAAGGTTTCAGAAGGCTTCCATTCAAGCTCTGTGGCAATACGCGTGCTATCTATTGCGTAGCGGCGATCATGTCCCGGACGGTCAGTCACAAAACGAATCTGATCGCGATAACTCGCCCCTTTGGTTTTTGGTCGAAGTTCATCCAAAAGATCGCAGAGGGTATGAACCACATCAAGATTTTTCATCTCTGCGCGTCCGCCAATGTTGTAGGTTTCCCCTAAGGTTCCCTTTTCTAGAACACGACGAATCGCTGTACAGTGGTCTCCAACATATAGCCAGTCTCTTACATTTTGCCCATCCCCATAGACAGGTAAATCTTCACCCATGAGTCCTCGATGAATCATTAAAGGGATCAGTTTTTCCGGAAACTGCAAGGGGCCGTAATTATTCGAACAATTAGTGGTTAAGACAGGAAGTCCATAAGTGTGATGCCACGCTCGAACGAGGTGATCTGAAGCTGCCTTACTGGCTGAATAGGGACTGTTCGGCTCATAGGGATGCTGTTCAGTGAAGGCTGGCGCATCTGGGGCCAATGAACCATACACTTCATCTGTTGAAACATGCAAAAAGCGGAACTGAGCTGCTGCTTGGCCTGACAGTGTTGCGAAGAATTGTCTCGCCGCCTGTAGGAGTTGGAACGTACCGATAATGTTAGTCTGCAAAAAAGCCTCAGGGCCGTGAATAGACCGATCTACATGAGACTCAGCTGCAAAATGGACTATAGCCCTTGGCTGGTATTTTTCTAACAAGGAAGCAACCAATGCTCCGTCGGCAATATCCCCTTGAACAAAAATATGGCGCCCATTGTTTGCGAGGGAAGCTAAACTCGCTAAATTACCCGCGTATGTTAATTTATCGAGGTTAATTAATGGCTCATCATGATTACTAAGCCAGTCCAACACAAAGTTAGCACCGATAAATCCTGCCCCACCTGTTACCAAAATCATTCAAGTGCACCCGTAATTTAATCTTACTATTATACATTCTGGTTATTTCTTGAGCTTAAATAGTCAGGGTCACTGCGTTGTTCATGATTAAAGTGTTTGCTCAATTGGCTTAGGTTCTGTTGTACTTAGTGTTTTTTCCTTAATTGCTGGCTCGAGATTTATTGAGTATGACGTCCCATGCCTAAACTTTTGGTAGTTGATGATTCCGCCCTGATTCGGAAATTCGTCAAGGATATCTTTGTCGGTGATTCCAGTTATGTGATGGAATTTGCGCGAACAGGAAAGGAAGCCATCGAACATTTGCATCGCTTTAAACCTGATGTCATTACCCTTGATGTGAACATGCCAGAAATGGATGGTTTAGAAGCGCTGACCAGAATCATGTCAGAGCGCCCCACCCCGGTGATCATGTTAAGTTCATTGACAAGCAGAGATGCCTTAACCTCCTTAGATGCATTGGCAATGGGCGCTTTGGATTGCGTTGCAAAACCTACAGGGATGGGAGCGCTGACCTCAGCCGCGTTTTCTGAAGAGTTGAAAAGAAAGGTTCATATCGCTGTGATCAGTCGCTCGCGACTGGGGCAGTATAAGTCTCAACAATCAGTATCCATTCAGGATTCACGATCATTCACATCGGGCCTCACCACAAAATCATCGACCACCTCGGCCCCCAAAACAAATATCCGTTTGGGTTCAGCCTTATCCAGCAGTTCTGCGTTCATAGCAGGCAGTCCAAAGGCTCAAGTCCCCCCCCCCATTTCGCCACTCAGCGGAAACCCACCGGGCGTAGTCGTGATTGGGGTATCTACCGGTGGACCGAGACTCTTAGAGAAACTCTTACCTAGCCTACCGGGTGATTTTCCATGGCCTGTAGTTGTGATACAGCATATGCCTAAGAAATTTACTGAGGCATTTGCAAATCGCGTAGATAGCTATTGCACCCTGAAAGTTCAGGAGGTAGTCGAGCCCGTTCCACTCGCTCCTGGCAATATTTATATCGCCCATGGCAGTTCCGACTCGGTTCTGGTTAAACATAATGGTCGAATTTGCATGAAATCTGTAGCGGAAGATTCAGCTTATTATTGGCATCCATCCGTTTCCATCATGGTTATCAGTGCCATGAAACTCTTTAACCCCAACCAAATAATAGGCGTAATGTTGACTGGCATGGGCAATGATGGAGCGCAAGAGATGTATGAGCTCAAACAAGCCGGCGGGCGCACTATCGCAGAATCAGAAAACAGTTGCGTCGTATTTGGAATGCCACGCGAACTTATTCGCCGTGGTGGGGCAACTGTGGTTGCTTCTGCAGACGAAATTGCTGAACAGCTGACTCGATGGCTCACGCGCAGCCCAAGGGGATTGAATTAAGTGACTTCTTCTGATGCCACGTTTAAGACGCTCTCGACCTCGCCTGCTGCCTTTGTGAGCCTAACGGATGAAGATTTTCAGTTATTTCGTTCTTTCTTCTATCATGTAAGCGGTATTCAATATTCGAACGCTCAAAGGTATTACGTCGACAAACGTCTCATTGCCCGCCTGAAGGTGACGGGAGAGTCCTCAGTGAGCGCCTACCTGAACGAACTGAAATCAGATCCGCTCGGTGAAGAAATGAATGAATTGATTCACCTGATGACGGTTAAACAAACTTATTTCTTTCGCGAAAAATATCAGTTTGAATGTTTAGTGCATTCGATATTGCCTGAATACGTCAATACCCGCTCTGGCGATAAGGCAATTCGTATATGGTCAATTCCCAGTAGCTCTGGCGACGAGCCCTATTCAATAGCCATTTATTTGAAGGAATTTTGGCGTGAGTTAGCACGATATGGCGTTGAGATTACAGGTTCAGATTTAGATGAACGCATTTTAGAAGTGGCGCGCCAGGGACAATATGCGAAGCCAGCTCTCCAAGCGCTTCCAGAAAATCTTTTACGAAAATATTTTACTGAACGTCCGTATGGTGGATATGAAGTCAATAAAGAGATTAAAGCTCTCGTAAAATTCAGCACAGCAAATATTCATCAGACTGATTTAACTCAAAAATTTCATGATTTCGACGTGATCTTCTGCAGAAATCTTTTGATTTACTTCGATGATGCTTCTCGCAAAAAAGCGATACATAAGCTCTTTAATGCTTTAAAACCTGGCGGTTTTTTGTGTCTGGGGCACTCAGAATCACTTTCAAGGATAGAAAGCGAGTTTGAGATCAGAAGATTTGAAGAGGCTTTGGTTTATCAGAAACCAAAGCCTTAAGAAATAAATTTTTAGCTTCGGCTGACATGCGCTTCACGCAGCGAGCTTTCACTGAACGCCTTATCATGTAAAAACCCCAATGCATTGAGATTTTGCATTGGGGTTTTATTGTTGGGAGTTTGGCGGTGACCTACTTTAGTTCCGGCATCACTTCACGCTGTGAAGTGAGCCTACACTGAAGTAAGTGTCCTGTCGGAATTGCTTGAGCAGAGTGCGTTGTGTGCACGCTGTTCTATGTTGGGAGTTTGGCGGTGACCT
>CAIVHB010000054.1 GCA_903905585.1 uncultured Ferrovum sp. | reverse complement strand
CAGGCGCCATAGCTGAAGGGGACAACCGCATCGAAGCCCGGAAACACCCAGGCATCGCCCTTTTCCAGCGATTCGACGCGCGGCACCCGATCGCGATTCTTGGACGCCACACGCGATGTCCAGACGTCAGCCGGCTCGTTCAGATGCCCGTCAGCCGAGATCAGCCTGTATACCCGACTATTCTTAACCGTCATTTCGATTTCCCCTTGGGTTCTATCCGCCCTATCCCATGCCCGCGCGCCGTTGTGCCAGGCGTTCGCTTTGAGCGGCTATTATATCAATGATAGCAATAATTGGACAGCGAATTTCGGGGCCGGGAATTGTCCCGACACAGGCGACGGCGCCTGGGATTTTATGAGGTCATTGAAATCGCTTGGAGCGGGTGAAGGGAATCGAACCCTCGTCGTAAGCTTGGAAGGCTTCTGCTCTACCATTGAGCTACACCCGCTTCGCACAAGTACTACCACTACTTTTCAACTTTGGTGGTGGGGGAAGGATTCGAACCTTCGAAGGCAGAGCCGTCAGATTTACAGTCTGATCCCTTTGACCGCTCGGGAACCCCACCGGACCGAACCCGCAATTCTGGTGGTTTAGGAGCCCGAAGTCAAGAGCTAACTTTGGTGCCGGTAGCAAGAATCGAACTCGCGACCTTCTGATTACAAATCAGCTGCTCTACCAACTGAGCTATACCGGCATTAAAACTATTTGACTACGCGCAGGCGGGCACGCCCTTTGGGGCCTCCCGGCTTATCATCTGATGGGTTTTCATCGGCTTCAGATGAACCCGTTCGTTTTTTTGAAGAGGTGGATGCTACCACCGGAAATGGCTTTTGAGCGCCCTCACCTAAATTATTATCCGTTAAAGTCTCCTGGTCATCAGCAACGCTCGGACTATCTTGAGCAGCGCCTTCAGCGACGGCTTCAACTGGAAAAGCCAAGCCTTCTCCGTTTTCACGGGAAAAAATACCCGTGACAGCCCCGATCGGCACCAAGACTTCACGGGAAATTCCGTTAAACCGAGTATAAAAAGCGACTTCATCATTACTAATCGTAAAATGTCGGGTGGCGTTTGAGCCGACATTCAAGACGATTACACCGTCTTTAACATGCTCTAGGGGTACGCGAGTATTGCCATCCACCTTTACGCTCAAATAAGGCGTGAAGCCATAATCTATGCACCATTGGTACATGGCACGCAGAAGATATGGCTTAGTGGAAGGTTGTGTCACTTGCGCATGGCCTTTTCCGAAGGCGTCATCGAATCAATGAAGGCTTGGCGGGAAAAAAGGCGTTCGGCATATTTGAGTAGCGGAGCAGCTGTCCGGGGAAGATTGATCTGATAGTGATCTAAACGCCACAGCAAGGGTGCTATTGCCACGTCCAGCATTGAGAACTCATCACCCAACATGTATTTTTGCTTCTGATTAGCGAAGATCGGTGACATTCGCAGCAAGAAGTCGCGAATTGCCGTTCTTGCCTTCTCAGCATTTTTTGCGGTTCCACTCTCTAGAATCTCGACCTGGCTGAATAATTCTATCTCAAAGTGGTAGAGCGACAGTCGAGCACGGGCCCGCATCACCGGATCGGCAGGCATTAATTGAGGATGCGGAAATCGTTCATCAATGTACTCATTGATGATATTAGACTCATAAAGATGAAGATCTCGCTCAACCAAAATTGGCAGGCGATTAAAGGGGTTCATGACCCCGATTTCTTCTGGTTTATTGAATAAATCAATATCCGCAATATGAAAATCCATTCCTTTTTCATACAGTACAAACCTGCAGCGCTGACTGAATGGGCAAGTGGTACCCGAATAGAGCGTCATCATGATATGGGTAGACCTCTTTAGTGAAAAACCGGCGGGCACAAAGTCCGCCGGTCTTGGGGGTGGAAACGACCCTAACTGGTCACGGCGAGACTGCCGCCAATACTACAGTTAATGAATATCTTTCCAGAACTCTTTCTTCAAAGCTAGCGTCACGAAAAAAGCCAGAACGCAGAAGAATATAGCCAAAACACCGATTTGGATACGTGTAGCCTTGGCAGGTTCTGCCATCCAAACCAGATAGTTAACTAAATCAGCCGTAAATTGACTGTATTCTGCTTCGCTCAATTTGCCGGAATGAACGAGTTTTAGGGATTTAGCCCCTTCTTCACCGACCATCTCCTGCACACCTTGCAACTCATACAAAACGTGCGGCATACCAACATTATGGTAAACCGTATTGTTCCAACCTGTAGGGCGCGAACTGTCTTTATAGAACCCACGAAGGTAGGAATAGAGCCAATCGGGACCACGAACACGCGCTTCTACTGATAAATCAGGCGGAGGATTGCCGAACCATGCTTTAGCATCGGCCTTTTCTAAGGCCACCGTCATAGTGTCACCGATTTTCTCGGAGGAGAACATCAGGTTTGCCTTGATTTCCTCTTCGCTCAAACCAATGTCAGTGAGGCGACTATAGCGCAGGTACTGCGCTGAGTGACAGTTCTGACAGTAATTGGCGAAGGCTCGTGCACCGCGCTGAAGTGAAGCCTTATCTCCTTCAACAATTGGGGCGTGTTCCAAGGCCAATTCTTCATGGGCCAGAACTGGCTGACCGGCTAAACCAGCGCTGAGCGCTGTCAATGCAGCAAAAGAAACCAGTAGTTTTATCAAACGAGAGTGTTGTTTCATGAAGTCACCCGATCCGGCGCTTGGCGTGATTTGTCCAGACGCGTGTAAATTGGCATGAGCAAGAAGAACGAGAAATAAATGACTGTACAAATTTGTGACGTTGGGTTCACGTACCAAAGATTAGGATCTTGCGTGCCCATATAACCCAGGATCAAGAAAGCGGTAATGAATAATCCAAATGCTGTCTTGTAAAGGTTACCGCGATACCGAATAGACTTAACCAAGCCTCGATCCAGCCAAGGAAGCGCCAAGAAAATCATCACCGCTGCGCCCATTGCAATCACCCCCAATTGTTTCTGAGGAATAGCGCGCAAAATGGCGTAAAACGGAGTGAAATACCAAACCGGTGCGATGTGAGGCGGCGTTTTCATTGGATCTGCCGGGATGAAGTTATTGGCCTCTAAGAAATAGCCACCCATCTCAGGAGCAAAAAACACCACCGCGGAAAAAATACCCAAAAACACTGACACACCCACCAAATCCTTAAGTGTGTAGTAGGGGTGGAAATTAATTCCATCTAGTGGTTTGTGGGTAACAGGATCTTTGTGTTTTTTGATCTCTACGCCATCAGGGTTGTTCGAACCCACTTCATGCAACGCAATGATATGAACCAGAACCAATCCCACTAACACCAAGGGTAACGCGATCACATGAAAAGCGAAGAAGCGATTCAGGGTAGCATCTGAAACCACAAAGTCACCTCGAATCCAGAGCGCCAAGGGAGGACTGATCGCATCAAATAATGAAATAATAACTTGTGCGCCCCAGTAGGACATCTGCCCCCAAGGCAACAAGTAGCCCATAAATGCCTCACCCATCAGGCAAAGATAGATGGCCATGCCTACAATCCAAACCAACTCGCGCGGTTTACGGTAAGAGCCATACATCAAGCCTCGACACATGTGAAGGTAAACCACAACAAAGAACATGGATGCGCCGGTTGAGTGCATGTAACGAATCAACCAGCCGTAGTTCACGTCCCGCATGATGTATTCAACTGATGCAAACGCATAGCGCGCATCAGGTTTATAGTTCATCGTCAAGAAGATTCCCGTAACCAATTGAATCACGAGCACCAACATAGCTAACGAGCCAAAGTAGTACCAAAAATTGAAGTTTTTAGGGGCGTAATACTCAGAAATATGATCGCGCCACAATGATGACATTGGGAAGCGAGCGTCAATCCACTGCGTTACTTGAGCTAGCTTGGTGTTTTCGGTTTCGGTGCTCATCAATTAAGCTCCTTTAGACTTGTCCGCACCCACAAGCAGACGACCATCTGCCATGTACATGTGGGGGGGAATGCGCATATTAAGCGGGGCGGGCACGTTTTGGAAAACACGCGCGGCCATATCGAATTTAGAGCCATGACAAGGGCAGAAGAAACCGCCGGGCCAATCTTCACCCATTCCAGCGGCATTGCCGGCTTTCATGCGGTCCTGAGGCGAACACCCCAAATGCGTACAAATACCAACCACCACTAAGAGGTTAGGATGCTCTGCAGATGACCGGTTAGGGTTCTTACAATATTCCGGTTGTTCAGAATTCTCTGACCCCGGATCCCGAAGGCGATCACTATTTTTGGCTAACTGCGCCAACATCTCGGGAGTACGATTGACCACCCAAACTGGCTGGCCACGCCATTCTGAGGTCATCATCATCCCAGCTTCGAGCTTGGATACATCAACCTCAACCGGAGCACCTGCCGCTTTCGCGCGCGCGCTCGGAAGCATACTCATAATGAAGGGGGTAGCCACAGCAGCAGCGCCTGCAGCTCCAAGGGCGCCTGCGGCCCCGATCAGAAAACGGCGGCGACCGCCATTGTCCGAGTGCGAATCACTCATATTTGGAATCCTGTCGTGCAAAGAGATTGAACAAAACCCGCGAATTCTATCAAAGTATATCACCAACGTCTGGAAAAATATTGCAGCGCAACCATTCAAATGACTTCATTTCTAACGCGCTTGTTCCCCAAAAAATACTTTTTATTCACTTAATTTTGGCTTCCAGCGACTTGCAACCAAAATTCCAAGTTCATACAGTAAACATAAAGGTA
The DNA here is from genome assembly GCA_903905585.1 of uncultured Ferrovum sp. GTDB lineage: Bacteria > Pseudomonadota > Gammaproteobacteria > Burkholderiales > Ferrovaceae > CAIVHB01. The sequence continues at coordinate 25,121 of CAIVHB010000054.1, read as the reverse complement.
CGGCGAGTAAGCTTTGTGAAACCACGTCAGGTGGGGTAAAAATGGCGCCAATTACAAAAGCCCCAACGATGACATAGCGCCGGATCTCTCTTAAAAAGTCTACTGTCACGACACCTAAACGCACGAGTACCACTACAGCAACCGGAACTTCGAAGGTCACTCCGAAGGCAATAAACATCGTCAACACAAACCCCAGGTACTTATCAATGTCGGTCATGACCGCCACGCCATCTGGAGCGGCGGCGGATATAAACCCAAAAATAACCGGAAAAACAACAAAGTAAGCAAAAGCCATCCCGGTGTAAAACAAGATGGTGCTAGACACTACGAGCGGAAGTACTAAACGCTTTTCATGGCCATACAATCCAGGGGCAATGAAAGCCCAGGCTTGGTAGAGCACGTAAGGAAGGGCAAGCAGGAAAGCCGCCATCATTGCGACTTTCATTGGAACAAAAAATGGGGTGGTCACCTCAGTCGCGATCATATGGCCGCCTGAAGGTAAGGCTCGCAACATCGGCAACGCAAGCAAGGTGTAGAGCTTATTGGAAAATGGGAGAAGGACTACAAGAATCACCCCCACAGCAATCATCGAACGAATAAGCCTAGTCCTAAGCTCAATAAGATGAGACATGAACCCCTCTAGCTTGCTATCAAACTGGGTTTCATCGCTCACACTTTATGCTCCGAAGCACCTGCCAATGGAGTCTGTGCAAGACGCGGAGTTTCTTCCTCAATCTCCAAAGCCAGATCTTGTTGCGTTGGCTCGTATACAGGCATTCTAGGTGCTAGAGATTCCGAAGAGGATACCTTTTGGTCTTCAGATGCGGCGAGCGGGGGCCCTGTCATCAAACTTTCTTTCGCCTCTCCAAGGGATGATTCCGCACTCACCCAGTTATCGCGGACTTCAGATCCAATATTTTGTATGTTTGTTTCCAGGTTTTTTGCAGCATCCTGAAGATCATTTTGAACACGTCGAAGTTCAGATAGCTCAACCTCACGAGCAATGTCTGCTCGAACTGCGGCCGCATAGCGTTGTATACGGCCCACAATCACCCCAGTGGTTCGTGCCACCTTAGGCAAGCGCTCTGGGCCAATCACTACCAAAGCAACCACCCCAATGAGAGCGATTTCAGAAAAGCTAAAATCAAACATGAACGCCGAGGCCCGGCTTAATGCGGGGGATGCTCCGATTTATCAGCAGGAATAGCTGGTTTGATATCGGTGGCTTTGTGATTCGACTCACCCTGAGTTCCCTCAGGTCCCGCCATCCCTTCTTTAAAGCTTCGCACCGCACTGCCCAAGTCTTTACCTGCATCTTTAAGTTTACGTGTGCCAAACACGAGCACCACAATAACTAGAACAATCAGCCAATGCCATATGCTAAAGCTACCCATGAGTCTCTCTCTCTTCTTCTAGATCTTTAAGTTCACGCCGATGCGACGGAATCAACGAGTGGGCGCAATTTGGCGCCACCTAAAACATGGGCATGAATATGAAATACTTCTTGCCCACCACCTTTACCAGTATTGATGATGGTTCTGAAACCATCATCTAAGCCTAACTCTTTAGCAATTTTAGGAGCCGATAATAACAGGCGTCCCAAATCATCAGCATGTGATTGATTGCAATCCGCCAAGGAAGCTACATGTGCCTTAGGGATAATTAATATGTGTACAGGTGCGGCTGGCTGAATATCGTGGAACGCATACAAATGCTCATCTTCATAAACCTTTCGGCTAGGAATGGCACCTGCGACAATCTTGCAAAAAATGCAATCACTCATGATTATTTATCCTGTGGACGAGCCGCTTTTTCGTCTATGCCAGAGACGCCTTCACGACGCTTGAGTTCCGCAATTACATCCTGAGGACCCACACCAGCATGAGCCAACATCACTAGAGTATGAAACCAAAGATCAGCGGTTTCTCTAATTAAATGCAGTGTATCACCAGACTTGGCTGCCAATATGGCCTCCAAAGCCTCTTCCCCAACCTTACGCAAAATGACGTCCTGACCCTTGGCATATAGTTTTGCAACATAAGAACTCTCAGGGTCGGCCCCTTTTCGTGATTCAAGGGTTGCAGCAAGCTGCTCCAGAAAATCTTCACTAGACATGATTCAGGTCACTCGCTCGACTTTCAGTCAATTTAAGGCGCTTTATAAAACTCATCGGGGTTTCGAACAACAGGCTCGCTCTCCAACCATTTGCCATCCTCCCATTTGCGATAAAAACAACTATGGCGGCCAGTATGGCAGGCAATACCCCCTTCTTGTTCAACCTGCAGCACGAGCGCATCTCCATCGCAATCTAACTCCATAGACTTCACTCGTTGACGATGACCCGACTCCTCGCCTTTACGCCACAAGCGTGAGCGACTTCGCGACCAATAGGTTGCAAAGCCAGAATCAAGGGTTGCTTGCAAAGATTCTTGGTTCATCCAGGCCAACATCAGTACCCTTCCCGTTGAGGCCTCCTGAGCCACAGCGGCTACCAAGCCCTTCTCATCCCACTTGATTGTTTCCAGGCCTGAACTCATAAGCGCACCTCTACGCCTCGCTCAGCCAAGAAAGCTTTAGCACTGCCTACAGTATGCTCGCCGAAATGAAAAATACTAGCCGCGAGCACAGCATCCGCTTTACCAATCAAAATACCATCGGCTAGATCCTGCAATGAACCAACGCCACCGCTTGCAATCACAGGCACGGGAACCGCTTCTGATACAGCACGCGTTAAATCAAGATCAAAGCCACTGCGCGTTCCGTCGCGATCCATACTGGTAAGAAGAATTTCTCCTGCGCCTAAGCGACACACTTCTATTGCCCACTCAACAGCATCTCGCCCAGTCGCATTTCGCCCGCCATGGGTATACACCTGCCAACCACCTGTTAAAGAATCGCGTTTTGCATCGATTGCTACAACAATACACTGCGATCCAAAACGATCTGCAGAATCCATAATCAAACGAGGATCTAATACAGCCGATGTATTCATGCTGATTTTATCGGCACCGGCATTCAGTAAGGCCCTCACATCAGAAACCTGACGCACGCCCCCTCCCACCGTGAGGGGAATAAACACCTGGGCACTCACCGCTTCAATGACAGAAAAAATCAACCCACGGTTATCAGAACTTGCCGTGATATCTAGAAACGTAACCTCATCTGCGCCTTGATCATCATATCTTCGGGCAACCTCTACGGGATCCCCTGCATCACGCAGGCCCATGAAGTTAACTCCTTTTACGACACGACCCGCGTTGACATCCAAACAAGGAATGATGCGTTTGGCTAGGCCCATTTCTAATCCCGGTTATAACGGGCACAAAGTTCATTCGCGGCCTTGAAGTCCAAGGTGCCTTCATAGATAGCGCGACCAGTAATCACGCCCATGATTCCCTCATCCTGTACTTCACATAGTCCTTGGATATCACTCAATTGAGACACGCCTCCGCTGGCAATCACGGGAATATGCAGGGCCTGAGCCAGTTTTACTGTCGCGTCTAAATTGATTCCGCCCATCATGCCATCACGTCCGATATCGGTATAAATGATGGCTTCAACACCATAATCTTCATAACGCTTCGCTAAGTCGATCACATCATGGCCAGTCATTTTTGACCAACCATCTACCGCTACTTTGCCATCTCGCGCGTCTAAGCCGACCATAATGTGGCCAGGAAAAGCATCGCAAGCTTCGTGCAAAAAGCCTGGGTTTTTAATTGCGGCGGTACCAACAATGACCCAACTCACTCCGTCATCTAAGTAACGCTCGATAATTTCTAGACTACGAATTCCACCGCCCAACTGAATAGGCAGTTCATCTCCCAGTTCTTTAATGATGTCGCGAATTGCGTCTTCGTTAACCGGCTTTCCCGCAAAGGCGCCATTCAGATCGACGAGATGCAAACGCTCCGCACCGAGGTCTTTCCATCTTCGCGCCATTTCTGAGGGATTTTCGGAGAATAGGGTGGCACCATCCATTTCGCCTTGCTTTAGGCGAACGCAGTGACCGTCTTTGAGATCAATGGCAGGAATAACAATCATGGTCGGACAATTACAGTTTTGAAGTTAATTTAAAATCGCCCTAGGGCGCCCAGGTTAAAAAATTAGACAGAAGTTTTAATCCTGCCCGATCGCTTTTTTCAGGATGAAACTGAACAGCAAACAAAGCATCTTGCGAAGCCGCACAAGCAAATTCAAAAGGGTAAGCTGAATGTGCAGCAATCACTTTAGAGTGGTCAGGTTGTACATAGTAACTGTGCACAAAATAAAAACGCGTTCCATCCTCAATCCCTTCCCATAAGGGATGCGGCTGATGAGGATGAACTTCATTCCAGCCCATATGCGGCACTTTAAGCCGCGATCCTATAGCGTCAACCATACCCTCAGCAGGAAATTTTTTAACTTGCCCGGACAGAATACCCAAACCAGCGGTATCCCCTTCCTCTGAGTGATCAAACAGTAATTGCAAGCCTATACACAAGCCAAGAAAAGGCTTGTTTCTCGCTGCATGAACCACTGCTTCTCTTAAACCTCGAGCATCAATTTCACGCATGCAATCACGCATTGCGCCTTGTCCTGGAAACACAACTTTATCCGCAGCAGCCAATCTTTCTGGCACATCACTCACCTCAATGGTGTGGCCATCCGCAACATATTCCAAGGCTTTGGCAACCGAGCGTAAATTGCCCATCCCGTAATCCACAACCACTACGTGGCTCATGATTGACTCACAGGGCGCCTTTGGTTGAGGGCAAGGTACCCGCCGCGCGAGGATCCGCTTCGACGGCCATCCTTAATGCACGCGCAAAAGCCTTGAACACCGTTTCAGCTTGATGATGTGAGTTTCTTCCGCGCAAGTTATCAACGTGCAAAGTCATGCCTGCGTGATTCACGAAGCCCTGAAAAAACTCATAGAACAGATCCACATCAAACTCACCCACACGCGCCCGGGTAAAGGCGACATGAAACTCCAAACCAGGTCGGCCAGAGAGGTCTATGACTACTCTAGACAAGGCTTCATCCAAGGGCACATAGGCATGGCCGTAGCGACGAATACCTTTTTTATCAGCTAATGCCTGATGAAAAGCTTGACCGATGGTAATACCAACATCTTCAACGGTATGGTGGGCATCAATGTGCAAATCACCTTTTGCTTGAACATCTAAGTCAATAAGACCATGACGGACAATTTGGTCAAGCATGTGGTCAAGAAATGGGAGACCCGTATTCAGCCGCCCCTCGCCTTTGCCATCAAGGTTGATTGATACGGAAATCTGAGTTTCCAGGGTATTACGGGTAACCTGTGCGGAGCGCATGAGTGTTGATTTCATCCAATTAGCAGCGCTTACGCGACTGCCAACACAGACGCTTTTAAGGCGTCTAGGAAGCGGTCATTTTGTTCCGGTGTTCCCACCGTGACTCGCAGACATCCGCGCAATAAGGCGTGCGCGTTACTTAAGTTCTTGATCAATATACCATGACGTTTCAAAGCGTCAAACACACCCTGCGCATCTAAAACGCGCAACAAAATAAAGTTTGCTTCACTTTCGAAGGGATGCACGCCCTGAATATCCCTCAAGGCTGTGAATACACGCACACGTTCTTGGCGCAATTGCTGCGTCTGATCGTTCAGCGCATGCCCTTCTTCAAGAACCGTCTGCGCAATCACTTGGGTTGCCACAGAGATGTTATAGGGTAATCGTAATTTTTCTAACTCACCCAATAACTCCGGCGCTCCAGCCAAAAACCCTAAGCGAATACCCGCCAAACCCAACTTGGATACCGTTCGCATCACAAGCATGTTGGGAAAGTTAGGTAAAAACGAGAGATAGCTTCCATCTCTAAAAGGAAAGTAAGCCTCATCGATCACCACTATACCCGTGGCTTCTTTTAGGATGGCTTGTATTGCCTCTGGAGCAAACGCATTTCCAGTCGGGTTATTCGGAATCGCCAAAAAGATTAGGGCGGGCTGTCGCGCTCTGATAACAGCTAGCATCGCCAGCAGATCTACTGAAAAATCTTCTTGGAGAGGAACCCCAATGTACTCAAGTCCACAAGCATTAGCTAACACGCGGAACATCACAAACGCGGGCTCAACGCTCAATAAGGCCGCCCCTGGCCGAGCCAATGCTTGCGCCAAAATCTGAATTAATTCATCAGAACCATTTCCCAGTAATAGCTCAGCACCTTCTGGAACAGCAAATACCTTCGAAATAAGGGTTTTTAAAGCTTGAGGATTGGCGTCAGGGTAGCGGTTATAGGCAGCCCGAGCTAAGCGCTCACCCAAACGCTGTTGCAGGGCAGGAGTCAAGGGCCAAGGGTTCTCCATTGCATCTAGCTTGATAAAACCTTCTGCAGGCTGGACATGATAGGCAGAAAGCGCTCGAATCTCTGGGCGAATTAGATTTAAAGCTGACATTCTTATTCCTTCTCTAGGCGATATTCGGCTGCACGTGCATGCGCAGTAAGCCCTTCACCATGCGCCAAGGTCGAAGCAATTTTGCCTAAGCGATGCGCGCCTTTGGCTGAAACTTGGATCAAACTGGTACGTTTCTGAAAATCATACACACCCAATGGAGAAGCAAAACGCGCTGTCCGGCCTGTTGGAAGAACATGGTTGGGGCCAGCGCAGTAATCCCCTAGGGACTCTGAGGTAAACCGCCCCATAAAAATTGCTCCCGCATGTCGAAGACGGGGTAGCCATTCCTCTGGGTTTTCTACCGAGAGTTCAAGATGCTCTGGCGCAATGCGGTTAGAAATTTCGCAGGCCTCAGCCAAATCTTTGGTCAAAATAAAAGCGCCGCGCCCGCTCAAAGAACTGCGGATGACATCAGCGCGAGGCATGGATTCAATCAAATTTTCGATCGATTTTTCAACCTGATCTAAAAATTTTGTATCAGGACAAAGCAAAATAGCTTGTGCGATTTCATCGTGTTCAGCTTGCGAAAAAAGATCCATCGCAACCCAGTCAGGTGAAGTACGTCCATCACAGATGACTAAAATTTCGGAAGGGCCTGCCACCATATCAATGCCAACCACTCCGAATACTCTCCGCTTTGCTGCTGCCACCCAAGCGTTTCCAGGGCCTGTAATCTTATCAACCGCAGGTATTGTTTCTGTGCCATACGCCAAAGCGGCTATTGCCTGCGCACCACCTATAGCAAATACACGATCTACTCCAGACAAAGCCGCTGCAGCAAGAACCAACTCATTGCGAACCCCATCAGGAGTAGGCACCACCATGATCAGCTCAGAAACGCCCGCTACTTTTGCGGGAATCGCATTCATCAATACCGAGGATGGGTAAGCTGCTTTACCGCCCGGTACGTATAAACCTGCGCGATCAAGGGGTGTGACACGTTGCCCTAAAATTGTTCCATCGGGCTCGGTATAAGTCCATGTTTCACCTTTCTGGCGCCCATGAAACGCGCGAATACGGTCAGCGGCTGCGGCAAGCGCCTTGGACTGATCATCGGGCAGATTCTTTAGCGCAGACTGCAAATGTTCTTGAGACAACTCAAGCTCATGCGCGGCGGCTACTTGAACACGATCAAACCGTCTTGTGTACTCAACAAGGGCTGCATCGCCTCTGGTTCTTACATCGGCAACGATCTCAGCCACTTTTTGGTCCACGCTTGGATCTTGCGAGGACTCAAAAGCGGTCAAAGCTTTGAGTGATTCATCAAAATTTGCATTCAGTGTACTGAGGCGGCGCATTTTCATGACTCACTGACCGCACATTTAAATGCGTCAACCAGAGGCGCAATTCGAGTTCGTTGCAGTTTCCATGATGCGATATTTACAATCAATCGCGAACTGATATCGCGAATATGCTCAACTGCCTGCAGTTTATTAGCTTTAAGCGTACCGCCACTACTGACTAGATCAACGATCGCATCGCCCAAACCAGTGAGCGGCGCTAATTCCATTGAGCCATACAGCTTAATGAGCTCTACCTGCATACCTTTAGCAGCAAAGTGTTCAGAGGCAGAACGAATATATTTTGTTGCAACACGCAAACGGGCTCCGCGGCCAATCGCAGCCTGATAATCAAAACCTTCGGGTACGGCAACCATCAACCGGCATTGAGCAATCTTTAGATCAACGGGTTGGTAGAGCCCCTCACCACTATGCTCCAAAAGCACATCTAAACCAGCAACACCCAAATCAGCGGCACCATATTGCACATAAGTAGGAACATCAGAAGCGCGAACAATGACCAATCGCACATCCGGACGATTAGTCCCGATAATCAGCTCACGGGAAGACTCAGGATCCATGGCAGGTTGAATACCTGCGGCTGCTAGAAGAGGACGCGTGTCATCGAAGATTCGCCCCTTAGAAAGCGCGATCGTTACACCATTGAAATCTGAAAAAGGAGAACTGAGGGTCATTTATCCCCCTTCTTGCCCGGAAACACGTCGAATATCAGCGCCAAGTAATCCTAGTTTTTCTTCAATACACTCATAACCTCGATCAAGGTGATAGATACGATCCACAGTCGTCTCTCCTTGTGCGATCAACCCTGCAATCACAAGGCTTGCAGAAGCACGCAAATCCGTTGCCATGACGCCCGCACCCTCTAGTGTAGAGACACCACGAATAATAGAAGTGTTTCCTTCAATTTCTATATTTGCTCCGAGACGCCTTAGTTCTTGGACATGCATAAACCTATTTTCAAAAATTGTTTCAGTAATGACGGTCGTTCCTTCAGCAACCGTATTCATTGCCATAAATTGCGCCTGCATATCGGTGGGAAAAGCAGGGTAAGGAGCTGTCCGCAAACTCACTCCATGATTCGGGCCGCGCATGCGGACCCGAATACGATTTCCGGCTTCCTCGATCTCAGCATTTGCCTCTCTAAGCTTTTCCAGGACCGCCTGCAATGCTTCAGGGCAACTATCAAATAGAGTCACATCACCGTGGGTTGCCGCAGCAGCAACCAAAAAGGTTCCACTCTCAATCCGATCCGGCATCACGCGATGCGCTGCGCCATGCAGAGCTTTCACGCCTTCGATATGGATCACATCGGTACCATGACCTCGTATTTTGGCACCCATCTTAATTAAACACTCAGCCAAATCGACTACTTCTGGCTCTTTGGCAGAGTTTTCAAGAGTGGTCACCCCATCTGCCAAAACAGCCGCCATTATTAGGTTTTCAGTACCTGTAACGGTCACGGTATCCATAAAGATACGAGCGCCTTTAAGCCGTGGGGCTTCGGCAACGATATAGCCATGCTCAATACGAATCTGGGCTCCCATCGCTTCCAGCCCTTTAATGTGCAGATTCACCGGCCGTTCACCAATCGCACAGCCGCCGGGCAAAGAAACCTTGGCAGAACCACATCTTGCTAGCAACGGCCCCAAAACCAAAATCGAGGCACGCATAGTTTTGACCAACTCATAGGTCGCGATAGGGGTGTGAATATCGACGCCAGCGAGAACAACTCCATCCTCGTTGCGTTGAGACTCCACCCCCATTCCCTTCAATAACTTGACCAAGGTGGTCACATCACGCAAGCCTGGAACATTCGTTAACTTTAATGGCTCAGCCGTTAAAAGGCTTGCACAAACTATAGGCAAGGCAGCATTTTTGGCGCCAGAAATACGCACCTCACCGTTGAGTGGGCGGCCCCCGGCAATCAGAAGTTGGTCCACGGGCTTTTAGTTAACTGTGTGGCCAGCAGCGGCCCATTGAGAAGGGGTAAGCGTCTGCATAGAGAGTGCATGAATTTCTTCGCGCATGCGATCACCCAGCGCGGCATACACCAATTGATGGCGGGCTACACGCGATTTTCCTTCAAAAGCATCACTCACAATAACAGCTTCAAAGTGATGGCCATCGCCGCTCACTTCAAGATGAGAGCATTGCAGTCCTTGTTCAATGTATCGGCGAACGTCGTCAGGTAAAACCATTTCACTAAAGCTCGGAAAATTGGAACTTGAAAAAGTAGATCCCGGAAAAGTTTAGTTGCGAAGCCGCCAACCCCGGGAGAGCAAACTTAAAGACAGCCATGATAGGGCAAAAGCGCATCCTGCGACAATCACAAAGCTTTCAAGTGGGGCAATATCTGAAACCCCAAAAAAACCATGACGAAACCCGTCGATCATATAGAGAAAGGGATTAAAGCGAGAAATATCCCGCCATAGAGGAGGCAGACTGTGAATCGAGTAAAAAACTCCTGCCAAAAAAGTCAGCGGAACAATCAAAAAATTCTGGAAGGCTGCAAGTTGATCGAATTTCTCAGACCATATCCCCGCAAGCAAACCTAATACAGCAGCCAGTGCATTTCCCAGCAAGGCAAAAACAAGCAATTCAAAGGGGTGAGCAGGAAAATGCGGAAAGAAAATCAAACTCGCTATCCAAACACAAGCGCCCACCGCAAAACCTCGCACCATTGCGGCCAGCACATAGGCAGCAAAAATTTCAAAAGGTGATAAGGGGGGAAGCAAAATAAAAACAATATTTCCTGTCAGCTTGCTTTGGATCAAGCTCGAGGAAGTATTTGAGAATGAATTCTGAAGCATCGCCATCATCGCGAGACCAGGAACCAGAAACTCTCTATAGCTTACTCCGCTATAAATCTCAGCATGGCTATCTAAAACCTGCGCGAACACCAACATGTAGAGCAGCGTTGAAACCAGAGGCGCCAATAAAGTCTGAAAACTGACTTTCCAAAAGCGCAGAACCTCTTTTCCAAATAATGTTGTGAAGCCTCTCATCGCGGAGTGTCCCTCATGATTCTGACAAAGACTTCTTCAAGATCAGCCTGACCCACCTCTAATTCTTTGATCTCAAGGCCCTCAGAACGACATGAAGCTAATATTTGCTCAACTTCAGCAAAATCCTCCAACCCAAGACGGAAACGTCCCGCAGGCAAAGAAGTGGCTCTTGCCATTAAAGCAGCAGGTAAAGCTTTACCTTGATCCAAGCTCAATGTCAGACTGGGTCGAGAGTGGTGTGCCAACAAATTCTGAGTGGTATCGAGGGCGATAATCTGACCCGCCTTCATCATGGCAACCCGATTACACAAGGTTTGGGCTTCTTCCAGATAATGCGTGGTGAGCAAAATAGTCATGCCTTCGTCATTTAAGCGACGAATAAACTTCCAAAGCGTTTGCCGAAGCTCTACGTCTACCCCTGCCGTTGGCTCATCTAAAATTAAGACGGCTGGTCGGTGCACTAAGGCTTGAGCAACCAATACGCGTCGCTTCATGCCCCCAGAGAGGGAGCGCATATTGGAATCCGCCTTGTCACGCAATTGTAAGTTTTCTAACAACTCATCGATCCACTTCGGATCGGGACGAATTCCGAAATAACCGCTTTGCAGACGCAATGTCTCTCGCACCGTAAAGAAAGGATCAAACACCAACTCCTGCGGAACAACCCCAACCGCTCGCCGTGCCTGTCGATATTCCTTATTCACATCAAAACCTAGGATAGAAAGTTCTCCCGCATCAGCTCGCGCAAGACCTGCAAGCAAACTGATCAGCGTAGTCTTTCCTGCTCCATTTGGGCCTAACAAGGCAAAGAACTCACCTTGCTTAACTTCTAAATCTAAACTCTTGATTGCCTCAAACTTACCGAAGCTCTTTTTTGCACCCCTAACAGTGATCGCAGCGCCATCAAACCCTGGGCGTCCCTTCCTAATAACAATAGGTTCAGTCATGAGGTGTGGCGTTATCCACTATAAAGTTCACGCCATATAGGCTTGCCAGTGTTCTCATTGCTGTAGGTACTTCTTTTACTTCAAAGACGCCACCAGCAGATTCAACTGCCCGTCGCGCAGCAATCAATAAGGCTAAGGAAGACGAATCCACCTCCGTGACGGCAGAAAGATTGACCACCATGCCCGAGGGGCCGGCCGCAGTTAACAAAATTTCAGACAATGAAGGAACTGTATTCAAGTTGATGGGGCCCTCAGGACGATATTCACTCATTCCATCACTGTCCTTTTTTTGCCGACTTGGTATCTGCAGCTTGCGCAGCAACACGAGCCTTCTCCTGCAAATCCTTGATCAAGCCTTCAACCCCAACCGTATTGATGCGGTCATTAAAGTCAGCGCGATAGTTGGTCACTAGGCTGATGCCATCAACTTTAATGTCGTAAACTTTCCATCCGGCCTCACTATGCGCCATCGCATAGTCAATGGGCACTGTTCTTGACCCGTCTGACACCACGCTCTGCACAGATGTAGTGGCATCTTCTGGTTTTCCGTTCCATGGTTTATAAGTGATTGTCTGTTTATTGAAACGGGAGACTGCTGAAGAGTATGTTCTAACTAATAGGTTCTGAAACGCTTCTACTATTGCCGTTTGCTGTTCTGGTGTTGCCTTGTTCCAGTTTTTTCCTAGTGCCAGACGCGTCATGCGAACAAAATCAAAACGCGGAACAATATGGGTCTCAACCACTGCATACGCTTTCTGCTTATCTCCAGCCTGCAGATCTTTGTCCTGCTTAACCAATAACAGGATTTCTTCGGTTGTCTGACGCAGCATTTCATCTGGCGCCATTTCAGCACTCCATGCACCAGAAGGGGCACAGGCACCAAAAGCACAAAAAGTCAGCACTAGGACTGATTTAATTAGGGAATTCATCTTTCATCTCACTTAATCAAAAATTAGGGTGAACCAAGACTTTGGCCGAGATTACTTCGTTGCATCAGCGGGTTCTTGCGATTTGCTGAGAAAAAACTGACCAATCAGTTTTTCTAGAACGACTGCCCCCTGAGTATGCGAGACTTCACCGCCATCTTTCAGCATCTCGGGTTCTCCTCCCGTCTCCAGTCCAACATACTGCTCCCCGAGAATACCCGAGGTCAGCACTGAAGCCATGGTATCGGTTGAGAATGGAATGCGCTTATCCAAGCGCATTGTCACTAAGGCATCATATTTCTTCGTATCAAACTGAATCGACACCACCCTGCCAACCAGTACACCAGAGCTCTTTACTGGTGCACTCGCTTTGAGTCCTCCAATATTGTCAAAGTGAGCAACCACCGAGTAGGTTTCGCCTAAGTTTCCACTAGAAAAGTTTCCAACCTTAAATGCTAAAAACAACAGAGCTATAAAACCACCGACAACAAAAACTCCAACCCATAAATTAAGTGTGGCGCGATTCACTTTGAATTACCCCTTCAACATAAAAGCAGTTAACACTAGATCTAGTGCAAGTATGGCCAGCGATGAACTAACGACAGTGCGTGTAGTGGCACCAGATACCCCTTCTGCTGTTGGTGCGGCCGCATAGCCTTGATACGTAGCAATTGAGCAAATTGCCAAGCCAAACACAAAGCTTTTCAGCAAACCATTTACCACGTCATGACTGAAATCTACCGCCGCATTCATCTGCGACCAGAAAGCCCCGCTATCCACACCAATGAGCAACACAGCAATGATATAGCCCCCTAAAACCCCGGTCCCGATAAACATCGCAGTCAGAATAGGCATAGACAATACCCCTCCCCAAAATCTGGGGCCTACTACGCGCGCGATCGGGTTGATGGCCATCATCTCCATCGCCGACAATTGTTCGGTGGCCTTCATTAATCCGATTTCAGCGGTAATTGCTGATCCTGCTCTGCTCGCGAATAAGAGCGCAGAGACCACTGGACCAAGCTCTCGCGTGAGCGACAGAGCAACCAAGACCCCTACGCTCTCAGAGCTACCGTAGGTTTGAAGCGTTTCATACCCCTGCAACCCCAAAACCATTCCAACAAAAAGACCTGAAACAAGGATGATGATGAGTGAAAGCACCCCTGAGAAAAATATCTCACGGATGGTCAGGGAAAAACGCTGAAAACTCGTCGCTGAATACCTTAAAGTTAGAAGCAAAAAAACAAAAACGGCACCGATTCCAGAAACCAAATCCAGACTCATGCGCCCAACATTTTCTAATTCTTGTCTCGTTTTATTAAGCATGCATGGATCGCCTCGAATGAGGGCTATTACCCGCCAGAAAGTCTTGCATTGAAGGCGCAGGGTAATGGAATGGAACAGGACCATCCATTTCTCCCCATACAAATTGATGGACATAGGGCAGATTTGAAGAACGAATCTCCTCTGGGGTTCCCTCTGCCACAATCACACCTTCAGAAACAAAATAAACATAATCTACAAGTCTCAAGGATTCTTGCACATCATGGGTCACAATAATCGAAGTGGTACCCAAGGCTGAATTGAGATCCCGAATCAACTTTGCAATAACCCCCATTGAAATCGGGTCAAGCCCAGTAAAGGGCTCGTCGTACATCATAATCATGGGGTCTAGTGCAATGGCTCTTGCTAGAGCAACACGTCGAGCCATTCCCCCAGATAAAGCCCCCGGCATCCTATCACGCACACCCCTGAGCCCAACGGCTTGAAGCTTGAGCAAGGTCAGATCACGAATCAGAGACTCCGACAAATCAGTATGCTCACGCATCTGAAATGCAACATTTTCAAAAACGGAGAGGTCAGTAAACAAGGCGCCAAATTGAAACAACATGCCCATCTGACGTCTTAACCTATATAAGGCGTCAGGGGTAATGGCTTTCATATCATGACCTTCTACCGACAAATCGCCCTCAGTTGGCTTTAATTGCCCCCCTATCAGCCGCAACAAGGTAGTTTTACCACAACCGCTCTGCCCCATAATTGCGACAATTGATCCTCTTGGGATGCGCATATTGATACCCTTGAGTATTGCGCGCTCACCATATCGAAAATTGAGACGAGAAATCTCTACCGCGGCATCAGACGCCAAAAGACCGACTCCAAATTTGGTTTGAATAGGTGCTAGTTTAGACTAGCAACAGCAGATTGGTGAAATCATAAGGCAGGCCAGAATTTTAAGTTCGGGCCATATCATTAAGATTAGGCACGTTGCTTGCTATACTTCCGTTTAATTTCGCTTAATGAATCCCTTATGTCTTCAGACATTCTCCTAACCGCCCGCCAGGTTCTGATCACCGAGTCCGAAGCCTTATCCGGACTCGCAAAGCATCTGGATCAAGATTTTGTCTTAGCCCATCAGCTCATTTTGAAATGTGCGGGTAGAGTTGTTGTCAGCGGCATTGGAAAGTCAGGTCATGTCGGCCATAAAATAGCTTCTACATTGGCAAGCACTGGCACTCCGGCTTTTTTCTTGCACCCCGCTGAAGCAAGCCACGGCGACCTCGGCATGATCCAGCCAGAGGATATTGTAGTGGCCTTGTCTTACTCCGGAGAGACAACCGAATTGCTGCAGATTGTGCCTTTACTTAAGCGCAGAGGCAGTTCCGTTATCGCGATAACGGGTGACCCCGATTCTAATTTAGCCCGCATGGCTGACGTACACCTTAATGTTCATATTGAACGAGAAGCCTGCCCGCATAACCTAGCCCCAACCACGAGTTCTACTGCAACGCTTGCTCTAGGTGATGCATTGGCTGTTTCTTTGTTGGTCTCTAGAGGATTTTCTGCAGAAGATTTTGCACGCACGCATCCTGGCGGCTCATTAGGACGAAGGCTACTCACCCGAGTCAGCGACATCATGCACTCAGAAGGGGATACACCCCGGGTTTTAGAATCCGCGAGCCTGATTGAAGCGCTTCAAGAAATGTCGAGAGGGGGACTGGGTATTACCGCGGTGACGGATGGATCAGGGCGATTAAAAGGGATATTTACCGATGGTGATCTTCGGCGAACGCTAGAGAAGGTCAAAGGGGAAGTCTCGGCACTTCGCGTTGAAGACGTCATGACCGTAAAACCTATTACGATCGGACCTGAGCGTCCCGCAATCGATGCGGCCGAGCTCATGCAAAACAAAAGAATCTCAGCCTTAGCAGTGGTGGATCAACAAGGTGTGGTGGTTGGAGCTTTCAATATGCATGACCTGATGCGCGCCGGATTAGTATAAAACCAAGATGGGATTTGATCGCATCTCCAACAGTTGGCTGCCCATTGGCATTTTGCTCGCCCTTACGGCTACTTCATTCTGGCTTAAAGGTGTTGTAGACGGCTCTCAGCAACCTGGTATTACCTTGGCGCGGCATGACCCTGACTTAATTGTGTATTCATTTCTTGCTCATCAATTGGGGACTAATGGCCAACTCCGCGAAACCCTTGGGGCCAAACGCATGCTGCACTACCCTGACGATGACTCCTCAACCTATGAGGATGTTGAACTAAAATCTTTTGATGATGGACAAGCTCCAATGAGCATCCGTGCTGAACATGGAGAGCGCCTACCCAATTCTGAATTGGTTACCTTTTCAGGACATGCTGTTTTGACTCGTTTTGGGCTCACCTCTGAAGACCCAAGCTATATCCTTAAAACAGATGTAATTGAAATCTTTCCCAATCAAAAGCAAGGAAGAGCCCCTGGCCCCGTTATAATCGAACACGGTTTAGATCATCTGGAGGCAGATAACATGACATTTGATGAAAATATTTCTAAATCTGAATTTCTTCGTGCCCGTGTCCACTTCGCCCAAAGGCGACCATTAAAATGACCATTAGCATCTCCCCCAAAGATAAAGATATTAAGAGCGTATATTTTTTTCGCTTTGTTTCCGCTTATGTTTTTTCTATCTTGATCGCTCTATGCTTATCAGCGGCTCCAACTCTAGTGAATGCCGAACAGACAGATCGAGACAAACCGATCGTCGCGGAATCTGACAAATTGTCTATGGATAATTCCAAAAAAGTCAGTATTTTTGAAGGTAATGTGGTGATTACTCAAGGAACAATGCGTATTACTGCAGATCGCGTCGTGATGACTCAGGATAAAGATGGATTGCACCATGCTTCAGGAACGGGTCACCCCACTACTTTTCATCAGAAACGTGATGGCTCAGATGAGTATGTTGATGGACACTCTTTGCGCTTTGAATATGATGGCAAAATTCAACGCATAGAACTATTTGAACAAGCTGAACTTTTAAGGGGTCGAGACGAAGTTAAAGGTGAGTACATCTCTTACGACACCGTAACTGAGTTTTTCAAGGTAAACGGGAATGCAGCCAGAGAAGCATCTGGAGCAGGTCGCGTTCATGCTGTTATTCAACCCGCTCAGAACGCTAGCTCAACATCGGCACCAAGCGGAAAACCAGCTTCGGGCTCTGACAAGCGATAAATTTAGTGAGCTATCTTGAGGCGAAGTCGCTATCCAAACGCTACCGATCACGGACGGTAGTACAAGATGTTTCCATTCGAGTGGGCGAAGGGGAAGTTGTAGGTTTGTTAGGTCCCAATGGTGCAGGAAAAACAACCTGCTTCTATATGATGGTGGGCTTGGTTCAACTCGATGGTGGACAGATCATTCTAGATGGTCAGGATCTCACCTACTTACCCATGCATCGCCGATCTAAGTTAGGTTTATCTTATCTTCCGCAAGAAGCTTCGATCTTTCGCCGTCTCACAGTAGAAGAAAACATCAAAGCAGTCTTGGAATTGCAATCTTTGAAGTCAGAGGAAATCGAGGAAAGAACTCAACTACTGCTTGATGATTTACGCATCAGCCATCTGCGGCGTCAAAACTCAAGCAGTCTATCTGGTGGTGAACGCCGGAGGGTTGAAATAGCAAGGGCTTTAGCAACCAGCCCACGTTTTGTTCTTTTAGATGAGCCCTTCGCAGGCGTTGACCCCATTGCAGTGTTAGATATTCAACAGATTATTCGCTTCCTAAAGGAAAGAGGAATCGGGGTTTTAATTACCGACCATAATGTTCGAGAAACCTTGGATATTTGCGATCGGGCTTACATCATTAATCAAGGCACAGTGCTAGCCGCTGGAGAACCAGCCGAAATCATTAGTAATGAAAATGTACGCAAGGTTTATCTTGGGGAGCACTTCCGGCTCTGACAGCACCGGAAGTAACGTATCCTAGTCTTACCATGAAAAACAGCCTGCAACTTAAGCTATCCCAACATCTAGCGCTGACCCCTCAGCTACAGCAATCCATTCGTTTACTTCAGCTGTCTACGCTGGAGCTCAATCAGGAGCTAGAACGGTTTTTGATGGAAAACCCGCTGCTTGAGCGCACAGAAGGGTGGAATGAAGATACCCCTGCAGTGCTTATTACCCCCCCCCAAATCACATCAACTTCAAATGCTTCTAGCCCCTCCTCTGACGGTGATTCCTTAGAAAGCATCAACGATAATGAAAACTGGACCTCATCCGAGATTACCTTTAGTGATCCTAGTAACAGCAATTGGCGTGAAGGCAATGATGACTATGATTACAGTACGCAGATTGCTGCTGAGCCCAGCTTGATCGACCACCTTGTATCGCAGCTTCGTCTGAGCAATCTCTCAGAACGCGACTATCAAGTTTGCTCTCTCCTCTTATCGCACATCGATGAGGAGGGTTATCTCTCAGCCTCGCTAGAAGAAATTCTGGAGCAGGAAAAGCTCCTAGAAGAGCTTGAGATAGAAGAGCTACACATTGCATTAAAAATGTTGCAGTCGCTAGACCCTATTGGGGTAGGTGCTCGATCTCTAGCAGAGTGTTTATGTATTCAACTTTCCTCTCTTCCTGAGCACCAAGAAGGAAAGAAGCTTGCATTGGATATTGCTGGTAAACATCTACAACTTCTTGGTAATCACGATTTCCCTCGACTCAAAAAAATCTATGGCTGCCAAGATGCGTCTCTAAAAATTGCACAGCAACTCATCGGACACTGCAATCCCCATCCTGCAGCCGACTTCATTCGCTCTGAAGCGCGTTATGTGATTCCGGATGTGATTGTTCGAAAAAATAAAACCCAATGGTCTGTAACACTTAACCCTGATGCAATTCCGAAGCTCAGAGTGCATAGAGTGTATGCAGACATACTCAATAAAAATCGTGATCAATCTACCCTGTTATCTGCTCAACTTCAGGAGGCGCGTTGGTTAATTAAAAATGTTCAGCAACGTTTTGATACTATTTTGAGAGTTTCTGAGGCCATCGTTGAAAGGCAACGTCATTTCTTTGAACATGGTGAGGTTGCAATGCGACCTTTGGTTTTGCGAGAGATTGCTGATACTGTGGGAATGCATGAGTCAACCGTATCTAGAGTCACCTCGCAAAAATTCATGCTTACCCCTCGAGGCATCTTCGAGTTAAAGTATTTCTTCAGCAGTCATGTTGGAACGGATTCAGGGGGAGCAGCTTCGTCCACTGCCATCCGGGCGTTGATAAAGCAGCTCATCTCCGCCGAAGATTGTCGTAAGCCACTATCCGATAGCCGGATATCGGATATTCTGGCGCAGCAGGGCATTGTCGTCGCTCGTCGAACTGTGGCGAAGTACCGCGAGGCAATGCAAATCCATCCGGCGAGCCAACGAAAGTCCTTGTAGGACAGTAAGGAGAAGATCCATGAACGTCACGGTCACCGGGCAACATATGGAGGTAACTCCAGCCATCCGTCAGTATGTCAATGAGAAGCTTGAACGAATTGGTCGTCACTTTGACCACGTTATCGATATTCATGTTGTGATGAAAGTTGAGAAACTTCGACAACATATCGAAGCTAACGTCCATGTGCAGGGTAACGATCTTTTTGCTGAAAACACGCATGAGGATATGTATGCTGCAATCGACGGATTGGTAGATATTCTGGATCGTCAAGTCATTCGCCACAAAGAACGACGTAGTGATCACCGACATCAATCTTCCATTAAGCATTTAGAGGTAAGCGAAGAATGATCCAAGGGGCGGAATCTTCCGCCCCTTTCTTTTTCATAACGGTATACGCATGCCTGACGTCAATATTCAACGCTTATATAGCGAAAATCGCGATCGGCTTAATCTAAGCTGGGCCTCTGGTAAACGAGGAGGAGCACGCACCGTTGTATTGGGGAGTCTCTACAACCCTCATGTAGGCATGATTAGCCACTTAAACCTTACGCACCCTCACCACTTTCAAGTTATTGGTGAAATGGAATTGGCTTATCTGCGCAGTCTTGACGAGTCATCTTTTGAGCGTGCCTTAAACGGCTTATTCAATGAACATCTTGCAGCGGTCATCGTAGCTGATGGAATTGATCCTGATCAGCGTCTGAGCGAAATCTGCGATAGGCAGGACATCCCCCTACTGACCAGCCCAAGACCTGGCGCCAATTTGATTGACGTCTTGCGCCAGTATCTCAATTTAGAGCTGGCAGAAATGATTTCATTGCACGGGGTATTTCTGGTTGTGCTTGAAGTTGGAGTTTTGATCACAGGAAGTTCAGCCGTCGGCAAGAGCGAGCTAGCGCTAGAACTGATTAGTCGTGGTCACGGCCTAGTTGCCGATGATGTCGTAGAGCTTTATCACATCGGCCCCACCACCTTACAAGGGCGCTGCCCCATTTTGCTTCGAGATTTTCTTGAGGTTAGGGGGCTTGGAATCATCAATATTCGCTCGATTTTTGGTGAAACCGCAGTGCGACCCAGAAAAACCCTGAAGCTTATTATTCATCTCGAGAAGCCTGGCACAGGTGAACTAGCCTTCATGGAACGACTTCCTATGAATAGTTCGACTCAAACTATTCTCGGCATTGAATACCCTAAAGTGGTTCTACCCGTTGCTGAAGGACGAAATCTTGCTGTTTTAGTTGAAGCCGCGACGCGCAACTTTGTTTTGCGTAGCCGCGGCATCGATAGCACGCGTCAATTTATTGAGCGTCATGAACGCCTAATGGCTCAAGATGCAGGCGATAATCTCTTAGATGACGACAATTATGAGTGAGCCCACCAACTGTCAAATCATGATTATCAGCGGCCAATCTGGCGCAGGTAAGAGTGTTGCCATTCGCGCTTTAGAGGACTCCGGATGGTACTGCGTTGATAACCTGCCCATATCGACCATGAAGGGTGTAGTAGATACTTTGCGCTCCGGCGGATTATCAATGATTGGTTTGGGTTTAGATGCGCGTCACCATGGTTCTTTAGAAGCCATCTTTGATGTGATTCAATCTTTACGGGCTGAGGGGGTTTGGGTCAAATTGTTATTTTTAGAGTCCTCTGACTCAGAGCTCCTGCGTCGTTTCGCTGAAGCGCGTCGCCCACACCCACTGGCAAGCGAGGGGTACTCACTTGCCGAAAGCATCAAACTTGAACGTGAAAGGCTGAACCCACTTGCAGAGCAATCCCAACGTATTGATACCACCAGTCTGAGACCCAATGCTCTCCGCGCGCAGGTCAAAGCCTTTGCCAGTGCAGATCCGCAGCGACTGAGTTTATTTATTTTTTCTTTTGGTTTTAAGTACGGAATACCTCAAGAGGCCGACTTTGTCTTTGATGTGCGCTTTCTTCCTAATCCCTACTATGACCCAGTATTAAGGCCTTTGAATGGTCGAGATAAAGCGATTGCAGACTTTCTAGAGGCACAGCCCATGACCCAAAAAATCTTAGATGATCTTTATAAATTAATATCGGATTGGCTACCCTCTTTTATCAACGACCACCGGCATGTACTGAGTATTGCAATTGGCTGTACCGGAGGCCAACATCGATCCGTGTATCTTGCTGAGCAACTTGCCAAAAAATTGAGCCCGCTTCATCCCACTTGGGTTGTTCATCGGTCACTAGAAATATGACATCTCATCAAAACAGCACCGTCTCAACGCCTACGATTACCGTCGCTCTTACCGGCGCATCAGGAATGCCCTATGGGCTCAGACTCATCGAGGCACTCGTTCAAAGTGGCGCAAAGATCTATCTTCTTTATTCCCAAGCTGCGCAAATTGTAGCCAAGCAGGAGCTTGATTTAACACTACCATCGCGTGCTGCGGATGCCGCCAAATGGATGAGCGAGCGCTATGGCGCAGTAGAGGGCCAGTTAAGGGGCTTTGGTCGCGAGGAATGGTTTGCTCCTGTTGCTTCAGGCTCTAATCCACCCGATGCCATGGTGGTGTGCCCTTGTAGTATGGGCACATTAGCAGCCATCGCGATGGGTTTATCCGACAATCTCATTGAACGTGCGGCAGATGTGGTTTTGAAAGAAGGACGAAAACTCGTTCTTGTACCTCGTGAAATGCCTTTTTCGGCATTGCATCTTGAAAACATGTTAAAACTGGCAAGGATGGGAGCCGTCATTCTGCCCCCCAATCCGGGGTTCTATCATCACCCTCAAACCATTCAGGATTTAGTGGATTTCGTGGTGGCGCGCATCTTAGACCAGATTGGTGTCCTCCATACCCTAGGCCCGCGCTGGGGTGATGAGCCTGCCATGCTGGCAGATAAAAACCGAGAGGCTTAATTCTTTTTTAGGCCTTGCAGCAATTTTCGTAGTGGTGCAGGTAAGCCCTGGCCAAGCGCTTCATCTAGGGTAAACCAATTTCTCACTGTCTGACCCGACTCTTCAACAATCAGGTTTTGTAGATCGTTAGCGCCCACCCATTGCGCTTTTTGTATGGTTAAAAAGAGCTTGAAGTGGGTGAAGCTGTGTTCAATGAGCTGTGGCTCTTTCTCCGTCAGTAAATTGGCTTCAAGTTCGGGGCAGAGATTTTCGGGCAGGCACCATAGGCCGCCCCAGACGCCGGAGGGGGGGCGGAGCTCCAACAGGAATTCTTCGGGTTCGGGGCCAGATCGAACATGGTGTTTCGATGCGACTGATCCCGAGCCGCGACCAATCAACCACGCCCTCGCGTGCCGCTCGATGCGAGGCTTGCTCGGTCGCGGCTCGGGATATTTTTCTATCATTTCTAAGCGAAGGGCTTCGCAAGTTTCTTGCAAAGGACACCGCACACATTTTGGGCGAGAGCGGGTGCATACAGTTGCGCCGAGGTCCATCAGGCCTTGGGTGTATGACTCCATTTTCTTGTCTGGCAGAAGAGACTCAGCGAGTGTCCACATCGCATTTTCTATCGCTCTCGTTCCTGGGAAACCAGGTATCGCGAAGTGTCGGGCAAGCACTCGCTTAACGTTGCCGTCTAGGATTGCACTGCGGTGACCTGATGAAAATGCTGCGATGGCTGCAGCGGTTGATCTGCCGATGCCGGGGAGTTTTTCTAGCTCAAGAGGGTCAGTGGGAAGCTGGCTATAATTTTGCGCAAACACGACTTGGGCGGCCTTGTGCATATTGCGAGCACGTGCGTAATAGCCTAGGCCACTCCAATGCGCCATGACTTCATCGACAGGCGCTAATGCAAGCGCAGGAATGGCTGGGAAGCGCGCCATAAAGCGCTGGTAGAAGGGAATGACGGCAGTGACCTGTGTTTGCTGCAACATGATCTCAGACACCCAAATACGATATGGATCTGTTGTGTTCTGCCAGGGCAGATCATGCCTACCATGCTGTTCCTGCCATGCTATAAGGCGAGCAGAAAAACTCTCACTATCCATCAATCCTGTCTAGACTCGGTCATGGGCAACTAACCAAGACCATTCTTCCTCAGTAAATAAACGCGAGCGCACCAAAAAGCGTAATCCCTCTGAGCCTTCTAAGGAAAACATTCCACCTCGGCCCGGAACGACATCGATGGTCAATTGGGTATGTTTCCAATATTCAAATTGTGATTGGCTGATGTAAAAGGGGTGACCTGCAATATGACCCATTAATTTATCGCTATCGCCCACCAGAAATTCCCCTAAGGGAAAGCACATGGGCGCGCTGCCGTCACAACATCCCCCTGATTGATGAAACATCACAGGGCCATGTTTACTCACTACCAAATCTAATAAATCCAAACAAGCTTGCGTCGCACATACTTGAGGCACGTCTACGAATGCCCCTATTGGCCCAGGCATTGCACTATTGGGCGGAGCGATAGGTTGTTGAAGCATTACTTTCTCCTCTTGGGAAAATCACCCAAGTTTTTTGGATCGTGTTCGAAATCATACCAAGTAAAAACGCGGTGAACCCTTTTAGAGGAACACCGCGCATTCAGCTTTAGCTCAAACAACCAGGATCAGAAGAATCCAAGTGCGTCCTCGCTGTAGCTCACCAAGAGGTTCTTGGTTTGCTGATAGTGATCCAACATCATCTTGTGGTTTTCGCGGCCGATACCAGACTGCTTGTAGCCACCAAATGCTGCGTGAGCGGGGTAGGCATGGTAACAGTTGGTCCAAACACGACCCGCTTGAATGCCACGGCCCATGCGGAATGAAGTATTCATTTCACGGGTCCAAACACCAGCGCCCAAACCATACAGGGTGTCATTAGCAATCGACAAGGCTTCTGCTTCATCCTTGAAGGTGGTCACAGAAACGACTGGGCCAAAGATTTCTTCTTGGAAAATACGCATTTTGTTGTTGCCTTTGAATACAGTAGGCTTAACGTAGTAGCCGCCGCTCAAATCGCCATCCAAGTTATTGCGCTCACCACCGATTAGGCACTGTGCGCCTTCTTGGCGACCAATATCCATGTAGGACAATATTTTTTCCAACTGCTCGTTAGAAGCCTGCGCACCAATCATGGTTGATAGATCAAGAGGATTGCCCTGCTTGATAGCAGCAACACGCTTCAACACACGATCCATAAATTTGTCGTAGATAGATTCTTGAATCAATGCGCGTGAGGGGCAGGTGCAGACCTCACCCTGGTTCAATGCAAACATCACGAAGCCTTCTACAGCCTTGTTGAGGAATGCATCGTCATGCGCCATCACATCAGCAAAAAACACGTTAGGTGACTTGCCACCTAATTCCAAAGTGACGGGGATCAGGTTTTGGCTAGCGTATTGCATGATCAAGCGGCCGGTGGTGGTCTCACCAGTGAACGCAATCT
Organism: uncultured Ferrovum sp.; assembly: GCA_903905585.1. Lineage (GTDB taxonomy): Bacteria > Pseudomonadota > Gammaproteobacteria > Burkholderiales > Ferrovaceae > CAIVHB01. The sequence continues at coordinate 460 of CAIVHB010000054.1, read as the reverse complement.
TAGCGATGCGGGGGTTAGAAGCTAGAGGCTTACCTGCTTCTAAACCAAAGCCGTTGACGATGTTCACGACGCCTTTAGGAATCAAATCACCGATCAGTTCAAATAATACCAAGATGGAAACAGGAGTTTGCTCAGCGGGTTTCAGCACTACACAGTTACCCGCAGCCAATGCGGGTGCCAACTTCCAAACTGCCATCAGAATGGGGAAGTTCCAAGGAATGATCTGGCCCACAACGCCCAGAGGCTCATGAAAATGATAAGCATAGGTTTGGCTGTCGATTTCGCAAATAGAACCTTCTTGTGCACGGATGCAACCGGCGAAATAGCGGAAGTGGTCAATTGCCAAAGGAATATCAGCCGCCATCGTCTCACGCAAAGGCTTACCGTTATCCCATGTTTCAGCGGTGGCGATCAACTCAAGATTGGCTTCCATGCGGTCAGCAATCTTATTGAGCATATT
>CAIVHB010000053.1 GCA_903905585.1 uncultured Ferrovum sp. | reverse complement strand
TTCCAATGCTCTGTTGTCAGCGAATCGGGATCGAACTGTAAGGCACGCAAAGCCTGATTGAGTAAGCGTTCGCCTAATTCTAAGGATTCACTATATTGACGTGTCTTGAGGAAGTGACGAATATGGCTGCGTGCTTTACCGCTTGCTACAAAACTTAACCAAGCCGGGTGAGGGGCGGCATCCGGTGCCGTGATGATTTCAACACGATCCCCACTTTTGAGAGCAGTTCGCAAAGGGGTAAGCTCATTATTCACTTTGGCCGCTACACAGCGATTTCCAACGTCGGTATGAACTGCATACGCAAAGTCCACACAGGTAGCTCCTCGTTGTAAACATTTGATCGTGCCCTTAGGCGTAAAGACGTACACGTCCCCGGGGAACAAATCAACCTTGATATGTTCGAGGAATTCAACGGGATCACGGTTCTCTGTTTGAATCTCAAGGAGCGACTGCAACCATTGCGTTGTTTGTTGCTGAACTTCGTTCAGTGAGGTCTCTGAGGTCTTATACATCCAATGTGAAGCCACGCCTGATTCTGCAAGCCTATGCATTTCCATCGTGCGAATTTGAATTTCGATGGGGTATTCGTAGGGGCCAAATAAGGTGGTGTGAAGAGATCGGTATCCGTTTGCTTTAGGGACACCGATATAGTCTTTAAATTTTCCGGGAATGGGGCGGAACAAGGTGTGCAGGGCGCCTAATGCCATATAACAAGAAGGCACATCCTTTACTAAAATCCGAAATCCATAGATATCCAGTACCTTAGAAAACGGCAGCATCTTCTCTGACATTTTCATGTAAATGCTGTAAAGGTTTTTCTCTCGACCTGTAACAGTTGCCTCAATCTTTTGAGACTCGAGTCTTTGTGAAATGGCACCAAGAATTTTACCAACTAGCTCACGACGATTGCCCCTTGCCGCTTTGACCGCTTTAGAAAGCACTTGATGACGATGCGGATGTAGGTAAAGAAAACCTAAATCTTCCAGTTCTTGATGGATGCGATGCAAGCCTAGACGATTGGCAATTGGGGCATAAATTTCAAGGGTTTCACGCGCAATACGTTTTTGCTTTTCGGGCGACATAACGTCGAGCGTACGCATATTGTGTAATCGATCAGCGAGCTTGACCAAAATAACGCGTACGTCTCGTGCCATGGCAAGCAGCATTTTGCGGAAGTTTTCAGCTTGTGCTTGCTGCTCAGATTGAAATTCAACTTGGTCTAGTTTGCTCAGACCTTCAACCAGTTCCTCTACGGCTCGCCCAAACTGCTTGCCGATATCCTGTCCTGTCGTGGGGGTGTCTTCTACCGTATCATGAAGGAGTGCAGCAGAAAGAGCCTGCGCATCAAGATGCCAGCCAGCGCATATGGTTGCTACCGCAAGGGGGTGGGTAATGTAGGGCTCACCGCTACGACGAGTTTGGGTGCGATGCGCTGCCTCTGCAACGGCAAACGCTTTTTCAACCATGACGACATCTTTGGGTTTCAGATAATCGGACACCATCTCACTCAACCCGGTGATCAGTGATCCAGGGGAGTGAGTGAAGGTGGCAACGGGCTCGTTCACGGCTTATTTCCGCTGCATGGAGAGCAGCGGTAGCGCGTTCAATTAGGTGGGTGTGCGCTGGTTCAAAATCTCAGCGCCATATTTGCCTGCAGCGATCTCACGCAGGGCGAGTACCGTGGGCTTGTCTTTGTTGGGGTCGAGCATAGGCGTTGCGCCGTTTGCGAGTTGGCGTGCGCGGTAAGTAGCGGCAAGCGTTAATTCAAAGCGGTTAGGGATAAGCTTGAGTGCGTCGTCAATAGTAATCCGGGCCATGATGCGTTCCTTATAGGTCTAGGGTGGTCATGATTGGGGGGCGACGGAGAAATTGTTGCTGTCGCCGACATCGACCTGATCGAACAACGGCAACGAGATCGTCTACCGCATAGGAAAATTGGTCATTAATAATAACATACTCAAACTCCCGCGCATGGCTTAAGTCCTCGCGTGCCGCGGCTAAACGACGGCCAATCACCTCTTGGGTATCGGTTCCGCGACCGATCAAGCGCTTTTCTAGCGTTTCTAAGCTTGGGGGTAATATAAAAATATCAACGCAAGCAGGAAATAGTTTTCTGACCTGCTGAGCGCCTTGCCAATCTATTTCTAAAATAACGTCGTTTCCTTGAGCGAGTTGGCTTCGAATCCAATGGGCTGAGGTTCCATAGCCATTGCCATATACTTCAGCCGATTCAAGGAATTCGCCCGCATCTCGCATCGCATTAAATTGCTCACGACTCACAAAATGATATTCCCGCCCGTCCTGCTCACCCGGTCTGGGGGGGCGAGTGGTGTGCGAGATCGAAAGGTGCAGGCGCGCATCTCTCACCAGCAGTTCTTTGACGAGGCTGGACTTGCCTGCGCCCGAAGGGGCGGCAATAAGAAAAATAGATCCGGCAAATTCTTCCAATTTAATTATTCCAGATT
>CAIVHB010000052.1 GCA_903905585.1 uncultured Ferrovum sp. | reverse complement strand
TTAGGGCGTTCACAGATTATTAATCTTCCTTTTTATGGAAGTCAGGCCCTTCTGCGCAAAGGGTTGGATGATTTTTCATTTGATGCTGGTTTAGTGCGAGACAACTTTGGTATTGAAAGCAATGACTACAGCACGCTGATTGGGTCAGGTAATTTTCGCAGGGGATTAAGTGATTCACTGACGGGTGAATTGCATCTAGAGGCTACGCAAAGCCAAGCAACGGCAGGGGCGGGTGGAGATTTTTTAGTGGGTCAATTGGGAACGGCTAGTCTGTTTGTCGCCCTCAGCCACAGCGCCTCTGGTCAAGGGGGGCTGATGATGGTTAGCTTAGATCGACAGGCAGAATCGTGGGGCATGGGTGCGCGAACGCAATTCAATACAAGAGCTTTTACCCAAATAGGCCTTCAAAACCCTAAGTTAATGCCGGCTAGTTTATGCAGCGCCTACATCAGTCACGCAATGGGGCAAGGAGGGTCATTGGGTGTTGCGATCATCCGTCAGATTAATCGCGATCAGGCTAATACCAACATTGCAACCTTAAGCTATAACATTACGCTCGGCCAATACGGGACACTCAGTTTTTCTGTTGTGAGGGACTTTGGTGCAATTGGGGGCAACACTATTTTTGCGACATTTAATAGCGCACTAGGCCCATCTATTAATGCAAGTCTTAGTCTTCAATCTACAAAAAATTCAGACGGAACCCATAACGAGATATCAACTGCAGTGCTAGAGAAAAACGTCCCTGCAGGAGAGGGATACGGCTATCTTTTGCAAACGAGAAGCGATCAGTCTAGTGAGGCTTCATATGTTCTGCAGAACAATGTAGGTACTTATACTTTAGATGCTGCGCAAAATCAGGGGGCAACCGCAACGCGACTTTCAGTATCAGGTGGAATAGCAATTCTTGGCGGAGATGCGTTTCTCAGTCGACGTATCGATCAAAGTTTTGCTATAGCAACCATCCCTGATTATCCCAATGTTCGTTTGCTTAAAGACAATCAACCGGCGGGACGCACGAATAGTGAGGGAAAGGCCTTATTACCTAACTTGCGCGCTTATGACAGAAACGTCATCGCGCTTGAACAAAGCGATCTGCCATTAGATGCCACCATACGATCCATTAAGGTTGAAGCTGTTCCATTCTTTAGAAGTGGAATTGCAGTCATATTTCCGGTGGAGCATTCACGCGGAGCAATCTTTGTGATTCACCTTGAAGATGGAACACCCTTACCCGTTGGAGCGTTGATTAGAAAAGAAGACTCAGATGAAAGCTTTATAGTGGGTTACGGTGGAGAGGTATATGTGATTGGCCTAGGACCGCTGAACAAAATGCTCGCTATTTGGGGAAAAAAAAGTTGCGAATTCATCCTCCCGTATCAAGCAGGCGAGGACCCGCTGCCAGATCTGGGGATATTTACTTGTAAGCGAGTGGAACCATGAAGTGTTTAGTTGATTGCTCACAATCCAAAAAGCCTAGAACAGAGCGTTGCATTCATGTGCGCAATCTCTTTGCCTTCTTAATTTTATTTCTTCATGATGATTTTGTAAGGGCTAACTGTGCATTCACCTCAATGACGGGAGTGAGTTTTGGTATTTATGATGTGTTTTCAGCGTTGCCAAACAATAATGGGGTTGGAAGCATTACCGTAAACTGTCGAGGAGGCACTTCTTCATTTTTGATGTCATTGAGTTCAGGTTTAAGCAATTCTTATGTTTCCCGGACCATGATGAATGGTGCAAATTTACTCAACTACAACCTTTATACCAACGCTGGGCGAACTATAGTTTGGGGTGATGGATCAGGGGGCAGCGTGATGCTTTCAGTTTTGGGTAACGGAAAAACAACATTGAATGTATTTGGGCAGATTTTCCCTGGCCAAAACGCAAAAGTAGGGTTCTATACTGACACTATTGTGG
>CAIVHB010000051.1 GCA_903905585.1 uncultured Ferrovum sp. | reverse complement strand
TCGTTGTCGGTGGAAAAAGAACCGCCAACATTACCGCAGCTTCTAACGCCTTTGCGCTTGCATTTAATCCCAAAGAGCTTCAAACCCAGACCTCTTTAGGCATGGTGATCTTTAAAAATATTTCTAAAATATTGGCGGATAGACTTAAAAACACCAATAAGTACCTTGAAAGCTTGCATCACACTGAAGGCCCCATTGAGTAGGCGCTTTCACCATGCAAAGGGACGCATCTTTTCCTCACCCTAAAAACACTGCTGACTGTCATTCCTGCCGTCACCTTTTCATCACTTACGAGGCGAGATTTCCTTATGCCTGCCGCAAACTGGCCTTCAAGAGTCAACGCATGCCTCACCTTGAGGTACTAGAAGCTTCAGGTGAAGCCTGCGCTGGTTTCGAATCCAAGACGCGACAACCGCACCCTTAATTTGATCTCACAACTGGGTGCTATCTCCTTCAGCTATACCTTTATGACCCTGGATGGTTGTCGCTTCGTCTTTAAACCTGAATAGCGACCGCTTGCTCCTTTTTAATTTTGGAATGGATCCATTCATGTATTTCTATTCACCCAGCAAGGAACGAAATCTACTTTGGCTTTTAGCGCTCATTCAATTCACCTTGATCATGGATTTTATGGTGATGATGCCTTTAGGGCCGCAAATCATTCAGTCACTGCAAGTGAGTCCCGCAGCCTTTGCAACTGCAGTCTCTGTCTATTCATGGTGCTCTGGATTATCAGGACTTCTTGGCGCTACCTACATAGATCGATTTGATCGACGTAAATTATTACTTTTGATATTCGCCTTTTTTGCGATTTCTAATTTGGCTTGCGCTTGGGCCGTTACCTATCCGATGCTGTTGCTGGCTAGAGCATTCGCAGGAGTGACGGGCGGCGTTCTTTCTTCCATCATCATGGCCATTGTGGCCGACGTGATTCCTGTCGAGCGACGGGGCTGGGCAACGGGTACGCTCATGACGGCGTTTTCCTTGGCTGCTGTTGCGGGCGTTCCTGCTGGTGTATTGATTGGTGCGCATCTAGGGTGGTCAGCGCCCTTCTTGCTGCTCGTTCTGTTATCCGTGTTGATTTGGGGCGGTGCCTTTTCCATTGTTCCCCCATTGACAGCGCATTTACATAAAGTGAATCCCTCGTTGCAGCAAGTTCTTAGAAATCTGGCAGCGCTTTTTTCTGACCGTATGCATCTCGAGGCATTTTTATTGACCTTCGTCATGATGGTTGCGCATATGTTGGTGATACCTTTTATCTCTCCAGTACTCGTGAGTAATTACGGAGTCTCTCCAGCAAACCTAGGTTGGATGTATATGGCAGGGGGCGCCGCCACTTTCTTCACCGCAAGACCCGTGGGCCGATTAGCAGATCAATTAGGTAAGCACCGCATCTTTAGAGTTTTTGCATTGCTTTCTTTTATCCCCATTTTATTTATTACCCACATGCCTGATATTCCTTTCGTTGCCATTTTATTTTTATTTCCCTGTTTTATGGTTCTCGTTTCATCTCGTATTATTCCTCTGCAAGCATTGATCACAACCTTACCCAGACCCGCACAACGGGGCGCTTTTCTCAGCGCAAATAGCGCCATACAGGCGTTTGGAACGGGCTGTGGTGCATGGGTGGGAGGGATGCTGCTTTCTCAGGGACAAGATGGACATTTGCAAGGCTATGGCAATATTGGCTGGTTAGCAGTCGGGCTCGCTTCAATCTGTGTTCTATGGATTGGAAAAATTCGCGGGCATGAAGATTTAGAGCGCGCTTGAGGTCACCATGGATCAGCAATTCATTACTTTAATCAGTACGGCGGTGGGCCTTGCCTTTGGGGCGCTCATAGCTTGGGTGCTCATGCGCGGGCAAATAAAGTTTTTAGAAAACACACTGGCGCTTGAGCGCCGCCAAGCGGCAGAAAAACTGTCTTTAGTTGAAGATGCAAAAGAAGCGATGTCGAATCAATTTAAAAGCTTGGCAAACGACATCCTTGAAGAAAAGTCCAAAAAATTTACCGAGCAAAATCAGTTGAACTTAGGTCAGCTACTCGATCCACTGCGCGAGCGCATGACCGAATTTAAAGCCAAGGTAGAAGAAATCCATCTCAAGGACACTGAGCAACAAGCACTGCTGAAGGTAGAGTTAACCCAGCTTAAGGAAGCCAATCTGCACATGACTGCAGAAGCCCATGGTCTTGCAACAGCGCTGAAAGGACAGTCTAAAAAACAGGGAAATTGGGGTGAGTTGCTTTTAGGAAATGTGCTGGATCGCTCAGGGCTACGAGAAGGGATCGATTTCAAACGTGAAGTAAGTTTCAATACCGAAGAGGGTAAAAAACGCCCCGATGTGATTGTGTATTTGCCTCAATCTAAACATCTCGTCATTGACGCCAAAGTCTCGCTCAACGCCTATACCCGTTACGTTAATGCGGAAGAGGATGTCCTACGTCAGCAAGCCCTAAAAGAGCACGTTGAGGCCGTGGCTAGCCGTATTAAAGAGCTTTCTGATCGAAATTATTATGCGCTTCCGGGTCTCAATACCCCAGAAATGGTATTCATGTTTATACCCGTAGAATCTGCATTTTCCGAAGCATTACGTGCAGATGAAGCGCTTTTTCAACGTGCGGTAGAACAAAATGTTTTAGTCGCTACCCCGACTACCCTACTCACCAGCTTGAATATCGTTCGTCAACTTTGGCGCTTTGAAGAACAAAATGTGCATACCGCCGAGCTTGCGGATCGTGCAGGTAAGGTCTACAAAAAATTAGTGACCTTTTTGAACAGTATGGAGGGTGTTGGAAAACAACTCGATAAGGCTCAAGAATCTTTTAATCTTGCCATGAATCAATTGGTCTCCGGAAAGGGGAATCTGATCAATCAAGCTAAAGAGTTTGAGCGACTAGGCGTTTCAATTCAGTCAGAACTGCCTGAGAACCTGGTGACAAAAGCTGCCTTAGAACTTGAACATCACTCTGCAATGCATGCCCGTGAAAACCCTACCTCCCAAGATTAGTCAGCGAGAAGCGTTCTGGTTTTGGTTGAAGCTAGGTTTCATTAGTTTTGGGGGACCCGCCGGGCAAATTGCCATCATGCACCAAGAGTTGGTAGAGCATCGCCGCTGGATTTCTGAGCGTCGCTTTTTACATGCGCTGAATTACTGCATGCTTCTTCCCGGCCCAGAGGCCCAACAACTGGCCACTTACTTGGGCTGGCTGATGCACCGAACCTCAGGAGGATTGATCGCTGGGGGGCTTTTTGTTTTGCCTTCACTGCTGATTCTCATTGCCCTGTCATGGGTGTATGTGGCTTTTGGACATTTAACTTGGATCATGAGTTTGTTCTATGGCATTAAGCCTGCCGTCGCCGCCATTGTGCTGCATGCCGCCTTTAGAATTGGATCTAGAGCTTTAAAAAATTCTTGGCTATGGATGATCGCAGCCTGCGCCTTCATCGCCATCACAATTCTTGACGCCCCTTTTCCACTGATCGTCTTGAGTGCTGCATTCATTGGAGGGATGGGCGGACGTTTTGCACCAAGGATCTTCGCCTTGGGCGGCGGGCATGCGCCTTCTTCCAGAAATAAAAAACAAGCCCAAGCATTTGAACCGGCAGTCATCGATGACGATACCCCAACCCCAGAGCATGCAAGGCTCAACATTCAGCACGTTGTGATGACTGGATTTTTAGGCATTGTGATTTGGTTAGCATCCCTCTTCTTGATTGCGCTCTTATTTGGATGGCGCAGCCCCCTTACCCTTATGGCCTGGTTTTTTACTAAAGCTGCACTCCTTACCTTCGGCGGCGCCTATGCAGTGCTGCCTTACGTCTATCAAGGGGCTGTCACTGACTTTTCCTGGCTCACAGCTGCGCAAATGATGGATGGATTAGCACTGGGGGAGACCACACCGGGCCCACTGATCATGGTGGTCACTTTTGTGGGTTTTTTAAGCGGGGTGAGCCAGCACATCATGGGTACGGATTCAGTCTTTCTTTCTGGGGTGATTGCAGCACTGGTTGTGACGTGGTTTACCTTTTTACCTTCTTTTGTCTTTATTTTTATGGGTGGCCCCGTGATTGAAGCCACCCACAATGATATTCAATTGACCGCACCGCTCACCGCCATTACCGCTGCTGTCGTGGGCGTGATTCTAAATTTAGCCTTATTTTTTGGGTACCATGTGCTATGGCCTCAAGGGCTGAATGGGCGGTTTGACGGGATCTCTGCCAGTATTGCCGCCCTTGCTGCTATTGCTCTATTCAAGCTAAACAGCAAAGTGATGCATGTGATCTTTGCTTGTGCCTCGGCTGGGTTGCTACTCACCCTCTGCCACTGAATAAACTAAAAATCAGTGGGTCATGTTATTTTCTGAGAGGGATGCCTTCACGCGCTGCGCAATGTGGGCAAGCGCTTCTTCTACTTGATCTACCAAAATCAAGCATAAATCTCCCGCCTGTAGCGCTTGCAAAGCCATATCAATCGCTACAAATTCACCACGAATTTCTTCTATTGTTTGAGTGCGGGTTGCTCCCTCTAACCCCTCGCGCAAGAGCGCAATCACCTCACCATCTACACGCCCTCTCTGACAGGCATCTTGATACAGCAATACATGATCAAAAGCGGCTCCCAAAATGCGCGTTTGATCGCGAATATCATCGTCACGACGATCCCCAGCACCACTGATTACAACCATGCGGCGTTGAGCAGGCAGGGCCTCAACTGCCTCGACCAAGGCCTTCATGGCATCGGGGTTATGCCCATAATCAGCAATCACTGTAGCGCCTTTGTAATCAAAGAAATTAAACCTTCCAGGAACGTTGTGTTGTTCAGCCCTAAAGGTAAAAAGCCCTTGAGAAATGGAATACCAGTCGGAGTTCACGGCCCAAACTGCAGCGACTGCAGCCATCACATTTTGCAGTTGAAAGCCAATCGCACCCTCACGCGTCACTGAAATATTCTTGAGCGGAATAGCGAATTTTTTTGCGCCTTCTTCAGCGATCACAGCACCTTCTTCCACATACACGACGCGCTTTCCTCGGGCACGATGCGCAGCCATCACCGGTAAATGGCGATCCACCGCAAAAAAGGTGACCTTGCCCGGACAGTTTTCAGCCATCGGAACAACGATAGGGTCTGCGGCATTTAGAACCGCCATACCATCCGGTGAAATATTTTGCACAATCACTCGCTTCAACACCGCAAGATCTTCGACCGAACTAATATAATTCAGGCCCAGATGATCGCCACTTCCAATATTCGTGACCACGCCCACTTGGCATCGATCAAAGGCCAAGCCCTCTCGCAAAATACCACCTCGAGCGGTTTCAAATACTGCTGCATCGACGGTTGGATTCAGCAATACATTTCTGGCACTTTTAGGCCCGGCGCAATCACCACTATCGATTTGCCTACCATTCACATAAACCCCATCGGTATTAGTCATCCCAACGCGCAAGCCACTTGCCGTTAAAAGGTGCGCAATGAGCCTGACCGTGGTGGTTTTTCCATTCGTACCGGTTACCGCCACAACAGGTATCCGCCCATCTTCACCTTCTGGGAACAGATTACCAATAATCGCTGCCCCTACATCTCGGCCTTTACCAAACGAAGGAGAAAGATGCATACGTAAACCAGGCGCTGCATTCACCTCCACAATGCCTCCGCCCTGAGCTTCTAGAGGTTTAAGAACGGTATCGCAAATCACATCCACCCCACATACGTCCAATCCCACCATGTGCGCTGCATCCACGGCACGCGCTGCCAATTCGGGGTGCACATCATCGGTGACGTCTGTTGCAGTTCCACCTGTTGAAAGATTAGCGTTATTTCTCAGAACAACGCGCTCCCCTTTATCGGGCACGGAGTCTGCAGTGAACCCTTGCATGGCAAGCTGAGCGGTAGCGATTTCGTCCAAGCGAATCTTAGTCAATGAGGTGGCATGACCCGTTCCTCTTCGAGGATCTGCATTCACTTGCTCAACCAGTTCACGAATACTTTGCTTGCCATTGCCTACGACCATAGGGGGCTCACGACGTGCAGCGGCAACGAGTTTGTCACCGACCACCAGCAACCTATAGTCATGGCCCGCGAGATATTTTTCTACCATCACATCGTCGCGAAACTCACTGGCAACCGAGTACGCGATTTCTAAAGGCTCACGATCATCGATATTCACCGTGACCCCCTTTCCCTGATTACCATCCTGCGGCTTCACCACCACCGGCAAACCTATTTCAAGTGCCGCAGCCCAAGCATCTTCAGCGTCTCTCACAGGGCGACCAGTGGGCACGGGCACACCTGCTGCTTCCAGCAGGCGCTTGGTTAACTCTTTATCTTGCGCTATGGATTCTGAAATCGCGGATGTACAATCCATTTCTGCAGCTTGAATACGCCGTTGGCGCGAACCCCAACCAAACTGAACCAGGCTTCCTGAGGTTAATCTTCGAAAGGGAATCCCTCTAGCAGAAGCAGCATGAACGATCGCACCTGTAGAAGGCCCCAGACGAACATCCTCATCCAGTTCTTGTAAGTTCGACAATACTTCTTCCAGATTGAAGGTGCTGTCATTAAAGGCCGCATGAATCAAAGCCTCGGCAGACGCTAATGCCATCTTTCCCACGGGTTCTTCTGAGTACTCTACGATGACTTGGTATGTTCCTGATTCGCTCGTCGTTTGGGTCCTGCTAAAAGTAACAGGGCAGCCTGCTTGAGCCTGCAAACCCAGCATGGCAAGCTCTAAGACATGCGCTACGGTGACTGGGCGAGGAAGTTGCCGAGATTGCAAATCGGCTAATTGAGGAAAACGATTGCGAATACGTTCCTCAAAATGCGGCAAGGAAAAAATATCTTGCTCAGATTGATCACAATTCACAATGACCTCTAGAGAGGTATGTCTGCTCCAGAGATTAGGGCCACGCAAAGCACGTATTTTAGAGATTTCCATAAATTTCCTGAGTGGCTTGGCTATTTTTTCTTTTTCACTTTTCCAGAAGACTCCGGAGATTGAGCTAAAGCATGTTCTGCCTCAAAAGTTTCAATACCAGCTCGAATAAGTTCGGGTGGAAGTCCCATTGCCCAAGTGGCTGCTGCTGCCGCCAAGATAGTATTTTCGAAGAGCACCCCACTCCCATTCAATTTCAAGCTTCCTAGGGCATTTAAGGTCAATTCCTCTTTTCCGCGCGCCAAGATGACCTGTCCCTCTCGAACAAATACAGCCCGTCCATGATTGCTCCTGTGCTCAATAATGGCAGCCAGATTTTCAGAAGCGTGATATAAAATAACTGTCCCATCGCACAGCGGAGCCATCCCCATTACCGAAGGCTCAGCGGCGTTCAATATTGCGAAACCATCTGGAAGGACAACATCCACCATGGTTCTCATGACATCAAAAACTTGTTGGTCTTCGGAGATCAAAAACTCACTTAAAGACTCAGCTCCATGCGTATCCGTCACAATGGCGACTGAGCTGCGGTCATAAGACAAGCCTTCTTTCAAAACAGCCTTGACATCACTCTCAATCACCACGGCAGAAACCGTGCGATTCATCAGTAAGCGCTGCCCTGCATCAAAGTTCACACTATTGCGTGTACTCACTTGGCGTCGGTCAAGGAACAGACCTTCCTGGCAGGCCAAGCCCACTTTCTCACCCGATAAACGCAGCAGCCAAGCCACCAAACGGGCAATTTCTGTCGTGTGTGAAGTTCCCATGATCCCAACAATGGGGATCCTTCCGCGATCACCTTTAGGGAAGAGGTGAGAAATAATGGCGCCACCAACCGGTCTAGGATAGCCCACCGCAGGTTTGAGATGCGTGAGCAACCCAGGGCCTGCATTCACCTCCACAATGGCTCCACCCTGCTCAACCAATGGCTTACTAATATCCTCGACCACCATGTCTACGCCAGCAATATCGAGTCCAACAACTTGTGTAGCGAGCACTACGAGCGCTTCAATGTCTGCATGCACTTCATCCGTACAATCAATCGCCACATTCCCGTTGCGCTGAATTAATACCTCTGTCCCATTTTCAGGAACGGAATGAAGATCAAATCCTTGGCGAGCTAATTCAAGTTGGATCGCAACATCTTGGTCTAAATCAATTCGATTGAGAGGAAAATCTTCGCCATGACCTCGGCGACCATCTGTATTCAGCTGGCGATCAACCAATTCTTGAATACTAGCGACTCCATCACCTCTTACCCAAGCTGACTCTCCGCGTGCAGCGGCCACCACCTTTCCGCCCACCACCAGCAGACGATGCTCGTTACCCCGAATAAAGCGCTCAACAATCACTTCGCTTCCATGTCTGAGAGCCAGTTCAAATGCTTCTTCAATATGTGCTTTTGTGCTTAATTCAATCGACACACCCCGGCCGTGATTACCATCAACAGGCTTAATGACTACAGGGAGTCCTAAATCTTGAGCCTCTTCCCACGCTTCTTCTGCACTTTCAACGATTCGGCCAGCAGGAACCGGCACACCGCAGGAAGAAAGTAAACTTTTAGTGAGATCTTTATCGCTAGAAATATATTCAGCGATGGCCGAGGTTCGATCTGTTTCAGCCGTCCAGATTCTTCTTTGCCGAGAACCATGACCAAGTTGCACGAGATTGCCTTCTGTGAGTCGTATAAAGGGAATACGTTGTTCACCCGCAGCCTCAACAATGCAAGAGGTGCTGGGGCCAAGGCAGAGCGAATCCACCATATCGGTTAACTTAATAACGGTTGCCGCAACATCATAGGGTTGATCATTCACCGCAGCTAAAACAAGCGCTCTGGCCTCTTCTAGTGCCATTCTGCCCACTGCTTCGTTTCGAGTTCGGAAAGCCATTTTGTAAATGCCACTGCCTTCTTTAACTTGCCGCGTTTTACCAAACCCGGTTCTCATTCCAGCAAGCGTCTGAAGCTCTAACACCACATGCTCTAATATATGACCAATCCAAGTCCCTTCATCTAAGCGCAATAGAAAACCACCTGGCTCCCCCACACCGCATCGATGCTGAGCCAAGCCTGGCAACCAATCAGTGAGGCGCTGGTTAAAGCCTTGCAAGGTATGAGAAGGAAACTGTTCAAAGCGGCCAATATCGAGCCAAACCTCGATAACAGGTCGGTAAGTCCATATATTGGGGCCCCGCAAATGCATGACCCTCAGGAACGTAATATCTTTGTCGCTCATCGTCCTATCATCGAATACAGCTGTCGGAGTCCGAGCAGCGCTATGTTACAGTTTCGACCCATGATACCCACTCATCGCGCGCTGACAAAGCGAGCTTTACATGAACACTGAAGTCACCCTCGTTTCCAACACAAACCTTGGACTGCCTACCTTTTGGGAAAAGCGCTTGGCGCTTGAACTCAATTCAGGAGAGAACGCCCTAGCGGCACTGCAGGTTGACCTTGATCTTAATGGTCAGTTTATCCACTCTCTTGTAGCTGTGACAGAAAAACACTTATTAGCGTGGAATCATGCTGAAAACGCTTGGGAAAAATGGCCTCTCGCAGATGAACTAGAACTGAAGGTATTTGACTACGCAGGGATCGGAACCCTGGAGCTTCGTAGCCAAACAGCGCGCTTAGCGCTCTGGCGCTTTACCTTAGGGCAGCATAAGCAATCACTAAGACTGCTAGAGCGGTTTCAAATTGAGCAGCAATTCCTTAAAACTCAAGTGCGGCCCGAGGATGACAGTGAACTGCTCTGCCCCACTTGCAGAACCCCCCTCAACTCCGAAGAAGGCGAGTGCCCGGTTTGTAGCAGAGAAGTCACTTTACCCCCTTCCACATGGACACTATTTAGGTTGTGGCGTTTTGCTCAACCCTATTGGCAACAATTGCTGATTGGATTTTTGCTGATGTTGGGGGCGACGGCGTCCACACTCGTATCGCCCTACCTATACATGCCACTGATGGATGAAGTGTTAATTCCCTTCCAATCCGGTCAACACATTGAGCCCGAAAAAGTAGGTTTATATCTTGGCGGCCTATTGGCTGCAGCACTGGTGTCGTGGGGACTGGGCTGGGCTAAAACCTACATTCTTGCCTTGGTTTCAGAGCGAATTAGTGCGGATCTTCGCACCACTACCTATGAACATTTATTACATCTTTCTCTTGAATATTTTGGTAGCAAGCGAACAGGAGATTTGATTTCCAGAATCGGTTCTGAGTCAGATCGGATTAGCGTATTTCTCTCTTTGCATGCGCTGGATTTCATTACGGACATTTTGATGATCGTGATGACTGCCGTCATTTTATTTTCAATTAACCCCGCCTTAGCGCTTGTTACGCTGCTGCCATTGCCCATCATTGCCTGGATGATTCATCAGGTACGCGATCGGCTGCGAACTGGTTTTGAAAAAATTGATCGAGTCTGGGGAGAAGTCACCAATGTATTGTCTGACACCATACCTGGCATTCGCGTGGTCAAAGCTTTTGCACAGGAGCAACGTGAGACGCAGCGATTTCGTGAAGCCAATCAACACAATTTGCTGATCAATGACAGGCTTAACAAAACCTGGTCTTTGTTCTCCCCTACCGTATCGCTGATGACCGAGGGTGGCTTGTTGGTCGTATGGGCTTTTGGAATATATCAAGTATCCATCAGCGCGATTACCGTGGGGACCTTAACGGCCTTTTTGGCTTACATCGGAAGATTCTATGGCCGCCTAGATTCAATGAGCCGCATCGTATCCGTAACCCAAAAAGCGGCAGCGGGGTCTAAACGTATCTTCGATATTTTGGATCATGTTTCTAATGTGCCCGATTCCAGCCAACCCATACCATTAGAAAATATAAAGGGCGAAATCACCCTAAAAGAAATCGGTTTTCGTTATGGCAGCCGCTCTGTCATTCGGGATCTATCACTGGTGATTCAACCCGGTGAAATGATTGGACTAGTAGGTCAAAGTGGCTCTGGCAAAAGCACCTTAGTCAATCTGATTTGTCGATTTTATGATGTCAGTGAAGGTTCTATCCTGATTGACGGTACCGATATTCGCTCTGTTACGCTCGCTGATTACCGCCGAAATATTGGCCTCGTGTTGCAAGAGCCTTTTCTATTTTTTGGCAGCATTGCTGAGAATATCGCCTACGGACGCCCCGATGCATCACGCGAAGAAATCATTGCTGCTGCGCGGTCAGCCCATGCCCATGATTTTATTTTGCGACTTCCGCATGGATATGACTCAGTAGTGGGTGAACGCGGTCAGGGCTTATCAGGTGGAGAACGCCAAAGGATATCGATTGCTCGTGCTCTGCTCATTAACCCCAAAGTATTAATCCTGGATGAGGCCACCTCTTCGGTCGACACCGAAACAGAAAAAGAAATTCAGCGGGCTTTAGATAATCTGGTGAAAGGGAGAACGACCATCGCCATCGCTCACCGTTTATCCACGCTTCGGAAAGCAGATCGTCTTGTGGTCATGGAGCGCGGTCGTATTATTGAGGTAGGCCCTCATGATGAACTGATCGAACAAAAAGGTGCGTATTGGCGCCTATACCAAGCCCAATTAAGAACCACTGAAACGCATCTAGAGGATCAAACCTCATGACGAGACAACTTACCCCCTCAAACTGGACTGTCTGGCTAGATCACTTTGGCCACCTTGGTCTGACTGACGCTGAAGGTATTCGTTATAACCAGATTGCACCTATACGCGCTTACCCTTTGAGTGCCCCGCGTCAGCACTGGTCACTGGTTTCTTCCACCGGAACTGAACTGGTTTGGATTGAAGACATCGACACGATTCCCCCCCCCGCACGGACGCTCATTGAAGACGCCCTAGAAGCCAGAGAATTGATGCCGGAGATTCAGCAAATTGTATCCGTAGCCAGTTTCTCTACCCCCTCCACCTGGACCGTCAATACTGACCGGGGACAAACCCAATTCATTCTTCAAGCAGAAGAAGATATTCGACGTCTTCCTGATCGCGCACTCTTGATTATGGATAGACATGGGGTGTCTTACCGAATTAGAGATCGCTTTGCCTTAGATCGAAACAGCCGAAAACTACTAGACCGATTCTTATAAAAAATCTGAAAAAATTTGCAAACATTACAAAAGAGAGATATATAGGATTGGAGCTTACAATAAGAAATATAAAACACACCTAACTCAATATTTCTTAAGGGTTTAATCATCTCAAGCTTGTGCTCAAAGCGCCGTTAAAAAGGCTGTGCCATAGCGTGTAAAAAGGATACGAATGATTCGCCATTACATACCTTTGTTGCTTTTTGTAGGTTTCATTGCAGCGTCTTGCTTTCTGCTCTACGCCATCTGGAGCTACTTGAATGACAAATATTCAAGCGCTAAGGGTAATGGGGCAGGCAGCGGAATTAAAAGAGAACCCAGTGTGGATTGGGATAGACCTGAGGGCCCCACGCTGCTTGTCAGTGACGGAAGAGAGTTTTTACTGAGCCCAACTGACCAAGAACTCTTAAAAACAGGGGCAACCAATCCTGCAGAGTTTGAAAAACAATACTTCACTGAAGAGAAAGCGTTTAAATAATTTTTTTCTTCAAGCCACTTTGAATTGGCTCGTCGATACGTGTAGCGCTTCAGACAACGCTCTCAAAGAAACCATTGCGTCAGCCGCTTGATGGATGGATTCATGCATATCCCCCGCCATCTGAGCAATCGTCTCAAAATTAGCTGCAATTAAAGTGCTGGACTGTTGCTGCTGCTTTACGGCCTCCGTAATTTCAGACATTCCTTGATTAGATCGTTTAATTGCTTCATTCGCAGCAATAAAACTTTCTACCAACTCGGCCAAATGTTGATCACTAGACGCCAGAAAGCCAAACCCTTCTTTCACCGTTCGCTCCAGCGCAGTCGAATCCGTAGCCAAAGTGCTCGCAATTCGATCTATCTCACTGGCCGTATGACCAGATTTTTCTGCTAGCTTTCGAACTTCATCGGCAACCACCGCAAAACCCCGCCCTTGCTCTCCGGCACGTGCTGCCTCAATGGCCGCATTCAGGGCCAAAAGGTTAGTTTGATCAGCGACCTCTCGAACACGTTGTGTCATCTCAGCAATTTCTCTTGCATTTTCTGCAAAGCCATTGACGGTGGTGATAATTCCCTCAGCAGCATGAAAGGCGGATTGAATTTCTTGAGCCACTTCATCTAAGTTTTCCCGACTACGATCTGCTCGGTGCTGACTTTCAAGCGATAAGGCGCCTACCTCATGTGCATTCATTGAAACCGCATGAACACTATGACTCAGCGCTTCTACAGCAGACACCGATCCCGTCGTTGCCTTGGATTGCTCTGAGGAGGCTTTGGTCACCCCTGCCACCGTTTCAGAGACCTGCTGAGCAGCTCTGGCAACCTGACTAGAAGCATGACGCGCCTCGACAATTAACTTCCCTAAATCATTTCGAGTCCGCTCGGCACTCATTGCAATCTGCCCTATTTCATCTTCAGCAAAATGTCGAATAGCCGTGGTGAAATCTCCTTCAGCCAGGCGCGTTAAGTCCTTGGATAATTGGGCCGCGGGCTCTTCAATCCGAGACTGAACGAGCCAATTGAAAACAAGGAACGCCACCAGGACAGACAGCGCCATCGCGACTAAGCTTTGAATGATGGATTGTTTGGCATCCTGAAGTGCTTCGGCTGCTCGCTGATCGGCAAAACTTGCGATATCTTTCGCTGCGGTAGTGAGAAGCTCTGTAGGTTCACGATCAATTCCCTTAACCGCACGATCACCCACCTTACTGTCAAATTTTTCCTGCTTGAAAGCTTCTAAGCCAGCTCGGTAGGCTTGCCCCATTTGCTGATGCGCAACAAGAAAACTCTCGACCAATTCGCGTGCTTTGGGTTGCTGAAGGCTTTCAAGAAGCGCTTTACCTTCTTTTTGCACTTCGCGTTCTTGAGTTTGGAAAGCTGTCCAATATTTATCCAATGCAGCGGGATCCCCACCACGCAGCAAAATATCTTTCCATTCCTGAACCTGTTTTTTGAATTGAAGTTGAATATGATTCACTGCTGCACGATCTTGATAGCGCGCCTTCACATCCTGATCAAAAACCTGAATAGCATTCCAAGATAACCAAATCCCGCTGAGCGCCGCCGCCACTAATAGCGCTGCACTTCCAGACCAGATATACATCAACAAAGTACGAATCATTTTTCTGCTATTCATAACATCCCTAAATGTTTTTGTAATACTTGAAGGCCTGATGCGATAAGCTAAAGAAGGCTTAAAATGCTTGCACTAATCATGGTGAATGCATCAAGAATCTATAACGTTTTTGTTACAGAAAGAGGAATTCACGGAGAATTCGGCATGTTATCTTTTCGTATATGGTGAGATCCCAACGTACAACTCAGCACGCACCGCAACAGATCCAGCATCTTTTGCAGTTGTTTAATCACAAGCAACTCGATGCTGCGATTGCGCTCGCCAAAGATATTCTGAAATTGAATTCCAAAATTGCTGTGGTGCAAAGTATTCTTGCGTCTGCGCTTGCCCTTCAAAACAAAGACCAAGAAGCGCTGCCTTTTTTTGAGAATGCAGCCCAGCTTGAACCTCAAATTGCAGAGCACCATTTCAACTTGGCATTAGCATTCACAGGACTAGGCAGACACCAAGATGCGATCCGTGCTTACGAAAAGTCCATCAAGCTGAAACCAGAATTTACCGTTGCGTATTTCAATATGGGCGTTGCGCATTTAGCGTGTGATGATCTGGCTGAGGCCATGCAGTGCTTTAACCATGCCATTCGTTTACAACCCGGGTATACCGAAGCGTGGGGAAATTTAGGCGTAGCGCAACAACGCTCGGGGATGCTTTCTGATGCCATTCTTTCTTATGAAAAGGCGATATCCATTGAACCTAAAGCGCAGCTTCATTTAAGTTTAGGAAGTGCGTTGCACAATCAAGGAAAATTATCTGCAGCAGTTGAACAATATCAATCTGCACTTCAATTGGCCCCGCATTCCGCGGAGGCGCATGACAAATTAGGCAGCGCATTGTGGGCGCAAGGCAAAGTAGATGCCGCATTGCAGGCCCATCATCATGCACTTTCCCTCAACAAGGATTTTGCCGATGCGCACTATCACCTGGGTGTCATTTTTCAGGAAGCAAAGGGATATGACCGTGCCTTTTCGCATTTTGAATCCTCAAAAATTCACGATTGGAAAGCGCGCTGCCTATATTGCTTATATAAATCCAAACAGTATGCAGCCTTTAATACCCGCCTATCCCAAAGCCTAGATCATCCTCATAGTGATCCTTTTGTTGCCACGCTCACCGCCCACTACGCTGCAAATTTTGGTACCCCAGACC
Organism: uncultured Ferrovum sp.; assembly: GCA_903905585.1. Lineage (GTDB taxonomy): Bacteria > Pseudomonadota > Gammaproteobacteria > Burkholderiales > Ferrovaceae > CAIVHB01. The sequence continues at coordinate 59,974 of CAIVHB010000051.1, read as the reverse complement.
CCTATACGTTTTGTCCAAACCCCATGGATTTCGTCTACCACGGTCATATTCCGGAGCTTGATCCATCCGTTGCAGGATTAAATGAGCAACTCCTCAATGTCATCCTCAAAACGGATATCTCTGAGCGTAAACAAGGTCGTTTGTATGAAGGTGTTCAATCAGCAGGAAATTTATTTAGAAGAGAGGAGTCCTCGTTTCAACAATTAGCAGCTTGCATTTTGCAGCAGGTGCATCAATATAAAGAGGCTTTTGCGCAGGCTGATTGCACGCTCATCCAACAATTCCCAGAAGATCCTCAGTTTACCAGCGCGTGGTTTATTAAAATGCGTAAGGGCGGCCATCTGACCTCTCACATACACGAAGAAGGTTGGATCAGCGGTAGCGTTTACTTAGCGATGCCTGACGTACCTGAGGGGCGATTAGACGGCAGTATCGAGTTCAGCATGGATGGAGATGACTACCCCATAGAGTCAGCAAGCTTTTCAGTCAAAGTCATTCGCCCACAGGTTGGAGATATTGTTCTTTTCCCTTCTTCACTGTTTCATCGAACCTTACCCTTCAATTCGGATCAAGATCGAATTTGCATTGCGTTTGATATCCGCCCAGCGCCAACCACATCTGCGCATTTTTCACGATGAGGCGGTGGGGCTATGCATTACTGGCACAGGGCTTGGCATGGCTACTTGCGATGATGATTCTTGAAAGTGCAGACCAAGAACTTCATGCTACTTTTATTGAAGCCTTTCTTGCTGCGGTATTCGCAATGCTATTGAGCATGCTTTTCAAAGAACCCTTCTGGCGAACCCCCATGCAGGGTGGGTTTTGCTTGCTGGTATGGGTAGGCCTACATTTTGAGTCAATCCCTCATTTTCTTTGGCTGATTGCCTTATTGATGGCGAGCCTGCTTTTTGGAGGAGGGATTACAGGCCGACGCGCTCCACTGTATCTCACTCAACAGAAAGCTTTCGAGGGCATCCTGTCCTGCATCCCCGAAAACTGTGAAGGAAAATGTCTGGATGTGGGCGCGGGAATAGGCAGCTTTATATTGAACATTGCCCCTCTTCGACCAAAACTCATCTTCGAAGGAATTGAACGCGCGCCACTCACCTGCTTGCTCGGCAATATGCGCTGCAAACTGCATCACGCTGGTGCAATCCAATGGGGGGATTTGTGGAAAACCTCACTCCAAAACTATCAAGTTGTCTATGCCTTTTTATCCCCTGAAGCCATGGAGTCACTGTGGATTAAAGCCAGGAACGAGATGCCTTCTGGCTCGCTGCTTATCGTGAATGCTTTTGCGATTCCAAACGTCAAAGCAGATCAAGTGATTCGGTATGGAAACAGCCCAAGCGATCAAATACTGTGTTATCGACTACCTGGTCGTTGAATCGCAATTTTGCCTCGCTGTGGGTGTGATTGTTCAGCCTGTACCGTTTTGTTTTTAGAAGAAGGCTTGGGGGGCGCAAAAGTTTCTTGCTCACTCAAATAGCGCCATTGACCCAAAGGTAAAGCACCCAACAAAACGGGCCCTATACGTACTCGTTTTAACCCGACTACCTGTAAACCTACCATTTCACACATACGACGAATCTGCCGTTTTCGCCCTTCTCGTAATACAAAGCTCAATTGATCATCATTCTGCCAACGCACGATGGCGGGCTTCAATGCCTTACCATCTAAGCTTAGGCCATGACGCAAGCGTTGTAAGCCATCTTCATCCAATTCCCCTTCAACGCGAACCAAATATTCTTTTTCAACCTGAGAGTCTTCGCCAATCAATGCACGCGCAATCCGCCCATCTTGCGTAAAAATCAGAAGCCCCGTTGAGTCAATATCCAAACGCCCAGCAGGTGCTAAACCCAAATGTTCGCGGGGAGAAAACGCTTTATCCGCAGGGTCGTGCTCCCAATGATTGTCAGCTATAAACAGAACACTCGCGGGTAAATGCCCATCTTCAGCTTGGCCTGAAACATAACCAATGGGCTTATGCATAATCACTGTTGCAAGCTTGGCTTGTGATTGACGCGCCTCTGAAGAGATCGTGATCAAACAGCCAGGCTCTACACGTGTCCCTAAAGTGCGAACCACATCACCCTCTACTCTGACCCAACCGCGTTCAATCCATACATCTGCTTCACGGCGGGAACACAAGCCACGTTCTGCCATCAGTTTTGAAAGTCGCGGAAGTTGCTCAAGAGGATTCGACATACCTAAGACCTCTCAACAAATACGTTAAAAGCAGCACTTTAACCCTTTAGTAGGGTTCTTCCATCTAAAATAAGAGAATCTGCTATTTAACGAGACTCTGTAATGAATTGTTCTATGATCCGTCGATTCGGAATAATGTTATCCCTTGGCGCCACCACTCTCTTCCCTTTGTGGGTATCTACCCTTGCATCCGCAACAGATCAGCCCGCAATGATAAATGCTTCAGATGCTGCCAGCACCACCCAAGCCGATGATGCAGCCTCTTTTATAGAGTTTATTCTGGAAGACGAGGCCAACTGCCAATCTCGTGAATCGCAACATGTCATTGTTCATAGTATTCACCCTAAGCGCACAATCCGTGTCTGGCTTGATCGTTATTATCGAAATGTGCCTACAGGCGACCGCTCAAGAACTGATTTGCCACCGGGAGCTGAGCCGGAAGGTCTGGGATGCGCAACCATCATGAACGCCAAACAAGAATGGCGATTGGTGCGTGCGGTATTTTTAGACTAGGTTCTCCATTTTAGAATTTGAGCCATCACTGACAAGAAGTGGGGTCAACTCAAGCCCCCCAACTCAAAGTGGCCAAACTTCAAAATGCGCGCATCACCAAAACCTGTCATTTTAGTCAGGTCATATTGAGATATTATCCGACAAGCAGTTCTACAGTTTTTTTCAAAAAATGCTATCTTGAAGAGATGGAAACGATTGCATTGACTCCGGCATCACCGCCTGAAATTCTTTTCAAATTCATCAGCGACAATAAGGGTTTTGGTCATTTCAGTTACGTCAGTGATGGCGCCCAACGGGTTCTAGGTGTGTCTCCGCGAGCCTTGTGCGCGCAGGCTCAACGCTTCATTGATCTCGTCACCGAAGAAGAGCGGGATGGCCTTTTTGCTTCGATGGAAGCATCGCGTATCACCCTGTCACAGTGGGTTTGGGAAGGTCAAATCCGCCTACCTGGCGGAGTGGATTCGCGCGCCATTTCACTTCGTGCAACTCCCCGCAAACGGTCTGATGGCCGCGTTGCCTGGGACGGCATGATGCGGTATGGATTACCCAATCAAAGACGAAAAGATCCCCCACAGTCTGGGCTGTCGGCCAGAGATCAAATGGCTTTACTTGCGGCGCACCAAGAGCAGGCGCGTGAAGATGAGCGACTGCGCTTAGCGCGTGAACTGCATGACGATGTAGGCGGCAATCTGACTGGTATCAAAATGCAGTTATCCTTTATGAGCGCTCGGTTATCCGCTGAGCAACGGGAAGTCATCTCGATGGATCTCGACATGCTGGAGCAATTGGTAGACAGAACCATCGACTCAACGCGAAGATTGGCGTCTAATCTCAGGCCCCCAACACTCGATTTGGGGTTAATTCCTGCTTTAGAGTGGTTCTTAGAGGACTTTAGTTTACGCACAGGTATCGTAGTTGCATTTGATGCACCTGATCAGGATATGGATATTGCTGAACCCAAAAAAATCGCCATGTTTAGAGTATGCCAAGAAGCCTTAAACAATGTGTTTAAACATGCCGAAGCACGCACCGCAACCGTTCGCCTCACCGAGCAACAAGATCAATCTTTGCGACTAGAAGTCATTGATGACGGAAAGGGATTTAAACATGGCACCCCCAAAAGAGCAGATGCCTTCGGATTACGTGGCATGTTCGAGCGGGCTGCTGTGCTGAATGGAAGCCTAGAAATTCATAGCGTTGCCGATGAAGGTACGCGGATTGTTCTTACTGTTCCTAGCTCTGGTTCTTCATCACCATGTTAAAAATTCTGATTGCAGATGATCACGCGATCGTGCGCCAAGGCCTGAGGCAAATTGTTGCGGGCAATGAAGAAATGATGGTGGCGGCAGAAGCCTCAAGTGGGAGCGAAGCCATCCAAAAAACCAGAGAGACCGAACCCGATATTGTTTTGCTTGATATCTCACTGGGTGATCGGCATGGGATTGATGTGCTGAAGCAATTACGCAGAGAATTTCCTAAGCTCAAAGTACTGATGCTCAGCATGTTTAGCGAAGAACAATATGCGGTCAGAGCGATCAAAGCGGGTGCATCAGGCTATCTCAACAAGCAGAGTGCGCCCGCAGAATTGATGACGGCTTTAAATGTTGTAGCAAGAGGAAGAAGGTATGTCACACCTGATCTTGCCGAGTTATTGGCAGATAGTGTGAATGATGACCAAGAAGAGTTGCCGCATAAATCGTTATCGGATCGCGAATATCAAGCATTACTGCACATTGCAGCGGGTACCCCGCCGGGAGAAATTGCTCAAACCATGAACATCAGCATCAAGACCTTTAATGTTTACAGATCACGCATTCTAGAAAAAATGCAGCTTAAGAATAATGTTGAACTCACGCGTTACGTTCTTGAGAATAGCCTAGGGCAATAAATCAGGCGAATGAGAATGCGCTAACGCACCACACTTCTAGCCACTGCTGCTTCCGTAGATATATCCCGTTGTGTTCGACAAGGAAGTCAACTGCTGCGTCAGATAGCTCTGCGTATTATTCAAGGAAGAGATGATCGTATCCAGCGCGGTAAACTGTGCTTGATACGTACTTTGAAGCAGCGAAAGCTGAGAATTCAAACGAGAAATAGCAGCATTATTATTGGTAATGTCTTTGTTCAGGGTATTCGTAGCCCCCGTAATGAGGCCAGTAGCACTCACAAATGAATTAGCCAAGGTATTGAGCGTGTTAGCAAAACCCTGCGAAATACTCACCGTGCCTCGCGAACCTGTTGATGTGCCTTCAACTTTTAATATCAGACCTGATGCTGCAGAACCTGCAGTGGCAGTCAAATTCTGACCTTTTCCGGTTGCCGTAAATCCATTGATCGTGCCTGCGACATCCGTTCCCTCAGTAAAAACCGAGTTCGTTCCCAGTACCCCAGAAGAGGCCGTTCCGCCCAAGCTCACAAACGAGCTGCTGCCATAACTTGAACTGGTAAAACTCATTAAACCATCAGAATCCGCAGCAACTGAGACAGATTTACCTGCAGCAAGCAGTGTTGAGGAACCATTAATCGCAGACTGATAAGCAGACGCTAAGCTACTTGCTGTGCTGTAGGTTCCCGAAGGGATCGTTACGGTAGCTGCAACGCCGTCGATTGAGACGCTCAAAGTATCGTTGCTTCCTGAGGTGACCGTGTAGGGAACGGTCACATCTGTTCCAGCGGTAAGAACACCTTGGGTCGCGAGTTGGCTCACATTGACTGAGTACTTTCCTGCAGAAGACTCACTTCCAACGGATGCCACGCTGATTAAGTTATCGCTCGGGGCACTGTTTTGTGCGAACACTGCACCCACTTTTGCTGGATTGCTCGCAATCACATTATTCAAAGTGGTGGAATTTAAACTTAAGGTTCCGTCTTTTTGAAAAGTGATACCAATATCACTCAGAGATACCGCGGTTCCGCCAGGGCCAATCATCGAGCCACCCAACATGCTACGCATTTGGCTTTGAACTTTTTGGGCACTGAACTGCCCAGCGAGCAAGCCGGCGGAAACTCCACTTGATCCCGCAGCAGTCAGTTGAGAAACCGTAGTATCCATTGCGTTGTAGGCCGTCACAAACGATTGCACCTGCGTAGCAATATTCGTTGTGTCTTGAGCAACCACAAGTGATATGGGGGTGTTATTCGTGGTAGTTGAACTACCGGAAGTAGTCGATGAAGTAGTGGTTGAGGCAAGATTCAGCGTGACCCCCGGGATTGCGCTTGTAATGGTGTTTGTAGAACTCGAAATAGACAAACCATTCACGGTTAAAGCCGCGCTCTGCGCTGCTTGGGTCTGGGTCATGTTTTGAGTTCCGGCTGGATCTTGGGCCAGCAATGATTCAAGGGTAGCGTCACCACTGACGGTAATTTTCATATTGCTGTTTGCACCCGCCTTAGCACTAGTCAAGGCAAGACGCCACGGCGAGGTTCCGCCATCATTCACGATGGTAGCGCTTACCCCAATACTTGCTGCATTAATTGCGGAGGCAATTCCTTGAAGAGTGTTATTGCTTGAAGTGATCGTGACGGAGCCACCGCTAACAGACGAGTCTTGGGTAAAACTGGTCGTGCTGCCAGAGGTACTCACCGTTCCAAATTGGAACGAAAGTGTTGTAGAGGTGCCTGAACCAATCGAACTTGTTTCACTGGATTGGCCTGTAGCCACCAAGGTTTGCGCTTGCGCCAATTGCGTTACCCCTATCGTGTAGGTGCCAGCCGTCGCCTTTGTGCTCGCGGTGGCCGACATCACAGTGGTATTTGAGGGGGTTGCAGTATAAGAATTATATTGTGTGGAGTCGGTTAAACCCCCTAACGTGGTCTGAAAGCTAGAAACCGCTGCACTAAGCTGACCATAAGCACTGATCTTACTTTGATCTGTATTGATTTGGGAGTTGAGTTGCGTAACAGGAGCTTGTGCCACTGACATCAATTGGCTCACCAACTGATTCACATCCAATCCAGAGCCAATTCCTGCGGAAGCTAAGGTGCCTTGATTTGAAGATGTGAAAAGGTTACCAATATTTCCAATATTCGTACTGGTGGAACTTGAATTGCTGGAATTTCCCGTTGACCCCGAAGCGCTTGTGCTTCCAGTCACGCTATTTCCAGTAGCACCCGTGTTTAATGTGCTCAATAAACCGCTGATCCCACTGGATGATGACATAACGTTTTAGGCCTTTTCGTCGAGCAGATGTTTTTGCAAACCCTCGATTGCGTTAGAAATTCTTAAAAACTCAGCGCTAGGAATTTGCTTGATCACCTCATTATTCGTGGTATCCACCACGCGCACAACTGTTTGTTTTGTCTCTGGGTCAACTTGAAACTCTAAAGACGGGGATAACTGCTGAATAGATTGCGTCGCTGCATCCATTGCCTCTTTCAATGCTGCCTGTCTGGCCGTGTTGCCTTTCTGTTCGGCAGAAGGAACATCCGCACCCGTTCCATTCGTTGCAAGTGATCCAGTCGTCGCCTGTGGTGAAGACGCAACCCGAGTCGGTGCAAAGGCGGGGTCAAGAGCGACTTGCGCTCTCCCATGGCCAGCATCTGACGCACCAGTGGTCATTTCTCTTACCATTGGCATTGCTGTATTAACTGTATTAATCTCCATGTCGGATTTCCTCCAACCCTTTATCTATCTGGCTCTTTAGCCAGAACACCCCAAGAGAAAAATTCTCCTGGGGATGATTTGCTTAATTAAACATCGTCCCCAGATTAACCTTTCAACAGAGCCAATACCGAGTTGGGCAAGGTGTTTGCTTGCGTCAACATGGCAGTTCCAGCCTGTTGCAAGATCTGTGATTGCGATAAGCTTGCAGTCGTTGCCGCAAAATCAGTATCACGAATTCGGCTACGGGACGTTTGAAGGTTAATCGAATTTGTATCAAGGTCATTCACGGTTAATTGAAAACGGTTTTGAATCGCACCCAAGTTACCGCGCTGTGTGTCAACTTGCTGAATCGCTGCATCCAGAGTGGTCAAAGCGGTCGTTGCTAAGTCTTGTGTAGTCAGGTCAACGTTTGTGATCCCTGTAAACGTCTCAGCTAGCGCAGTGGTTCCCGATGTAGTCGCTATGGTATTCGCCGCGGGTGCCGTCGTGTCGGCTGTCAAACCTGAGTCAGCCAAGGCGGTGCCCGTAGAGGTGACCGCAAAATTCACCGCTGAAGACAAGGTCAAAATCCCCCCTGCTGTTAAGGTATCAGATGCAGCAGGAGCGGTAGAAGAACTTGTTCTTGTTCCAAAGCCTAATCCACTTGCAACCAAACCATTCGCGGTGGAGCTCACATTAATATCCCTGCCATCAGCAGCCGCAAGCGTAATTGCACCAGAACTGGTATCCACAGTTGCGGTGACGCCCGTACTAGCAGAGATCGCATTAATGGCTGAAGTGACGTTAGTACCCTCACTGACATAATCCGTACCTGCGATAGCAGAACCTACCGACACTCCATTGATGTACAAATCACCTGCAGCCATATTGCTTAAAGCTGTAGGGGCAGTAGAGAGGATAGAGGACGTGGAAGTGATGTTAAGGCCACCAAGGTAGGTCACTGCACTTGCACTCACTCCAGTCAGAGAAGACTGCGCATTAATTGCTGCAGCCTTAGCGTAAGCACTGGTTGCGCTCAAGCCCAGGTACGAATTGGTGGTTGGGTTGGTAGCAACTGAAGCACCAATCTGAACACCCGTCGTCGCTGTATTATCTGAGGTAATAGTGAGGTAACTAGAAGAGCTGTAGGAACTGGTGATACTGACAGTAGATGCACCTTGCGAGCCTGATGAATAGTTACTTGTACCGGATAACTGGTAAGCGCCCAAGTCGCTAGTATTGGCCGCATTCAAAGTCATACCAACAGTCTGACCGGCTGAAGCACCAACCTGGAAGTTCTTGTTCGTAAAGGTACCATCCAAGAGACTCACGCCGTTAAAGTTAGTTGTGCTTGAAACACGATTAATTTCCGCCAAGAGGTTTTGTGACTCTTGGTTCACTGACTGACGGTCTGCAGATGACAGCGTACCTGTAGCGGATTGCACTGCCAATTGGCGCATACGCTGTAAGTCAGCTGCGATAGAAGATAAAGCCCCATCAGCAGTTTGTACCAATGAGATACCATCGTTTGCATTGCGGCCGGCTTGATCTAGACCGTTGACTTGTGCGGTCATACGATCAGAAATCGCTAAGCCAGCAGCATCATCCGCAGCCGTATTAATACGCTGACCAGAGGATAAACGCTGAATAGAAGTGGTCAGCCCCGATTGCGACTGGGTCAGATTATACTGGGCCTGCAGCGAAGCATAGTTGGTGTTGATATAAGAAGCCATGTTGTCAGTCTCCTAAAAAGCTCAATTAAAGTGCTCGTGGACCCCGGAGGGATTCCGGCGTGGTCCACCTGCTGTGGCCCGGTTTCGCCGCTTATCAAACTCGGCAATCAATGAGCGCCGATGTAAGCCTTAACGGATGACAGAAAAAAAACTTTAACGCTTCAAATTTTTTTCCTGTCAGATCCAATGTCTGGCATGGCTGACTTACGGCATGCCTTAAAAAAACTTAAGAGACTCGAGCTCAATAGCAAAAGAATTCCAGGGGATCATCCATCCAGAACCAAAAAAGTAATGGGATTTTATGGCCTTTCTTCTAATAAGAGATGAAGCGCAACTTAGGCAGAATAGCGCAGAGCCTCAAGTTTATTGGGCGGGTAGCCGTAAGCTGAATTACCTGGGCAAATGCGCCGGGGTAGTTTGAGTGGACGGCTCGAAAGATTGTATTCTTTTATATAAGGCCGCAATGAGAGCAACCCTGAAGCGCATACACCCTTCCAGCAGATCGGGAGCAGATAAGATGTTTGGATCACATTTACGTGGCGCACGAGCGTATGAAGAGACTGGAGTTGAAACGGGTGTCATGAATGCAGACCCCCATCAATTAGTGGCCATGTTGTTTGAAGGAGCGCGCTTTGCGGTGGGCAGAGCTATGTTTGCGCTGGAACAAGGGGACATTGCAGCTAAAGGCTTAAATATTGGCCGTGCAATCTCTATTATTTCTGAAGGTCTTAATCAAAGTTTAAGTTGGAAAGCCGATCCCCAGATGGCAGATCGTCTCTCTTCACTATATGAATATATGCAATTTTGTCTTTCTCAGGCCAACATTCATAACGATCGCTCAAAACTAGTTGAAGTGGATGGATTACTGGGTGAACTAGAATCGGCATGGAGTGCAATCACACCCAAACGCAGGCAAAAGCCTGTAGGATTGCAATCGATGAAATCGGCTACGGTGTGAGCGCTCATATGACCCCAGTAGAAGTGATCAGTATTTACAACGGTATTTCTCAAATCATGGGCGCTATGGTGAATGCGGCTAAGCGACGAGACTGGCAGCACCTGCAAGATCTTGAAAACCAGTGCCGCCCCCTCACACATGCTCTGATGGAATCAGAGGCTGAGGTTGAACTAGACCCTGCCTTGAAACTTGAAAAACTCGATTTACTGCGCAAAATTTTAGCCGACGACACCGCCATTCGTCGTGAAACGCAACCTTGGATGGATGAATTACAAGAACTGATCCATTCAACGGGTTCGCAACAAAAACTCAATAAGGCTTACGGTTCAGGTATGCACTAAAATGGTTGATGCGCTCTCGGGAGTTTCTGCCGTAGGCCCGGTTGTTTCTGGCCATGCAATAGATTCTGCCTTGAGCGTTGCCCCACAAAACGTGCCATCTGGTGTCGAATTATCTCAAGCGGTAGCAAATGAACTGTCTGGCTTAGAACTTTCCAGAACAGGACAACTCATCGAATCTATTTTGGGCATCACGCTTCCTCAAAATGAGGAAACAGTTAAAACCCAAGCACTGCTTGGCAGCCCTGCAGTATCAGGAGATCAGAGCACAGCCGATCTCGCACACGTTTTGTCTCATGCACTCTCAAATTCTGGGATATTTTATGAATCCCATCTGGCTGACTGGGTATCAGGCTTACGCTCACAAACTCAGATTTTACAAGAACCGCAAGCGCAACTTGACCGCCCCACAAAACCTCGGCCAGACGTGCTTCCTTCAGGGCCAACACATGATCTTCTGCAAAACGCTCACACGCTAACCGCCAGCCTCACCCGCACCATTCACCCTCAATCACTGGGAGTTTTGCAGCAACAGTTGCAATCCTTAGACTCTCAAGTGATTCCTTGGCAAGGCCAAATTTGGCCGGGGCAAGACCTACAATGGTCAGTTCAGCCGGATGATGTATATCCGCATGGCGACCAGGAACATGGTGCGGGCTCGTCACCCATCCACTGGAAAAGTACCCTCAAACTTTCGCTACCCCATTTGGGAGAAGTCTTAGCAGAATTAAGATTGGGCCCCCAAGGCTGTCAAATCAGTCTCATCACCGATGCTTTGCAAGTTTCAAAGATGAAACTTGCCCTTCCTGTTTTGGGTACACGGCTGCAAGATGCAGGAATTCGCACCGAACAATTAAGTGTTCAACCTAAAGACATCGAGAGTAAAGTTGTCTGAAGAGCACTTTGATCTTGACGAGGCGGGGCTGCGCGCGCGACAGCAGGCTGTAGCGCTGGCATACGACGCCGAACGCGGGCCTCCTAGAGTCGTCGCCAAGGGCAGAGGAATGCTTGCTGATGCCATTATTGAGCGCGCCAAAGCGCATGGCGTTTATGTGCATGAATCGAGAGAACTCGTGGCCCTGCTTATTCAAGTAGATCTTGACAAGCACATTCCCACCTCGTTATATCGTGCCGTAGCTGAACTACTTGCTTGGTTGCATTATCTTGATTCGGGACAGGCTGCCAAAGACACCCCCCCCACCCTTTCCCTTCCCAAACCGGAGGTCACTTGAAAGATATCTCGTCTCCCGCAGAAAGCATCGCGCAAAAACGCGAAACATATCGTATTGCGCTGGGTTTAGGAAATGTTCCCATCGTCGAATTTCCGGAATCTGTTCTGGGAGAAAACTGTTTTTTTAGAGTGATGGATTTAAGCGAAGGGGGGCTTAGCTTTGAAAGCACCGAAAAAATTACGGCGCTTCCGGTCGGAGAACCCATTCCAAATTGCTACCTAGAATTTAATGCCATTGATCGAGCGGCACTCACCCTCATACTTCGGCACGTTAAAGAAGAGCTGCAAACAGATGGCAACACCATTTGGCGTTATGGGTGTTCTGTAGAGGACTTAAATGCAGAAGACGAGCGCTTTGTCAGACGCACCATTCAGGCCCAAGAAAGAAAGAAAGCGCAAAGTCGTTCGCGTTTTACCTAAACAATCATTAAATCTGCATATTCATGATGTCGTGGTAGGCAGAAACCATTCGGTTTCTTACTTGCACAGCAGTTTGAAAACTCACATTGGCTTTCTGAACCGCTACCATCACATCATTTAAATCCACGTTAGGATCGCCCTTTTCAAACGATTGACCTAACTCTGAAGCTTTGTTCTGACTGTTATTAACTTGATCTAGCGAGGCTTTCAGCGAACTCATAAAACTACCCGGGGCTGCGGGCGCAGCATCTCCCACCCCTTGAACGCCAGACACATTAAGTGCGTTGTTTCTGAGCGCATTCAGTGCCTGACTGGGTTGCCCAACTGACCCAGAACCCAAGTTCACGATGCTCGCTGGCCCCGCACCCGCAGGGCCAGCACCATTGGCTTCAGCGCCCAGGGTAGGAGATTGCGTTCTAGCCTTGACATGACGGATCTGAGCCAAAATTTGATCAATACCAACCGAGGGGCTGCTAGAGATTCCTGAAATGGGCATGTGATGCACCTTTTCTATGTTCGATGACTGCCATTTTGCCTCCCTAATCCTTGAATCTAGAGCTCAATAAAGGGGTTTTACTCCCTTCTTATCATGCAATTAGGATGCGCTGACAATGCGTAATAATGTGATTCATGAATTGCGAATAGGGCACATTAAGTTGATGCCCTGACCCGCTAGATAACCATCAAATGGCATAAATACTATGGCAACAGAAGAACTAACTCTGAATGGTGACGATCTGACTGTAGCAACACCAGAGGCACCCCCTAAGCCCTCAATAGTCAGCGAAATACTGAACAGCCCAAAATTTGGGGCGATGTTGACGCTCATCGCCATCATTAGCTTGGCGGTGGCAGCCATCATATGGAACGCGGCGCCATCTTCAACGAATGCTGACATGCGCGTGCTGTACGCCAACTTAAGCGACCGTGATGGAGGGTCTATCATCACCGCTTTGCAGCAGATGAATATTCCGTACAAATTTAATGAAGGCGGCGCCATCATTGTTCCTTCAAACAAGGTCCATGAAGCTCGCCTCGCTTTGGCCAGCCAAGGCCTCCCAAAAGGGGGAACAGTGGGGTTTGAGCTCTTGGAAAGCCAAAAACTAGGCACTAGTCAATTTCAAGAGCAAGTCAATTACCAACGCGGGCTGGAGGGAGAATTGGCACGCACCATCCAAGCACTCTCAGCCGTTGAATCGGCACGGGTTCATTTGGGACTTTCTAAACCCTCTGTGTTTTTAAAAGATCAACAAAAGCCTACCGCTTCAGTCTTACTGAACTTGAGAGGGGGTCGCACCTTAGAGCGCGGTCAAGTCAGGGCTATTGTGCATCTGGTTTCCAATAGCGTGCCTGATTTACCCCAGGGAAATGTCAGCGTAGTCGATCAATCCGGTACCTTACTCTCTGAAATGCCCAAAGAGGACGGCAACTCACTCAACGATACTCAACTTAAGTATATGCGCGAGGTTGAGCAAGGCCTCATGCGACGCGTAGAGGGCATTCTGAGCCCCATTATTGGCGTGGACAATGTGCGCGCCCAAGTCAGTGCTGAAGTCGATTTTTCTCGCGCAGAGAAAGCCAACGAGACTTACAAACCTAACGGAGACCCAAAACAAGCATCGATTCGCAGTCAACAAAATAGCGAAGGAAAAACCTCTCAGCCAGTAGATGGCGGTATTCCTGGTGCCCTGACTAATCAGCCCACGCCCAATGCTATTGCACCTATCAATGCCCCAAAACCTGCTACCGGATCTGGATCAACTGTTCCCGTGAGTGAAAACAAAGAGGCCACCACAAATTACGAAGTAGACAAAGAAGTTTCGTATGAACAGCGCCCGGGTGGAATCATCAAAAGACTGACCGTCGCAGTCGTGGTCAACAATAAACGCGAAGTCGATGCAAAGGGAAATGTTAAGTATCGTCCCTTTACTGAACCGGAACGTGCCCAACTGCTTGAATTAGTCCAAAATGCTGTAGGTTACGATAAAGAGCGTGGCGACTCGGTCAATGTTGTGAATACCGCTTTCAACTTGCCTAAAGAGGACACAGGCCCCGAACTTCCTCTCTGGAAACAACCCGAGAACATTGAGTTGGCAAAAGAAGTGGGACGCTACATGCTGCTGGCTATTGTTGGGGCCTACCTATGGTTTGGTTATATTCGCCCAGCGGTAAACAAAGTGAGCGGACCCCCTATACGGGTGGTCGATGCAGAAGAAATGAAAGCTCTGGCTGGCCGTGAAATTATTGCCGGTGAAGAAGATGAACTGAATGGTTTGGATGCAAAAACTGCCGCTGAACGTGCCCTAGCAAAAGGAGAAGCGGGGGCAACGGGTGAAGCAGGGACAGCCACATCTGAAGAAGGTATTGAGGAAGAAGAAGTGGACGAAACCCTGCCTGTTGATCCTGTTGAGCGCGAAATGGAACTGTTACGCAGATTGCATGAAAAATATCCTCAGTTAATTTCTGGGATTGTAAGAATCTGGGCTAACGAATAAGGATGATGAGATGAGTACTAGCGAGGGCGTAAGAAAAAGCGCAATTTTGATGATGGCGCTTGGCGAAAAAGGCGCTGCCGATGTTCTAAAACAACTCACTCCTAACGAAGTTCAGGATATTGGTACGGCAATGGTTTCCATGCAAAACATTGAAAAAGAGGAAATCAGCGCTGTCATTGCAGAATTCCGGTCCCTCATTGGTAATGTTTCTCCTCTGGCCGCCTTAGATCAAAACCAATATTTAAAATCGGTGATGAACATGGCTCTAGGTGAGGACAAGGCGAATAGTTTATTAGATCGCATCATCACCGATCATGATAGCGATGGTATTGAGCGTCTAAAATGGATGGAGCCCATCTCCGTTTCTGAACTCATACAAAACGAACATCCTCAAGTCATCGCAACCATTCTTGCGCATTTTGAGCCTCGTCAGGCGAGTGACATTGTGCGTAATTTTTCTGAACGCTTACGCAACGACACCATTCTCCGCCTTGCCACGCTTGATGGTGTGCAACCTGCGGCACTTATAGAACTGAATGAGGCACTCAGCCGAATACTGTCCAGCGGAGAGTCAATGAGAAAAGCCAAACTAGGTGGCGTCAAAGCTGCTGCAGAATTGATGAATTTCGTTGGCAAAGAATCAGAGGCTTCTATTATCTCCAGCATCGAATCTCATGACGCTAACCTTGCGCAAGCGATTCAAGATGAAATGTTCACCTTCGATGATTTGATTGGTATTGATGATCGAGGATTCCAAACGCTCTTGCGCGAAGTCTCCTCTGACATGCTGATTACAGCTCTGCGCGGAGCACCTGATGAACTGAAAGATAAAATTCTGCGAAACATGTCCAAACGTGCTGCTGAATCAATGAAAGAAGATTTGGAAAACAGAGGTCCTGTCAAAGTCAGTGAGGTCGAAGAAGCACAGAAAGAGATCATCGCGATTGTGCGTCAGCTTTCAGATGACGGTCAGATTATGATTGCAGGCCAAGGTGGTGATGATGCCTACCTCTAAGCGCAAACCTGTCAAACAAGATGGTGTTGAGCTATGGCAAATGCAGGCATTCGATGCCCCAGATTCTGCGCGAATACAAGAAATATTAGAAGAAGAGTCCAGTGAAAAAGTAGTGTTACCCACTGCCGAGGAAATTGAAGCCATGCAGGAAATGGCAAGGCAAGAAGGTCACCAAGAAGGGCGCCAAGCAGGATACCAAGAGGGTTATCACGAAGGATATCGGGAAGGTTTCTCAGATGGCGAAAATCAGAGAAAAATATTGAGCCAAATGAGCGAGAACTTTCAGACTGAATTGTCTCGCCTAGATGAAGTCGTCGCAGCAGAATTAACAGCTTTTTCCCTCGAAATTGCGCGTCGGGTTCTCGGATTCACCTACCGAATGGATGAGCAACTGGTCAGCAAAATGGTGGAACACGCTATTCAAGCCCTCCCCGCCAGCATGGAACCCACACGTGTACTCATGCACCCCGATGATCTCGCTGTGGTTGAAAAACATCTCAGCGAAGATTTTGCTGGCCGCAAACTGAGTTTTATCTCTGAGGCAAGCATCTCGCGCGGAGGTCTTAAATTAATGACCGCCACCACAGATATCGACGGTACTTTTGAAACACGCTGGGAGCGGGTCACCGCAAGCCTAGACGCACTGGACTGGCAAGGGCTTCCCAATAGAAAAAAAACTGAAGTTGTAGCTGTAGCTGCAGCTGAAGATGCAGATGAAGATACAGATAAAAAATTAGAGACCTCAGAAGCGATCCAAGACCAAGTAGAAGCCGAACTCTAAAATGATCGCCTCCCCTCCCCTCAACCCAAGTTCAAATTTAGGCCATGCTGTAAAGCATGCAGCCCGGTGGGGAAATTATTTACAAAGTTGCGCTGAGTTACTTGAACTCACTCAACCACTCAGCATTTCAGGACGCCTCACGCGCGTGGCAGGTTTGGTTCTAGAAGCCGTAGGACCCCGCTTACCGGTTGGCAGTACTTGTTCCATTGCTTTAGAAAATGGACGTTCTGTCGCCGCTGAAGTAGTCGGTTTTTCTGATCATCGGCTTTTTTTGATGCCCCATGAAGATGTCTTTGGGCTGACTCCCGGAGCCGTTGTCATACCCGATCCCATCTCTATGACCGCCCCGAGCCTGAACGGTATCAACCCTCATAGAAAAAAACGCTCTGACCGATCCAGACAATTTCCGGTAGGTGAAACCTTACTTGGACGTGTTTTAGATTCTCAAGGTAACCCTATCGATGGTCTTGGCCCCCTGCTTGAACCTGAATGGGGATCGCTGTATGCCACCCCAATTAACCCTCTAGACCGCGCGCCCATCAAGCAAGTATTAGATGTAGGCATTCGCGCAATTAATGGCATGCTCACAGTAGGCCGCGGCCAACGCATGGGACTTTTTGCCGGAAGCGGCGTAGGTAAAAGCGTTCTCCTTGGTATGATGGCCCGCTATACCGAAGCCGAAGTCATTGTGGTGGGCTTAATTGGTGAACGTGGACGCGAGGTAAAGGAATTTATTGAAGAAATTTTAGGAGATGAAGGCCGGGCACGTTCTGTTGTCGTCGCAGCCCCAGCCGATAGCCCGCCTTTAATGAGACTGCAGGGTGCTGCCTATGCTACTTCCATTGCCGAGCACTTTCGAGATCAAGGTAAAAATGTACTCTTGATTATGGATTCACTGACCCGCTACGCGATGGCTCAACGAGAAATCGCGCTAGCCATTGGTGAACCCCCTGCAACTAAAGGTTATCCTCCTTCCGTATTTGCCAAGCTTCCTCAATTGGTCGAGCGCGCTGGAAATGGAAAACAAGGGGGTGGCTCTATCACTGCTTTCTATACCGTCCTCACAGAAGGGGATGATCAACAAGATCCTATTGCTGATGCGGCAAGAGCCATTCTTGATGGACACATTGTTCTGTCGAGGTCTTTAGCCGAGCAAGGTCACTACCCAGCAATAGACATGGAAGCCTCCATCAGTCGTGCAATGAATCAACTTGTTTCTGACGATGAATTCTTAAAGGTAAGGGAATTTAAGCAACTCTATTCGCGTTACTCACGCGCGCGCGATCTCATTAGTGTTGGAGCGTATAGCCCTGGATCTGACCCACAGTTAGATCGCGCTATCGGTTTATTCCCTCGCATTGAAGGTTATCTCCAGCAGAACCTGCGCGAATCAACTCACTACTTAGAGTCTCGCCAGCGCTTAGCAGAGGTATTGTCATGAAACCCAACGCCACTTTGAACTTTTTATTAGAACAGGCCAAAGAGTTATACGAATCACGCACGCGCGAACTAGGCCTAGCCACACAAAAGCGTGACCAAGAAACACACAAAACAAACATGCTTCAAAACTATTTGCAGGAATACCACGATCGCTTGCGATCGGGTTCAGAAAACGGAATAACCGTAGCAGACCTGATTAACTTTCAAGGTTTTATTGCCAAGCTACAAGACGCTTTTGAACTCCAAAAACGTGCGCTGTTCATGAGTGAACGTCACTTAGATTTATCTAAAGAACAGTGGCGCGAAGCCAATCGAAAAATGAAGTCCCTGGAAATTTTATTAGAGCGAAGACGCAAAGTGGCCGAACTCGCTGAATTGCGACGCGAGCAACGTGAGATGGATGCTTTTGCAGCCCGCGCTTCGCTGATTAAACAATCTGCATATTAAGGATATTTACCATGACAACCATTGCTTCATCTTTAGCGCCTGCAGTTAATGTCTCGAATAAGACCCATTTAATGGATAAGACTGCGAGTTCAAACACTTCTTTTGGCAGCCTGTTTTCCGATGCCTTAGTCAACTCCCAATCCCAGATAAACATGACTCAATCTTTGGGACTCGCCGATGCTTCTCGTTTTTCAACCCATGCAGCGCATCGACCAAATCCCTCTTTTTCTGCTGGCGCAAATCTGCAAGATGGATCGGTTCAAAATGCAAATGAATCCACCCTTAAGCAAGCCAATGAGGCTCATAAACCTCATGACCCCAAAAAGACTAAAGATAAAACCCATACCCCAGTCAATCATGACGCATCTAGCACCGCTTCCCCCACAGCAGATACCAGTCAATCTAGTTCTGCTCCCTCATCTGCAACCAACGATTCAAGCTCAGCGATGGGCAATACGCAAACGGCCCAAGCAAATGCAACACAAACCGACCCCACTCAAAACCCAGCTCCCACCCCTGACAACAGCACCCGGGCTGCTCAGTCCAACGTGCATGGATTAAGTGCAAGCCAAGAAGCTTTTTTAGCAGGGCTACCTATGGATGGCGCAACAAATAACCCTAACAATGTTTTAGCAGAAAGCCAATCTGAAGTCATGAACGCAAGTCATTTTGCACAAGCCATGGTAACGAGCATTCAAAACCCAGCGATCAACGGTTCAAACTCTCTGCCAGTGGCAGGAGGCGCGCTGGCTAGTATTGGAGGCAGTTCAGCATTGAGCAACACAAGCGGGCTCAACCATCTCAGCGCTCAGCCTGATGCATCTCAAGATCTGATCTACGCAGAGGGGCTGCAAGAAAATAGCGCAGCAAACACCATGGGTGAGACTGCAAGCTTAACGAGCCCAACAGGCAGTTCGTCGCTCTCCATCGCACCCGCATTAGGAGAAGGGCCTTGGGCTGCTGCATTAGGACAACAAGCGCTATTTATTGCAAAAAACCAGATGGGTTCTGCACAACTCAACCTCAACCCTGAGCACTTAGGGCCTATTCAAATCACCTTAGATTTAAAACACGACCAAGCTTCTGCCGTTTTCGTATCCCCGCATGAAGCAGTTCGCCAAGCCATTGAAGCCAGCTTACCCCAGCTCAGAGATATGTTTACCCAAGCAGGACTAGAATTAGGGCAAACTCAGGTTCAGCCTGACTTAAGCGGCCAATTTGCCCAATCTTCGCAACAAAATCAAGATCAAGACGCAGCCGGTAGCCGATCAAGTGCATCCTCTTTAAACACCATAGGGGAAGGCGCAACAGCGGTGCCCAGCTTGGTTGCTTCGGGTAGCGCAACAAAGATTTACCGTGGCCTATTGGATACTTTTGCTTAAGACTGTATTCATTTACAGAAGACATCATGAATCAAAATCGGAATATACCCGGTAGGTTTAGGCTTATTTAGTGCATGAACCGTAAAAAATACAAGTAATAATGCATTCATTCATATTGAGGTGAAGTCATGGCCGAAGAAAAAGCTGCTGAAGCAGGGGAAGAAGCCCCTAAAAAGAAAGGAAAACTGCTACTCATTATTGTTGCTGCAGTCCTTGTGCTCACTATGGTTGGCGGAGCCGCCTATTACTTTTTAGTCATGCAACCGGCAGCAGCAGGCGCTGAAGGTGCGAGCGATGAGGATGAAGCCAAGCCTATACACGCCAAAAAAGAGGGTGACGAAGATACAGGCGAACATAAAAAGAAAAAGAAAAAGAAAAAGAAAAAAGGAGAGAAAGAAGAACCTCCTGCCTACTTAGTTTTAGATCCTTTCACAGTCAACCTGGCCGACACCGAACAAGAGCATTTTTTGCAAGTCGGTATCACGCTTCAGGTGCCAGGTGAAGCTGCAGCTGAAGAAATGAAAAAAAATATGGCCATGATCCGGGACAAATGTCTAAAAATATTATCCAGTACTAAATCTGCAGAACTTCGCAGTACCGAAGGCAAGCAAAAACTTGCAGATACAATTGCAGATCAGATTGCTGAAGCCGCAGAGGATGATGGGATTGAAATTCCAGAAATCAGCAAGATCTTTTTTACTTCTTTCATCATTCAGTAAAAGTTACAGGAGACAGCGCCGTGACAATGAGTGACGAAATCCTCTCGCAAGAGGAAGTAGATGCACTCCTTAAAGGGGTAACAGGGGACGAGGATATTCCATCCGAAGCGCCGCTTCTGACAGGAATTCAGCCCTATAACCTCGCTAAACAGGAACGTATCGTCCGCGGTCGCATGCCCGCGCTTGAAATCATTAATGAACGATTTGCACGCGCATTTAGAATCTCTATGTATAGCTTTACTCGAAGAGGTCATGAAGTCACAACGGGCCCCATTAAAGTTCAGAAATATAGCGAATTCTTAAGAAACTTAGTTGTCCCCACCAACATCAATATTTGCACTGCAAAACCTTTGCATGGCAGTTGCCTCATTATTTTTGATCCAAGCTTGATTTTCTTAACGGTAGATAGCTTGTTTGGTGGAGACGGTCGTTTTCACACCCGTATTGAAGGGAGAGAATTCACGCCCACTGAACAAAAAATCATTTTTCGCATGTTAAAGCTTGTATGGGAGGATTACGGAACTGCATGGAAAACCATCAGACCACTAGAATTTACTCTCCTACGCAGTGAAATTAATCCACAATTTGCGAACATTGCCACTCCAGCAGAGGTTGTTGTGAGTACCAGTTTCCAGATTGAAATGGGATCAGCCAGCGGCAACGTGCACATTTGCATGCCTTACACCATGATTGAACCCGTGCGCGATCAGTTAATGTCTTCACTACACGGTGAATCGATGGAAACTGACGCAAGGTGGCATCAGACTTTGCGTCACCAACTCGAATCTAGCACCCTTGAGCTCGTGGCCCCTTTGGCCACAAGAAAGCTGACGGTTGAAGAACTGATTGGATTTGAATCGGGCGATATCATTCCCATTGAAATCAATGAGACCATTCGCGCCACGGTCGATGGGGTACCCGTACTTGAGGCAACGTATGGCACCCATCGTAATCGCTATTCACTGAAGGTGAATAAGCTCATTCGTAATAACGGACAAGATGACTTCGAGGACTAAACACCATGGCTGAAAACGAAGAAACTGCTAACGAACTTGACGACTGGGCGGCAGCACTCGCAGAACAAGAGTCTTTTGCTAGTGTTGAAGAAGCTGAGGCATCTAAGGCTGATATATTCAAACCTCTAACGGGAGATCTTCCTCCATCTTCCACTCGAGATATCGATATGATTCTCGATATACCGGTTCAAATTACGGTGGAGTTAGGTCGAACCAAACTACCCATTAAAGGCTTGTTAGAATTGGCACCCGGTTCAGTAGTTGAACTAGACGGGATAGCAGGGGAGCCCATGGACGTATATGTCAATAACTGTTTGATCGCAAAAGGTGAAGTTGTCGTGGTCAATGAACGATTTGGTATTCGCATCACCGATGTGATTACCCCCAGTGAGCGAATCAGGAAACTCAATCGATGAGTTCTGCACTTCTGCAGGCCTTTGGCAGTCTGGTCATTGTAGTCGCGGTCATGTTTATTGGCGCATGGCTGTTCCGTCGCTTTGGTGGCTTACCCGATGTTAAGAAAAACCCTCTTAAAATTGTCAGTGGCGTGCGTCTGGGAGCAAGGGAACGGGTAGTGCTCCTTGAGATTGCAGATACCTGGCTGGTCGTGGGCGTTGCAAACGGTCAAATGAATACCCTGCATACCCTACCTCGCCAAGTGAACGTCAGCGAATTTCAAATTGCGCCTCAGAAATCCAGCTTTTCCCAATGGCTATCTCAATTCTCAGCAAAACCTAAGCCTAGAAAAAGATTCTAAGACGATGCAAGCAATATTGAAGCGTCAAGCCACCCTAATTATTTTTAGTGTTTTATGTGTTCTGCCTGTGCTATTTGTGGGGAATTGCCAGGCGGAAAACTCTGCACTGTTGCCAGCGCTAACCGCTGCACCAGGCCCTGGGGGCACACAAACCTATAGCTTGAGTGTTCAAGCGCTTCTGTTTTTTGGTGCACTGTCATTCCTTCCAGCCCTGCTATTGATGACCACCGCGTTCACCCGCATCGTGATCGTTCTATCACTTCTCCGACATGCATTAGGGCTTCAAACCTCGCCACCCAATCAGGTCATTATTGGCTTGTCCTTATTCCTGACTATGTTTGTAATGGGCCCTACTTTTGACAAGGTCTATAGTGAAGCTTGGCAACCCTTCACTCAAAATAAAATAGGCTTTGATGAAGCCATTGCCAAAGGAAGTGTTCCACTGAAAGCTTTTATGCTTAAGCAAACGCGTCAATCAGATTTGGCTTTATTCGTAAAGATTTCGCATGACCCTGCCCCTGTTGATGCAGAGTCGGTAACCATGCGTTTACTTGTTCCCGCGTTTATCACAAGCGAATTAAAAACAGCTTTTCAGATAGGGTTTGCCATTTTCATTCCTTTTCTCATCATCGACTTGGTCACTGCCAGTGTATTGATGAGCATGGGGATGATGATGGTTTCACCTAGTATCATTTCAATGCCGTTAAAGCTGATGTTGTTTGTTCTAGTAGATGGTTGGCAACTCCTCTTGGGCTCTCTCGCCTCAAGTTTTGCAACCTAAAAGCATTAAGAGATCAACGATGACACCAGAAAGTGTATTAACAATGGGCCGAGAGGCTTTACAGGTTACCCTGATGATTTCAGCACCTATGTTGCTGGTGGCACTAGGGGTTGGCCTTCTGGTGAGTATTTTTCAGGCTGCCACACAAATCAATGAAAGCACCTTGTCATTTATACCCAAATTAGTTGCTGTTTTTCTCACGCTCGCATTAGCGGGTTCTTGGATGCTTGCGCAGCTCACTGATTACACAAGGCAACTGTTCATCAGTTTGCCTACTATGGTGAACTGAGCGGCACGCTCAAATCCCCATGATCAATTTCACAGATGCGCAGCTTCAGCTCTGGCTTGCCATGCTGATTTGGCCGCTCGCCCGGGTTTTGGCGCTGATCATGACCGCACCTTTTATCTCCGACACAGGAATACCCGTCCCCGCTCGTATCTTGCTGGGTACGGTCATTACACTGGCTATTTCGCCTTCACTTGGCCCCCTGCCAGCTGTGACAGTAGGATCTTGGGAAGGGATAGGAGTACTGATCAGAGAAATCCTCATAGGGGTTTCTTTGGGCATGCTGATGCAAATCCTGTTTGCTTCAGTGAGCCTTGCATCTGAGTTAGCGGGAACGCAAATGGGCCTTGGCTTTGCCACTTTATATGATCCTAATAGCGAATCTTCTGCAACTTCATTAAGCGCCTTGATGGTGGCCTTATCAGGTCTGGTTTTTTTTGCGATTGATGGTCATCTCGCCATGTTTGGCGCACTCGCCCAAACATTTAAAACCCTACCTATTGCAGAAATAGGATTTAAAACAGAAGGAATAAAAATGCTCTCGGCGTATGGAGGGGTGCTCTGCTTACATGGTTTAGTGATGGCCCTCCCTGTCACCATTACCCTGATTATTGTAAATCTGTCTTTGGGTATGCTTTCAAAAGCCGCACCACAACTCAATCTTTTTTCGATTGGTTTTCCTATTACCCTTGCAGCAGGCCTGTTCTTAATGATGATTGGCATGCCCGGTTGGTTGAGGGCTTTTGACAAGCTCTGGGAGGTCTCTTTAGATGGGATTACTCGCGCAGCGGCAGCAATGTAAAAAGCAATTTATTGAATAAAAGAGAAGAGGTTTAATCCCTGAACCTGCACGAAGCATTTTTGGGCCGCCGTTAATGCCACTGTTGCCTGAGAAAGATCACTAATGGCAGCCGCCTCATCGGTGCTCGTCAGGACGGAAATTTGTTTTTGCAAACTGATTTTATTGAGCGCTGTAGCGCTGTCGAGTGCAGTTAACACATTCGTGCGCCCACCCACTTGTGATTGCCCCAGATCTACTTGGGTGATTGCACCCGAAATGCCCTGCTGCGCAATTGAGATAGCATTTGAGAGCTGAGAGCCACTTTGCTGCGCAGATCCAGCGGGCGCTTTAAGCGCATTAATCGCATTCTGAATAACAGTGAACACATCCGTAGTCGTTGAAGGATTCACTGAGAACGTGTCATTAGAACTAGGCGCCCCATTAATAGTCATGCTCATCCCATCAAACTGAATGGCATTCCCTGATTTGAAACTCACATTGGTCTGACCTGATACCGGTTGGCCCGTTGTCAAATTCTGAATGCTGTAAGTAGTCGCTGGACCCGGAACATAAGAGAAGCTATCGCCTGAAGCGGGATTTCCGCTCAGAGAAAAAGAGGCGCCATTCGGCAGTGAAATAGCGGAACCTGATGTATACGATTGTGCAGCAGAGGTCACACCCGTACTCATATCAGCAATGGTGAATTGTGTTTCTCCATTTGTTATAGAAAAAACAACATTATATTGATCGTTAGTGGTGGGGGTTCCACTTGCACTGCCTTGGTTATACGAAACAGACCCGGTATTCTGGTTACCAGCAGTGACTTGGCCCGCACTACCGCTAAAGGTAATCGCATACTGATTACCCGTTAACGCAGATGAAGTGGTAACAGATCCGGGACTAATGACACCTGAACCCGTGTTTGATCCATAAGATGAGGTTGCAAATGTTCCATTCCCAGTAGGAATCGAACCAAATACGTCTGTGCCTACTAGGGTTGTATTCACAAACTGCCCATCATTGACTTCTACAGAACGGGCCCCCTGATCACCTTGGTAGGTGACGGGCTTGGGAATAATCGTGAAACTATCTCCCACGGTGGGGGTTCCGCTCAAGCTGAGCGTTCCTATTGCAGTTCCGCCGTTTGTGAGATCAATCAAACCATTACTATCAGAAGACGCATTCGTCACATTGTCTTTCGCGTTCGGTAATCCAGTAATGCTGTATGTGAACTGCTGAGGTGTCACAGGAATAGTGGTGGGATCTGCAGCCGTGTACGAATTGATAGTAATCGTTGCTGAGCCGGGCAAAGGAGCATTTAAGGATGTGTTTGTGAGTGCAATACTGGCTGTTCCTGTATTGGCAGAATTCGCAGAGCTGCTGATGAAATTACCCTTATCATAGGGCTGTGTGTAAGTCTGATAGCCACTAAAAACATAGTTGCCATTTCCATCCTGAATATTGGCAAAACTCACCAATGAATCTAAATTACCCTGCAGCGCAGTAGCTAGGCTCTGACGATCACTACCAGACAATGTGGGAGACCCTGCCTGCACCAAACTCTGTGAAACGCTTTGCAAGGTTGAAGTGATCGAACTTAAGGTCGATCCCAACTGATTTAAATTAGACTCAACCGAACTCCGATTTTGGGTGAAATCATTAATTCTCGACACTTGCTGATTCAAAATAACCGAAGTAGCGGCAGCAAAAGGATCATCTTGCGGTGAGTTAATCCTTGACCCTGAAGACACTTGCTGCTGATCTTTAGCAATAATATTTTCTTGCAGATTCATCGCAGCAACAGCATTGGTGAAAATAGTAGAAGAAGAAATTCTCATGATAAAAACCTAGTCCTTAGATTTGAAGCAAGGATTGGAATAATGAACTCGCGACCGTAATCACTTTGGCAGAAGCTTGATATTGGCGCTGATAGTTCAACAAGTTTGCAGCTTCTTCATCCAGATTCACACCAGAAACAGTTTGTTGTGATGTGGTAGCGGTAGTCAATGAATTGTTCGCTGCCTGGCTCGTCGCTTGATACAGTTGCCCTGCCAAACCAACCGTGCCGATGATAGAACTATAATAAGAACTAAAGTTTGTGGTATTACCCAGCAAAGTACTTGAGGTTTGAAGGGTATCCAGTGCCGCAACGTTGCTGTTATCAGCGATACCAAAATTATTGGGGCCCAAAGAAAAGGTATCGCCTGACTTAGGATAACCCGTCAAAGTCATCGTAACGCCATTGACAGTGACCTGGTTATTCACCAGCGCTGTACTTTCGCCATAGCTTCCGCTTCCTTGCTGCACTTGATAATGCGTACTATCTACAAATTTAACATTGGCAGTACTAGAAGGCAGATTGCTTGCGAGTGTTCCGGTTAATCCGGTGATGGCGAGCGATCCTGAACCTGCATTCGTAGCGTTGGCAGAAACAGCAATGGCCCCCCCTGCCGCAGCAATGTTGGCACCATTGGTCATGATCACCTTAACCCCACCCATCGTCTGGTCATAGGGATATACAGTAATGGCGTCTCCGGCTTGCATCTGACCGCTGCTCAAAGAAAAATTTAAACCATCAACAGTTTGTGGCAAGGATGAATAGGTGGTCGCAGCAGAGATCGCGCTTCCATTCGTGTCCACGCCACCTGAACCATCAGAGATGCGTGTGATCGTATAGTTTGTCCCGTCAAATTTGACGGAATAGTCGCTAGGATAGGTGAGCGCAGGGTTAGTCATGGTCACGGCTAACACCCCATTACCCGTATTGGTCGTTGCGGCCGAGCTAGGGATCAGGGGCAAACCAAACATTGGGGCGCCCTGTTTTTGATTCTGATCGCGCCCGAGTGCAAGCTGATTATTAATAGTCGCGGCAAAGCTGGTAGACAATTGGCCCAAAGCCTGGGCAGCTGGCGCTAAGGTTTGCGCACGAAACTGAACCAAAGCACCGAGTTCTCCTCCTACCACTTGATTATCTGGAATGGCGATCGGGCCATTGGGAGAGGAATAAGACAATATGGTCTTACTAGGATCCGTGGAAGAGGTAGCACCTTGCAAATTCTGAGCTGTGGTCCCCAACACCAGCGCTTGCCCTTGACCAATAAAAACAGAATAGGTGCCGTCGCTTTGGGGTAAGGTCGTGACCCCAACCAATTTACTGAGTTGCTGAAGCAACTGATCCCGCTGATCCTGAAGATTATTGGGAGGTTGAATCAGGCTTTGCCCTTGTGCTTGCTGTATGTTTTGATTGACGGAAGCAATCTGTTTGGCGAGCGCGTTAATGCTTCCGATGTCGCTGTTAATGTTTTGTTCTACTTGAGAACTTAAGCTATTAATTTGGTTTCCAACAGAAGAAAATTGCGAGGTTAAAATAGTGGCATTGGTAAGCACCGCATTCCGCGCAGCCCCCGTCGCATCTCCTGTTGTTGTCGCCAATGTGTTCACACTAGAAAAGAAATTCTGAATCGAGCCGCCAATATCAGTGGCAATATTGTTTGAAGTACCAGTTGCGGTAGTACTAGCAAGGATTGTGTTTAATTGGGTTGCATACTGTGCATAGGCACCCTGCTCGCTGGCATTCGATTGAGCATTAATTAAATTGGCGTTTAAATACACACTGGTCTGGCGTTCCCCCACAAGAACCCCACCCGCCCCACCCCCGGTCGGATTCACGTTGGTAACGACCTCACGCGTATAGCCAGCCTGGCTTGAATTGGAGATATTGTTTGACACAACCGCCAATGCAGAGCTTGCGTAGTTCAAGCCCGTTACGGCGGTATTAAAAAAATTGGGGTTAACAACGCTCATAGTGTATCCGCTGATTTAGCAGCTATAAATCTTCAGAACCATTTCATCATGGCTCACCGAGACTAACGGCAGGTTGAGGTGAAACTTGAAGCAACACTGACTGAGGAAGCGAATCACGCTGATACCCCTCCTATCATCCTAATAGCACTTTTAATTTTTTGAGCATAGGCGGGATCCGTTGCATAACCTGCTTTTTGCAAAGCACTTGAAAAATCTTGCGCGGTATTAGCGGCTAAGGCTTTGGCATAGCGGGCGCTACCACTCAGCAAAGAAGCATAGTCATGAAAAGCTTCTGTGTAAGAACTATACGCTCTAAAAGTCTGAACGACTTTTTGCGCCACGCCATTCACTACCTCAGTAGTGGTCGCCTTCACCACGGGACCATTCCAATTCGCTCCGGCTTTGATACCAAATAAGTTGAAACTAGGCGAACCATTCGTATTTAAAGGTTGATGTTTACCCCAACCACTTTCTAGTCCGGCTTGAGCAATTAAGAAATGTGCTGGAATACCCGTTGCCTTGCTGGCTGAGGCAGCAAAATCAGCCATTTTTTCTTTAAAAGAAGCGGGGGCTGAAGAAGAGGTTTTACCTAAAGCTTCCGTATTTGCAGGAGAGGTTGCGTTTGAGCTTGGCAACGAAATACCCGCTGGAAGAGATACGCTAGGCAAACGAACGGGAACACTATCCTTAGCAGATAAAGCAGCGTCGACGCTTGAGCTCGCTGATGACGCCCCAGTACTGGGCGATCCACCAGAAACATCATCCGTTGAAGCAGCCACCTGACCATTAGCCTTAAATTGTCGGACAATCATATCAGCCAGACCTAAACCTCGCCCCTGGCTCAAAGCAGAAGCATATTGCTCATCTAACATGCCCTGAAACATTTTAGTTTGTTGGCTATTTCCTGGGCCATCTTGGGGCACGGTATCTCGCATGCTCTTGAGCATCATATTCAAAAAGACGCCTTCAAACTGCTTGGCAGCCGTCTTCAATGACGCCTCAGGTGCATTGTGAGATTGATTTTTCAAGGCCTGCAATGAAGCAGGGTCAATCGACAGACCAAGTTTGTGAGAAGGATCAATAGCCATGAGGATGGGCCTTAGATAATTTCTAAATTAGCGTGGAGTGCTCCAGAAGCCCTTAATGCTTCCAGAATCGAAATCAAATCACCAGGTGTTGCGCCTAAGGTATTCAAGGCCCTCACCACATCATTGAGGGTTGCGCCCCCTTTCAAACTAATCAGCGCCCCCCCCTCTTGCTTAATATCAATGTTGGTTTTGGTTGTATCCGCCGTGACCCCATTCGAAAGAGGATTGGGTTGGCTAACAGAAGGATCCGGCGTAATGGTTACTGAGAGACTGCCTTGAGCGACAGCACAGGGCTCTAGAATGACATTCTGATTCATCACCACTGCACCACTGCGCGCATTCACCACCACGCGCGCAGAGCCTTGGGCGGGGGTGACAGAGAGTGACTCAAGCTCAGAGATAAATTTCACAAGATCATCCGCCGCCTCAGGTACGCGCACATCAATGGTTCGGCCATTCACTGCGCGTGCAATATCACCCGTAAATTTCTTGTTAATGGCTTCTTCAATCTTCTGTGAAGTACCGAAATCTGTTTTGTGAAGCTCTAGGTGCAAAATACCATTGGTTCCAACCTTCGTAGGAACCACGCGCTCCACTGTGCCCCCTTCAGAAATACGCCCTGCGGAAAGCTGATTGACTTGTTTTGAGGCACCACCCGATGAAGCCCCTGATCCACCAATCACTACGTTACCTTGGGCCAAGGCATACACTTGACCATCAATCCCTTTCAGTGCGGTCATCAAAAGTGTTCCGCCTCGCAAACTCTTTGCGTTACCAATGGATCCCACCACGACGTCCAAGCGTTGACCCGGTTGCGCAAAGGCAGGAAGTTCAGCCGTTACCGCTACAGCAGCCACATTTTTCAACTGCAAACTGGTTCCGGGAGGAAGATTCACCCCTAACTGCCCCATCATGGTGATCAAACTTTGAACCGTGAAAGGCGTCTGCGTCGTCTGGTCACCCGTTCCATCCAAACCCACCACCAAACCATACCCCACTAATTGATTGGGACGTACCCCCTGGATATTGGCAATATCTTTAATCCGTTCGGCATAGCAAGGAGTGCTCAACATCAAGACCATTAAAGTGGTGAATAGAATATTGATGGGTTGTGCAACACCGCTCATTAAGCGGTTCATGATCGAGTGGGCAGTTGAAAACATGTTCATTAGTCTCTTAGAAAGGCGACACTTTTAAGAATGCGCGTTGCATCCAACCCATTTCTTGGGCATCGTTGACAAAGCCATTTGCCTTGTACTCAAGTTTTGCATCCGCAATCTGGGTAGAAGAAACGGTGTTTCCAGACAAGATATTTGCTGGATTCACAATACCCGCCAAGCGTATGAATTCTGTTCCTTGATTCACCGCAATTTGTTTTTCTCCACTCACCACCATATTTCCATTGGAAAGCACCTCGATGACCGTTACGGTAATGGTGCCAGTAAAAGTATTGGTCGCAGCAGCATCCCCTGCACCGGCAAATTTGGTGGTATTGGTTCCGGTTAAGCTCGCATTTGCCAAACCCAAAGTCGGCAAACCCGTGATAGGGGATATCGTTAAAGCAGAAGAAGTGGCCCGGGAAGCATCTGCTGAAGACTTCTTACTTGCTGTTGTACTTTCGTTTAAGGTAACGATAATCGTATCGCCCACTTGGCGTGCACGCCGATCTTCAAAAATGGGGCGATATCCGTAACCAGGACGGGTTTGATAAATCCCTCCGGTAGGCTCGGGATCCTCGACAGCCAGCGCAGGACGTGCTGTTGATGGCTGGGAAATAATGGAATGAGGAGCGGGTTCATGAGCACACCCTGATAAGCCCAGAGCAAGCGCAGAAACAATACTAAGCGAGTGAAGTGAAATTAATTTTTTCATGGTTTACATCTGAGAAAGTTTGGCTAACATCTGATCGGCAGTTGAAATCGCCTTGCTATTGATTTCATAAGTACGCTGGGTTTGGATCATATTCACCAGTTCTTCAACCACATTCACGTTGGAGGTTTCGATATATCCTGCTTGCAAAGAGCCTGCCCCATTTTGACCTGGTGCAGTCGTAGCTGCATTGCCGGATGAACCGCTTTCTTGGTAGATATTTCCACCTAATGCGTTCAGGCCTGCGGGGTTTTGGAACATCGCTAACTGCACATTGCCAATCTGAACTGGGGTAGCTGTTCCAGGTTGCGTCACAGCAACGGTGCCATCTGCAGCAATATTTACTGTTAAGGTATTTGCAGGAATAGTAATGGGCGGCTGAATCACATAACCATTTGCGGTTACAAGTTGCCCGGTTGCATCGGTTTGAAAGGCGCCATCTCGGGTATAACCCGTTGTGCCATCCGGCATCAGCACCTGAAAGTAGCCATTACCACTGATTGCAACATCCTTTGGGTTTCCAGTAGCAGTGAGGTTACCTTGCGTAAGAATCCGCTCTGAGGCGACGGGTTGCACACCTGTACCCAGTTGCAATCCTGAGGGCAAATTAGTCTGCGTACTGCTAGGCGCTCCCGGAGCACGAATGGTTTGATAAATCAAATCCTCAAACACTGCGCGCGAAGCTTTAAAGCCATTAGTTCCTACGTTGGCTAGGTTGTTTGAAATAACATCCATTTGCGTTTGCTGGGCGTCCATTCCTGTTTTTGCGATCGCTAGAGTACGGTTCATGGCTGGGGTCTCGTCGTTAAGTTATTTGGGTTGAATGAATCAGCTTAAGGTCAATAACTGACTAGCAGATTTTTCATTGTCACTCGCGGTGGTAATCATTTTTGTGTTCAGTTCGTACTGTCGAGATAGCTCGATCATTTGCACCATTTGGTGCGTTAAATTGACATTACTACTCTCTAAGTTTCCGGATGCAACTTGCACACGTGCGCTCGGAGCGGCTGCTTGACCATCACGGGTTTGAAACAAGCCATCATCGCGGCGCATCATGTTGCTTGCAGGAGGATCAACTAAGCGAATTTTTCCGGCCACTGTCACGATGGGAGGAATATTCCCGCCTTGCGACGTAGTTGCTGAAACCGTTCCATCAGGGGCTACGGTCACCACTGTATTAGGAGGAATAGTGATAGGAGCGGGGGGTGCGCCGGGGCCAGGATCGCTCAGGACGGTTGTCCCATTGTGTGTAGTTAATAGTCCGTTAGCTTGTACTTGCAAATTTCCATCTCGGGTATACGCCTCTGAACCATCATTGGCTCTTACCGCAATCCAACCCGTGCCTTGAACCGCAACGTCGAGGGCGCGACCCGTCTGCTGAAAATTACCTGGCGTAAAATCGGCCCCGGGGGTTGAATCGGTTACAAAGGCTCGGGTGGGTTGTGCTTTTCCAAGAATAGGGACCGCACGAAATGTAGCAAGCTCCGAGCGAAAAGCGGTGGTGTTGACGTTGGCCAAGTTATTGGAAACGGTGGCTTGCTGCTCCATCGTCTGCTTGGCACCGGTCATAGCCGTATAAATCATGCGATCCATTTAGTCACCTCAGCGCAGGGTATCAATGGTGTTAAACATAGCATCCAATGTCTTGACGGTTTGCGCACTTGCTTGATAATCACGCTGCGCAGTAATCAAATTCACCAGTTCTTTTGTAAGATCGACATTAGAAGACTCTAAAGAAGATCCCTGCAATGAACCGGTTCCGTTAGATCCAGCAGGTGCTGCAGCGATAGGCGTTCCTGAAAGAGCCGTCGCTACCCATGTGTTATCTCCGTTTCGCTGAAGACCTTGTGGGTTCACAAAGTTAGTCAGCGTCACCTGACCCAGCGCTCCGGTTTTTCCGTTGCTATAGGTTCCGGTAATCGTTCCATCCGGACTAAATGAAAAGCCGGTTAGTATGCCCGGCCCACCGCCATTCTGGCTTAATGCCGTCACCGCAAAAGATGAACCATACTGAGTCGTGCCCGTAAAATCATAATTGATCGCCAACGGAGTGGTAGATCCATCAGTCAATGGCGCCGCCAAAGAAACAATATTTGAACTCGTGCTGCCATTGGCTCCTACGAGCGCCCCTGAAGCATTAAAGGTCAACGTTGCTGGCGCCTGCTGCACCGAAAGTCGATCACCCGCTGAAGGAATATCAGAAGCAGATAATGTGACGGTAGGTCCGGTTTCTGTCACACCATTCAGCAGCGTTGAAAGGGCCAAAGTCGTTGAGCCGTCAGCATTGGTCGTCGATGTTACCGTAACGGCTGCGCCTGTTTGCGTTGCATCGGTTCCTGTCCAGCCATTTGCATCACTGTATAAAAGATTAATGGCATCGTATGCAGTCGTTCCACTGCCTGCGGTGGTCGTGACATCAGTGGTTGAAGTAATCCCTGTGTTGCTCGATTGCGGTGTGACGCTAGGTACCCCCGCAGATGAAGTTGCAGATTTACCATCTAGGTAAGAATACACGTCCCAAATAGAAGGTCCACCCGCTGCAGGGGTAGCGGATAGTTTGAAATAATTGGATAGGGTGTGTGGGTTACCCAGCGAATCATAGACGACCACAGACGATTCATTATTAAATGAAGTCTGATCACTTGGGCTAAAAACAGTCGTGGTAGGAACAGTGCTACGCGAATCTAAATTCAGATTTCCCTTAACGACTGAGGTGACCGTTGGCGCACTTTCAACGGTAGGTATTTTAAGATCTGTCACTGTTCCAGCGATGACTCCACCACTTCCATTCGCGGCATAGCCTTGCACTCGGGCGCCATTGCTAGAAACCAGATAGCCTTGGGCGTCTACCTGAAGCTGTCCGTTGCGCGTATATTGCGTGGCTCCGTTATTATTGAGTTGAAGAAAACCATTACCATCAATCGCAACATCCAAGCTGTTGCCGGTGTTGGTAATACTGCCTTGGGTAAATTGCTGCGCAACTTGTTGTACTTTCACCCCTGCTCCACCTGATTGTGCAGAGCCCCCACCAATGGGAGGTAAATACTGGGCAGCAAACTCGGTCACGGCCGTCTTAAAACCTACCGTGCTGGCATTAGAAATATTATTTCCTATGGTATCAATGCTGGTTGAAGACGCATTGAGTCCACTAATTGCGATTCCGAAATCCATCTTTTTCTCCCTTGAGCTGATATGGATGAACTTGATTAATTAATCTGGGTAATTGAGGTAAGAGGAACACTGCCTCCGCCCTGAATCGTTAAACTCACCCCGCTGCTATTACTCGTGACCCCTGTCACTACACCTTGCACCAGTGTGGAAGCAGTCACTGCCGCACCCGACTGAGCAGCTGATGCTTTGACTGAGTAATTACCTGCAGGAAGGGCATTTCCGCTGCTGTCTTTGCCATCCCAAGTAATCGATGAGGTGCCGGCTGATAGGTTGGTTTCACTATAGGAACGTACAGTTTGTCCGGCCGCATCTAGGATGTTCACGGTTAAGGAATCTGCATTGGAAGGCAGCGTAACGCCAATCTGCGCACTACCAGAGGATCCCCAAGCAAATTGGCTACCGGGACCCATCACTGTTTTACCAATGAGCGCAGCGGACTGCGAGGCTTGCACAGCAGTATTACTATTCATCATCGACTGCATGGTTTGATTCAGCGTTTGGATCCCGCTCACGGTGCTAATCTGCGCAAGCTGCGAAGTCATCTGCGAGGAATCCATGGGGTTTAATGGATCCTGGTTTTTTAACTGAGTGGTAAAGAGCGTTAAAAATTCGTTCTGAATGGCCGCTGCAGAAGTAGCCGATGCAGAAGAAGCGGATGCAGAACCAGAAGCCGATGAAGCACCCGTCGCTCCGGAATTGATGAGGGGGTTGGAATTCTGTGATGCGGTGTTGATGGTTGACATATTTAATGACTCCTCAAAGAGCATTCGTATTTAGAGGCCTCTTACTGGCCCAGGGTTAAGGTTTTTTGAAGCAATGACTTCGTAGTGTTCATCACTTCAACTTCATTTTGATAAGAGCGGGATGCAGAAATCATATTGACCATTTCTTCAACCGGGTTCACGTTGGGATAAGTGACATATCCTTCAGCATTTGCCAACGGGTGATTGGGTTCGTAAACAGTGTGCATAGGCGAAGGATCATCAACGACAGATGAAACTTTCACCCCTTTATCCGCATTGCTACCCAGATTTAAAGTTTGAAAAATTACCTGTTTGGCATGATAAGCAGTATCAGCACTCGTACTTGCACTGTCTGCATTGGCGAGATTACTTGCTACTACATTCAGTCGCTTTGACTGGGCAGTCAGTGCGCTGCCAGAGATATTAAATATTGTGGATAAAGCCATGATTAATCCTCACTCATCTGGTTATGAAATCAAGATGTAGTCGCTGCAATCAAGTCTTTGATTCGACCTGTTAGCAAGGTTAAGTTCGCCTCATAATGGATGGCATTGTTTGCAAAACTAGTACGTTCTTGGTCCATATCTACGGTATTGCCATCTGCACTATCTTGGTTGGGAACGCGGTACTCGAGTTTTGCAGAGGCCTGAGCGAGCTGATGTCCAACAGGATCCAAAACAGGGGAACCCGGTAAATGCCCTTGATCAGAAAGGGTCAAAGCAGGATCTTTAATCAAATGATCAGGACTCGTCTTCGCCAAAGGAAAGCCATTGCCCGTCCTTCCAGATGAACCAGGATGATTCAACGCGGTATTCAAGGCAGTACCAAAATCAAAGTCACGTGCTTTGTACCCAGGGGTATCAGCGTTAGCGATATTTGAAGCCAATACTTCTTGGCGGTAGCTTCTTAAGCTAATGGCGGTTTGGTAGTAATGAAACACGCCGTCAAGCGTCTCGTTCATCTCGTCTT
This sequence comes from uncultured Ferrovum sp., assembly GCA_903905585.1. Lineage (GTDB taxonomy): Bacteria > Pseudomonadota > Gammaproteobacteria > Burkholderiales > Ferrovaceae > CAIVHB01. The sequence continues at coordinate 24,447 of CAIVHB010000051.1, read as the reverse complement.
TTCCTAATTTGTTTAAGAGAGCCCTTCAGTTCTCCTTCCATGTGCCGATACTACGTGAGATGCGTTTAATCAATAGTTGAATAAAAGACCTTTTCAGACCTTTATTCGACGGATTCAATCAGATTTATTGTTCAGATAATGGTCGTTCGAATCCCCTCTAGGGTGAATGCCATGTTCATGCAGCACTACAACCCCAATTACAGCCCGATACAAAGGGTGATTGAGTTCTTATGCCTTTTGATGTTGATAGGCATGGTTACGGACCTATTTGCAGCAGAAGCTTCTCAAACCTTCGATCCCCATCGCTTAACGGAAGAAGCCAGCAAATTTCTCAATCAAGAATCCGCAGGTCTTGGTGAGGTTCACGTTCAGGTGAATCTACCTGAACAACTGGCAGATCTCCCAAGATGCGAGCACATTGAGGCATTTCTCCCTCCTGGCGCGAGAGCTCAGGGAAAAACAACGGTAGGCGTTCGCTGCACTACGCCTAATCGTTGGACCATCTTCCTTCATGCGCAAGTTCAAGTTCTGGCCCCGTATCTCGTTGCGGCTCACCCCCTCAGTGCAGGGCAGACGCTCTCTCCTGCTGATCTGATGATCAAATTAACTGACATTAACGAGGTTCCACCAGGGGTTATGAATACTCCCGAGGCCCTATACGGCAATACTTTAGTCAGCAACGTCCCCGCAGGAAGTCCGATACGTCGCCAACAAATCAAGCTCGCCTATGTGGTGCAGTCAGGTCAGGCTGTTCGACTAAGATTGGCCGGCCAAGGCTTTCAGATTACTGGCGAGGGCGTAGCCCTTAGCAATGCGAGCGACGGGCAATCTGTGCAGGTGCGTACCCCCCGCGGTAGCCTTGTTTCAGGGATCGCACGTTCTGGCGGAACCGTTGAACTTCGCTTGTAAAAGATTGGCTTAAAAAATTTCCTTTTAAAACATTGATCTTCAAACTTTTATTGGTTATTCTGCAAAAAAAGCCTAAAGAATCTGCAACGAAGGTCGTTAGCAGGAGCATGGTAGGTATATTTCCGGAGTGCTCAAATGAAGATCAGCAATACAAATAACCCTGTTGGAGGGGCCGGCAGCTTGCCCATAGCAGGCGGTACTGCTGCGGATAGCTCACAAGCCAGTCAAAAGGCTGCAGCGCCCACCCCATTAACGAATGCCAAGGCTGAATCGAGTCAGGTTACCCTTAGCCCAGCAGTCTCTCAGCTACAGGGCGCCATAGCGATGGCAGGTACCGGTGAAGTATTTGACACCAAAAAAGTTGCCTCTATTAAACAGGCAATCGCAAATGGGTCCTTTCAAGTCAATCCTGAGAATATTGCAGACAAATTACTGGAAAGCGTCAAAGAAATGCTGTCCTCAAGAAACTCCCGAGGCGCCTAGCTGAATGTCTGATGGGCTGAGCCAACGCGGTCAAGAACTGGCCCAAGAATTTATAGCGATCCTGAAAGAAGAACAAGATGCGCTGACAGCGAATGATATAGACGCTGTAGTTCGGCTTACCGAGCAAAAGCTCGCTTGTGCTGAGGCCCTAGAAGCCTTCACCACCCCCACGCTCCTCAATACGCTGACTGAACTGCGCGCACGCATTCAACGTGGACAGCCCGTTGAAAATGACCCTTTTTACACCTTACTCAAACTGGTTGAGGAAGCCAATCGATTGAATAAGATCAATGGGGTTGTGATCGAACAGCATATCAATACGATACGGCTTGCGATGGATCAACTAGATAGAATCAACCCTGGTGTACGCCAACTCTACGGCAAAGATGGACTCGGATCCCGCGGGTCGGTGGGAAGAAGCTTGGGGTCGGCTTAATCCATCGCTTGAGCGACGCTATTGACGCTAGCGCCGCCTATAACAAGCCATAACCGAAATCCAAAAATTAATCTAGAGAAGTCCAGAGACGTTCTCGCATGGTTGCTCTCAAGCGGGCAATAGCTTGGCTGTGCAGTTGGCAAACACGAGATTCACTCACGCCCATGACATCGCCGATCTCCCGTAAATTCAATTCCTGCTCATAGTACAAACCCATCAGGATTTTTTCACGATCCGGAAGATTGGTGATGGCAAAAATCAAATTGTTGCGCAGGTCATCATTTAATAGCGATGCAAGAGGATCTCCACTGGGATCTGAGAGATTTCGATCAAGAAAATGATCGTCATCCTCACCATGAAAATCCTCAAAATGGATAAGTTGATAACCGCGCGCATCCTGCAATAGTTGCTGAAACTCAGATAAACCAATACCCAGATGTTCAGCAAGTTCGGTTTCACGAGGCGAGCGAGACAGTTTCTGCTGCAACGAACTTATGGCGTCCTCAACACGACGCATATTTTTACGCTGTCCTCTAGGCAACCAATCGTTTTCGCGCAATTCATCCAGCATTGCGCCACGTATACGTTGCGCTGCATAGGTTGAAAACTGAGCGCCTTGGTCTTCCTCGTATCGGTTGATGGCATCCAGCAAACCAATCATTCCTGCCTGAATGAGATCATCAATCTCTACCGATGGAGGCAATTTGGCCACCATGTGATGGGCTATACGACGGACCAATGGCGCATGTTCTTTGAGCAGCGCGTTTTGATCGGTCATTCCGTTGGCTTTATACATACAATCAGCCCCTTACTAAAGAAATAGCGCTCGATGTATTGATTTTCGGCACCAATGAAGTGGGAACACCTAATCTTGGCAACCCCGCAGTGCGACATCGTATCAGGCTATCGGCCATTTTGCGGAAACTTGCCGCAGAAAAGGTGTTGGGATGACTTGCTACAACAGCACGACCCTGGCTTGCGGCATGATGTAAGTTGCGGTCTGAAGGCATGACACCTAACAAAGTCATATTGACATTGAATGTCCTAGCCAAAGCCGAAGACAGGGCTTTGTGTAATCGCTGAGATTCGCGAACGTCCGGATTACCTGAAATCAGCAAACGAAACGTTCTCTGTGAAGAACGCTCACACAAGCTTTTAATCAATTCATAGGTTGCTGAAACCGAGCTTCTTTCTGGCCTCACGGTAATCACCATTTCCTGGCCTAGAAGCGCATCTGGACACTGTAATCCATGGGCATTGGGGAGGGTGTTCACCAGTAACACTTCAGTAGTGCCTGAATCTAATTTTAATTGTCGCGAAAAGGAATGGTTTTCAGATAAAGCCTCAACCAACCCGTCTAATCCAGATTGGGCAGCGATCACAGGAATCTGTTCAGGGGCCATGGAAATCGCCTGAGAAATAGAACAATTTCCTTCCAGAATATTCTTGAATTGAATGGGCTGCACGGGGCATGCCATCAACCCTCCTGCTTGGCCAGCAGCACCATCTAGGATGAGCACCCCAGAACCTGCTTGTTTTAATGCCGCCGCAAGGTTGAGTAAAGCCCATGGTCGTCCTGGTTCCGGCATTGCAGAGCACAGCGTCACAATTTGAGGCGGTGCTTTTACCAACAGTTTGCGCAGACCTTCTGCTTGGTCAATCCACTGATCAGGCATGTGCTACCCCTCGTTGCGCCACAGCGGAAACCTGAGAAAGCAAACTGGCGTCCCACTCACTATAACCTGAATCTTCAGATGCCATCTCAACAGCCATTTTCACGAGCTCTTTGGCATTCGCCAAGATTAAATCTTCTGGAACACGTTGTCCGTTAGTCGCATAAAAAAGCTTCAAACTATTTCGAATAGTGACATCTAAAGCGGCACCCAAAGTAGCAGCCTCATCGAGTTTGCTGATGATACAACCTGCCAAACCTTTGCCACGGTAAGCTTTTACAACATCGTTTAAGGTATCACCATGGCTGGTGGCATTCAGTAATAACAATCGCTTTACATCTGTTCCACAATTTTCGAATAGGCTTAACTGCTCTAAAACTGATTGATCACGCTGCGATAATCCAACAGTATCAATCAGAATCAATTTGCGATTTTTTAACTCCGCCAATGTACGTTTAAGATCCTCTGCGTCTTTAACAGCATGCACGGCTACACCTAAAATTTTTCCATAAATCCGAAGCTGTTCTTGACCGCCAATCCGGTAACCATCTGTGGTGAGTAGTGCTAAGTTTTCAGCACCATGACGCACAACAAAACGCGCGGCTAGCTTAGCGACCGTGGTCGTTTTGCCTGCACCAGTTGGGCCAACAATGGCAAACACACCCCCTTGATCTAAAATTTCTGCTTCGCTTCCTGCGACTTTCAATTGGCTAGACAAAGCACTACGCGCAAAGTTAAGTGCGTCTTGCTCACTGACACGATCTGGAAGTCGTGTTGTCACTTTACGAATAAGGGGCATGCTAAAACCAGCAGCTGAGAGCTTTTTAGCCGCCCTACTCTTTTCAGCAGGGACTCGAATCGACTCATTAATAGCGATTGCACCCATTTGATCAACAATCAGATTACGCATAGAGCGCAGTTCACCCATCATATTTTTCATCCACTCCTCAGCAGCCGGAACCACGGATGCTTTAGAACGATTGACAGCATCTGAAGCACCTTGCTCTGAGACGGTGATGTCTGATTGTGCGATCAAGCTTGTTTCTTTTTTGGCTTTTTTGGTTTGTTCTTGAAGTTTGGCTTGACGTGCCGCGCTTTGATTCAACATTCCACTCAAATGCTTCACTTCATTGGCCAAGGCCTCAAGTGCATCGCTATTTGCAGGAGTCGATGCACGGATCCCCTCTTGCACAATATCTTCCTCAGTCATTTCCAAGGGAGCTGTAATGGGCTCCGCGATTTTAGGGGTGCGGGGTGCAGCCAGAGCCATCTCTTTTGCAGAGACCGCCATAATTTCAACGCCTCCTCGCACCATACGGTTAGCCATGATGACTGCGTCTGGGCCCAATTCTTCACGAACTTGGCGCAATGCATCGCGCGATGTTTTAGCTGTAAATTTACGAACCTTCATGCTTTACCTCCAATGATGGCAGTCACTTTTAATGTGCGTTGATCAGGTATTTCGTTATGAGCAAGGACGCTCAGGTTAGGAATCGTTCTACGTAAAAAACGGGACAACATGGCGCGCAATGAAGCTGGCACCAACAGTACTGGGGTCACACCTTGTGCTTCTTGACGCGCCGCTGCTGAGGCAGCTTCACGCAATACGGTATCGGCTAAGCCTGGCTCGATGCTCGTGCTATCAGGGGCATTGCCGACAGCTTGGGTCAATAACTGCTGCAGGTGCTGATCCAAAGCAATCACTTGAACGTCTGCCGTTCCTGGGAATATTTGTTGCACGATTGCGCGGCCCAATGCTCCTCTGACTAATTCAGTCAGCTCAGATGGATTTTGTGTTCGCCCTGCATGCTCTGTCAGCGTATCGACAATGGAACGCATATCGCGGATATGCACGCCTTCCGCCAATAAGTTTTGCAAGACTTTTTGCAAGACAGGCAAAGTGATTAATTTTGGAATCAGTTCGTCAACCAACTTCGGAAATTGCTTGGCTAAGTGATCTAATAATTGTTGAACTTCTTGTCGACCCAATAATTCTGAAGCGTGTTGGCTAATGACATGGTTCAAATGCGTTGCGACGACTGTGCCAGCATCCACCACGGTATATCCAAGAGAAACTGCGCGATCACGTAATCCAGATTCGATCCATACCGCGGGCAATCCAAAAGCGGGATCTCGCGTTACCGCACCGGGCAAAGTCCCAGAGACACGACCTGGATCGATGGCCAAGAATTGGCCAGGGAATGATTCACCCCGCCCTACCTCTACCCCTTTAAGCACAATACGGTAGGCACTAGGACGCAGTTCAAGATTGTCACGGATATGTATGGCTGGTGCGAGGAAACCAATTTCTTGTGCAAACTTCTTCCGAATCCCTTTAATACGTCGCAAGAGTTCGCCATCTTGATTTCTATCAACCAATGGAATGAGGCGATACCCAACTTCCAAACCAAGAACATCTACTTGAGTCACATCATCCCAACTCGCCTCAGCCGACTCGGGAGCCTCTGCAACCGGCGCATTACGGACCGTTTCATCCTCTGCAGCTTTAGCACGAGCTACAGTAATCCGATAGGCTGCAGCAGCCAATAAGGCTGCCAAGAATAAGAACGGAATATGGGGCATGCCCGGGATGATGCCCATCAAGCCAATAATGAATGCCGTCAAACCAAATACTTCAGGGTTAGACAAAACCTCCAGAACAAGCTGCTGACCAATACTTTTCTCAGTGCTCACACGGCTCACAATAACGCCCGCCGCCGTAGAGATAATCAGAGAAGGGACCTGTGCCACCAAGCCATCACCAATAGTGAGCAAGGTGTAGTACTTGGCGGCAGTGGCAAAGTCCAAATCATGCTGAACCATTCCCACGACCAAACCACCTAAAATATTGATGACCAAAATAAAGATACCGGCGACCGCATCTCCGCGCACAAACTTACTCGCACCGTCCATAGAACCGAAGAAGTCTGCTTCTTGCGATACCGCCAAACGGCGTTTGCGTGCTTCATCTTCACCAATCAAACCGGCATTCAGATCGGCATCAATTGCCATTTGTTTACCGGGCATTGCGTCTAAGGTAAATCGAGCACTCACCTCAGCGATACGACCCGCACCCTTGGTAATGACCACAAAGTTGATGACCACCAAGATCACGAATACAACAATACCCACTGCATAGTTGCCGCCCACCAGAAAATGTCCAAATGCCTCAATCACTTTACCGGCCGCATCAGGACCGGTATGACCTTCTAACAGTACGATACGAGCAGAAGCCACATTTAAAGACAAACGCAGCAAAGTGGTGAGCAACAACACAGCGGGGAATGAGGCAAAATCTAGAGGTTTGAGGGAGTTCACGCCAACTAGCAATACCATGATCGAAATCGCGATATTGAAGGTGAATAAGATATCCAGCATAAAAGCGGGCAAAGGCAGAACCATCATGCCCAAGATCAAAATGATCAGAACAGGGCCAGCCATCCCTTTTACTTGGATGTTGCGCACAAACTCCATGACGCGGTTCAGTATGGGATTCATACGCTCAGTACCCCACCTGTTTGAATACTAGAGATCGCACCTAAGGTACCGCTCGGGGTCTGTAGGCTGGTGCTAGAGGCATCCAAAGACTCGGAGTCTTCATCCATGACACCCGGGGTGGCGGGCACCGCTAATTCAACAGGAACATCAACTGTACGGGGTTGATTAGGATAGGCGCCTTTACCACTCTCAAAGGCACGCAGTTGGAAAATATAGGCAAGTACCTCTGCCACAGCGGAATACAATGCTGGAGGTATTTCTTGCTCAAGTTGAGTATGTTTGTAAAGTGAACGGGCAAGTGGCGGTTGCTCAAGAATTGGAATGCTGTGCTTCTCAGCTAGTGCACGAATATTGAGCGCAATCAGATCACCGCCCTTAGCGACCACCTTAGGTGCGCGCATGGTTGAATCATATTTTAATGCGACGGCGTAGTGAGTTGGGTTAGTGACCACAAAGTCCGCTTTGGGCACTTCGCTCATCATGCGACGGCGCGCTGCGGCACGTTGCTGTTGGCGAATACGGGCCTTCACATGGGGATCACCATCTGTTTCTTTGGCTTCTTGCTTTAACTCTTCGCGCGTCATTTTCAAACTATCGTGATGACGCCAAAGCTGAAAAGGCACATCAATCGCCACTACCGCAGCTAAGCCAGCAAGTAATACGTACATACAGCGACGCATTAAATCAATCCCCGTTGTCACGCCCTGACCAACATCCAAATTGGCCAGTCCTAGGGTTGTCCCCTCGCTGCTCCATAGAAACCATGCGGCCAAACCACCAATCAATGCGGCTTTAAGAATGGCTTTAACCAATTCCACCAAACCAGATACTGACATCATGTTGCCCAAGCCACGCGCAGGAGAAAGGCGCGAGAAATCGGGCATGAAATTTTTTGTAGAAAAAAGAAAACCGGACATGGTCAAGGGAATCAGACTGCCGAAAAGGAAGATGCCGCCTAACCAAGGTAGGAGCGAGCCAACCGTAGACATGGACATTTCACCCAAGCGCTCAGTCATCCACTCTGGATGCAGCACTAAGCTGTGATCAAAGGTCAGGCCAGCTTTTAGATCGCGGCGCATCGCAGAGGCCAGCGATTCGCCAATGATGGCAAGGCCTACAATTGCGGAAAATAAAACCGAGAACGATGCCAGCTCTCGCGAATGTGGCGCACGTCCCTCTTCTCGCGCTTGTTCTAGTCTTCGCGGTGAGGGCGATTCCGTTTTTTCTAAATCACTTTCTTCAGCCATGGTGGCCAAGACTCCGTCACGATGACGGCTCCGACCCCCCATGGCTCGGTTAACACGATCATCGTGAAACGATTATCAAGTGCCAACTCAAAAAACAAAGGTCAGAGGAAGAAGTGAAAAACGGGCTTATTCAGCGCGTTAAAAACGGGCTCAGCAAGCCCGTTTTAAGGTTTTCTGATGAAACAAAAGGAGGGTTAATTTACATCCATCGAAGTGAGCCAGTCGCGAGCTTGTTGCTGACCAATACCACCATTGGTCCAGCCTGTATCGTCCAGCAACTCTTTGAGATCAAGGATCAATACCACCTGGCCTTCACTAGAAAGGGTGACACCCGCTACGCCACGAGGCTTAAAGCCTTCGAGTGATTTAATGACCACGTCGTCACGACCCGCAAAAGAATCGATCGCAAGAATAAATTTTACGCCCGAGAACTCGAGTAAAACCCCGCCCAAGTTGGGGCCTTGGTGCTCCCAACCGAGTAAATTGGATAAAGGAATCACTGGCAGTACCTCTCCACGCACCACCATCGTTGCTTTGCCCGTGACCTGTTGTAATTCGCCAGGAATCATAGGCAAAATTTCACGAACCAGGCTTAAAGGTACGGCGAATGGCTGCTGCCCCAAACGCACGACCAATACAGGCAGAATGGCCATAGTCAGAGGCAAGGAAATCGTGAAACGTGAGCCTTTGCCTGGTTCGGAATGCACGTCAATCTTGCCATTCAATTTCTGAATATTGGTTTTAACGACATCCATCCCTACACCACGTCCAGAAACGCTAGAGACTTCTGATTTGGTTGAAAACCCTGGCAGGAAAATCAGGTTCAAGCAACCGCGCGCATCTAAGGTATTGGCGTCTTCTGCAGAAATCACCCCTTTTTCAATGGCTTTGCTACGAATCACATCGGGGCGCATTCCGCGTCCATCATCCGTGACTTCAATGACCACATGGTCACCTTCTTGGCGCGCAGACAACTGCACCAAGCATTTATCTGGCTTTGAAACCGAACGACGCTCTGAAGGTTTCTCGATACCATGGTCAACGGCATTTCGGACCAAGTGCACCAGAGGATCACCCAGATCCTCCAGCATGGTCTTATCAATTTCTGTATCTTCGCCGATCAGAACCAAGTCGACTTCTTTACCCAATTGACGCGCCAAGTCTCTAGCCAAACGGGGATACTTATTAAACAAGCGACCAATCGGTTGCATACGCGTCTTCATGACCGCGTTCTGCAAGTTTCCAACTAATAAATCAAGTTGGCTTACGGCTTCATCCAAAGCGCGTAAGGTATCTGCATCGGTCCTTCCGCCTAATAAATCGGAACGCAAGCGGGTCAGGCGGTTTTTGATCAAGCCAATTTCACCCGACAGGGTCAATACATGGTCTAAACGTTCTGTATCGACACGAACCGTGGTCTCACGAGCAGCCGGGGGCGCCGACGCTGAAGGTTCACGACGCGGACGCGCAGGCGCATCAGCGGGTTTTTCAGCTTTTGGTGCACGACCATTGGCTTGTTCTGTATCGGATGACGATGACTGAGTATCCATTTTGGGTGGCTCCAACTTTTCTGGTCGGGCAGGTGGTGAAGGTTGCGGAGGCGAGGACAGTTGCGCAGGTGAGGCAGCGACAGGGGGTGCATTCGAAACGGATGGCTGCACCGAAGCAGCAGATGCTTGAGGCGTTCCTGTAAGCACTCCATGTAAATAAGCCCAATCAGGCTGACCCTCTTTTTGGGGGATAGGTCTAGAAGGATCCTCTGGTGAAGCTTGTTTGTTTGGCGTGATAGCAGCAACCGTAGCAGGGGCAGTCTCAGCAAGACTGGGAGCTTTTGCCTCAGCAGGCGCAGCTGCAGCAGAGACAGATTCTCCAGCAAGAACCGCATCGAGTGCAGCTAATACAGCAGGTTCTGCCGGATCTGGCTGCACTGAACGACCTAAAGCACCAAACATATAGCGGACCTGACCGGTAGCCGCCATGATGATGTCCATCAGCTCTGGAGATAAGGTGAGTTCTCCGACGCGAAGCTTGTCGAAAAGATTTTCAGTACGGTGACACAGTTCAACCAATGCTGTGGCCGAAAGAAACCCTGCACCACCTTTAATGGTATGAAAACCACGAAATACATCATTCAAGAGGGCCCGATCGGCGGGACGTCTTTCAAGATCAACTAATTTATTATCGACGTCAGAAAGTAGCTCGGTGGCTTCCGTGAGAAAGTCTTGTAATAGCTCTTCATTGCCGGCGAAATCACTCAATTTAGAATCCTAGCGTGGCCAACAGGTCATCAACCTGAGACTGGTTTGCGACAATATCGGAGCGATTAGTATTGGTGACGGGGCCATTCATTAAGCCTTCTCCCGTATCCATGTCTATCGTTGCTCTGGCTTCTGGACTTACGCTATCCACCAGCAAGGTGACGAGCTCGATCTCTAAAGATTGTGCCATGTCAGTCACCTTACGCAAGACCTGACCCGTCAAATCATGAAAGTCCTGGGCTAACATAATGTCACGCAAATTTTGTGCAGTCTCTTCAGATTTCACCGCGGACATGTTGAGGTGATCACGGGTCTGCTGCACTAACATTTGGAAATCTTCAACGGTTAACTGATTCGAAACCAAAGCCTGCCAACGTTGAGAAAGAAATGCAGCATCCGTAGCAATTTTATTTTGAACAGGGATTGAAGCCTCAGTCAGTGTCAGCACTTTGTCTGCAGCTTGACCCGTTAAATTCGCAACATAATCGAGACGTTCACGGGTGTCTGGAATCGCCTTGGCAGCTTCCTCAATTTTGGAGTGATACCCCAATGCATGCAGGTTGTCATGCAATGCTCTGGTCATTTGACCCAAGCGTTGAACGATGTCTTCTGTGCTGCTTATTGCTTGATCGGGAAACACGACTTCCTCGTCACCATCACTCACCGCGGCATTGACGGCAGGTGCAGCGTCAGTTTTTGCAACGGTGGGAGCAGCTGGGGCAACAGCTGAAGAGATGCTATCAAACAGAGCCTCTAGCTCATCGGAATCGCGTTCTGCAGCAGTACTCATAAATTCAAGATTCCTAACTTATTAGGTTATTAGCTCGCCATTTTGGCGAAAATTTTACCGAGTTTCTCATCCAGCACAGCAGCCGTGAAAGGTTTAACAACATAACCACTTGCACCCGCCTGGGCAGCAGCAATGATGTTTTCTTTTTTTGCCTCTGCGGTAACCATTAAAACTGGCAAATGCTTCAAACTATCGTCAGAACGTATAGTTTGCAACATGGTGAGCCCATCCATATTAGGCATATTCCAATCTGCAACCACAAAATCATAGCGACCTGCACGCAACTTAGTGAGCGCTACTGCCCCATCTTCAGCTTCTTCAACATTATTGAAGCCTAGCTCTTTGAGAAGGTTTCTCACAATTCTGCGCATCGTTGAAAAATCATCAACGACTAAAAAACGCATGTTTGGGTCAGCCATTCAACACTCCAAGATTTGCAATCATTTATCGCGACAGTAAGGGACGCAGAGTCTCTGCAAGGATTTGTGGATCGAATTTTGCCACGTACGCATCTGCCCCGACACTCTGCCCCATAGTGCGGTTTGCTTCGGAGGAGAGAGAGGAGTGCATCACAACGGGAATACCTTGAAAGCGCCGATCACTTTTAATATTTCGGGTTAACACATAACCATCCATTTCAGGCATTTCAGCATCGACCATGATCAATCTGATTTGATCTGATAATGGCATACCATGCTGTTCTGCAAAAGCAGCCTCACCTTGCAAGCGCTCCCAGGCCTCTAAGCCATTCGTAGCTTGTTTGTGCTTCACGCCAATTTTTTCTAACACTTCAATGATACGACGTCGTGCAACATTAGAATCGTCAACGAAGAATACTGTGCAGTTCTCAGCAGAATCCATGGGTTCTAGTTCTGGCTTGTGCTCTTCACCAAAAGTATTCACCAGGATTTCTTCCACATCTAGAATAGACACGAGCTTACCGCCCTCAAGATGGGTAATCGCCGTGATCATCCCATGATCACCGGTCAACAAAGATTCAGGGGGTTTCACATCAGACCATTCGACACGAATAATTCGATCGACTTGATCAACCAAGAAGCCCAATACTCTGCGGTTATATTCCATGACTAACATTGAAGCGCCTGCAGATTCAGCTTCAGAGCGCAATTTCACAATGCTGCCCAGATTCACAACAGGAACAATTTTTCCACGTAAAGAAATGACGCCTTCCATGCCAAAAGGCATATTGGGTGTTTTAGTAATGAAAGGGGTTTTAGAAACTTCTCTCACCTTAAAGACATTAATACCAAATATCTCGGAAGTGCCTAATGAAAACAGAAGTATCTCAAGCTTATTAGAACCAGCAAGTTTTGTTCTTGCATCAACGGATTCAAGCAAATTCCCTGAGGATGGAATTTCAAAGGATGCGGTAGAAGCCATTAGTTAGAACCTCCAACCAAAAAGCGCGTAACGACTTCTGCAAGGCGTTGTGGCTCGAATTTATAGATGTACTCATCCACTCCATTATCTTTTCCATGTTTGTCGTTAGAGTCACCCGACAATGAGGAATGCATGAGGACTGGAATATGAGCAAATCGTGCATCGCTCTTAATGAGTTTGGTCAGTGTATATCCATCCATTTCTGGCATTTCGACATCAGTGATGATGAGCTGAATGAGTTCACTGACGGTAATATTTTGCGCATCGGCGTACTCAGCAACACGCTTGAGTTCTTCCCATGCTTTTTTTCCATTGATCGCGGACAAATGCTTCACATGCATTGCATCAAGCGTGCGCTCCATTTGCTTTCTGGCCACACTAGAGTCATCAGCAAAAAATACCGTTCGCTCAGACTCATGATTGATGGCTCTGATGTTACGAAAAATAATCTCGTGATCTGAATGCATCGTCTCAGAAAGAATTTTTTCGACATCTAACATCATTACAATGCGACCATCTTCTAGTTCTGTCACTGCGGTGACCATCCCCCCCATCTCCGCACTCATCATGTCTGGAGGGACTTTCATCATGGCCCAATCCAGTCGAAGAATGGTGTCAACGGCTTCGACTAAAAAACCTTGGGAATGTCCGTTGTACTCCGTGACAATCATAATCTCCGGAGGCGTGGCGGTCTGAACTCGAGCGAACTTTGCTAAATCAATCACCGCGGTCAACTGAGAGCGCAAACTCACCATACCTTCAATACCGGGAGGCATATCAGGCGCACGCGTGATTTCCGGGGTGCGCATGACTTCGCGAACCTTGAAAACATTAATACCAAAAGTTTCACGGCGGCCCGTTCGTTGATCCAGCCCAAGGGTAAAAAGCAAAATTTCAAGCTTATTCGTCCCGGCGAGTCGGGTACGGGCATCGATGCTCTTTAGCAGTTCAGACATGCATTATTCCCAGTGCTGATGAGGGGTGAACCCCTATGACATTCAATTAGCAGGTATTACTCATTGAAATACTACGTTAAGCATAACAGGCAAGCCTAATAACTATGTAGTGTTCTAACATGATACACCCCTGTATTTCGAGGCCTAAACTTCATTCATTTCATGTTTGGTCGTTGGATGCATCATCCACCAAGCAAATATTAAGATTTAACCAAACAAATATTACAACCTAAATCTTGAAAGACTAATAATAAATTTTGTTACCGTGCATTGGTCACCTTTGGCTTAGGGGGTGATACTGCTTTTACATCATCTACCCCTCCAGGCGCGATATTAGGCGGGTTAATACCTTTGATCACTTCTTTGGCTTGTTCGGCATCCTCAACAAGGGTAGGGGCTTGATGACGAATTGAATTCTCTGTTTTTTTATTGACTACAACAATGCTGATTCGTCGGTTCATGGGGTCAAGAGGATCTTGTTCGTTAAACATGGACGACGCACCTAAACCCACAACACGTAATATTTTACTGTCTTGCAAGCCCGACTCAATCATAGATCTTCTCGCTGCATTGGCGCGATCCGCCGATAAATCCCAGTTGCTATAACCCTTTTCGCCTCCTGCATAAGCGTGCGCATCCGTATGCCCGGCGATACTAATATTGTTGCTCACATCATTAAGACTTTTGGTAATCACCGCCAAAATATTCTTGGTATAGGGTTGCAGTCTTGAACTCGCCAAATCAAACATGGGGCGATTCTTATCATCAACAATCTGTATGCGTAATCCCTCAGTGGTGATGTCTAACTTGATCTGATTTTTATAATCAGTCATTTTGACATCCGCATTAATCTGATCTTCTATTTTTTCTTTGAGGGAGACCAGTTTGGTACGCTCCTCTTTTTCGATCGCTGCCTCAGCTTGTTTGATGGTATAACTTTTGCGCGGAGCTTCGGTTTCTCCTCGCTTCACCTGCCCTGATTTTCGGGTCAGATCCTGCCCCCCACCCGGGATCACGCTAGAAGAATCCCCTGAGCCACTGCCACCTTGCATGGCAACCTGCATAGGCGTTTTAAAGTATTCAGCAATGCCATTCAAATCACCTTTTGATGTAGACCCCAGCAACCACATCAACAAAAAAAACGCCATCATGGCCGTCACGAAGTCGGCATAGGCAATCTTCCAAGCGCCGCCATGGTGACCATGACCGCCCTTCTTAATTTTTTTAACAATAATTGGCCGAGCGGCTTCTCCGCCTTTGCCCGGTGCGGCGGCCATTGGTTAGCGCGGCCCTTTAACGTGTTCTTCCAGCTCAGCAAAGGTCGGACGCTCGGTGCTATAGAGTACTTTGCGACCAAATTCCACTGACACAGCTGGGGCATAGCCATTCAAACTCGCCAGAAGCGTCGTTTTAACGCACTGGAAAACTTTGGTGGTGGCTTCTAGATTCTGGGTAAGCTTAGAAGCCAATGGGCCCACGAAGCCATAAGCCAGCAAAATACCCAAGAAAGTACCCACCAGCGCATGCGCAATCAAAATTCCAAGTTCAGCGGGTGGAATACCGACGGATTCCATGGTGTGTACCACCCCCATCACCGCTGCAACAATTCCGAATGCCGGCATCGCATCTCCCACAGATGCAACGATGGTTGCGGGCAGATGTCCTTCCTGATGGTGCGTTTCAATCTCAAGTTCCATCAAATTTTCGATTTCTAAAGCATTTAAGTTTCCGCCCACCATCAGCCGCAAGTAATCGGTCATGAATTCAATGATGTGATGGTCTTTAGAAACATTTGGGTATTTAGAAAAAATCGGGCTATCGTGCGGATTCTCGACGTCGTTCTCAATCGACATCAAACCCTCTTTACGCACTTTGGCTAAAATGTCATACATCAAAGCTAAGAGCTCCATGTACATGGGCTTCGTGTACCCCCCGCCTTTCATCACGCTGGGCAGTGCACCCAATGTGCCTTTAATCGCATTACCGCCATTTCCAACCAAAAATGCACCACCTGCGGCACCGCCAATCATCAACAACTCGAGAGGCTGCATCAGCGCCCCTAAGTGACCTCCGCCGGCAGCGAAGCCCCCGAAAACACTGGCACAAATAACGATGTATCCAACAATGATCAGCACGGGTAAAGGTTCCTGAATGAGTAGCAACTGCGAGCAGCACTATGACAGAGTGCCAGATTTACAAAATCGGGTTTATATCAGTCAGCAGTCGATTTTACGACAGGAAACAAAAAAAACTTAAGTTAATTGCATTGAACTATCGCTTAAAGCGCTTCAAACAAAAAACTCAAGCTGCTTCTAACAGGGCTGCTGCACGTCGGGTTTTACCTGCCCTTGAAGGAACATGACACATACCACACACGTATCCATCATGAAGATCGTGGGAGTGGGCAATAAACTTACCACCGCATTGATGGCAAGGCACCAAGGTCAACATTCCACATTCCATAAAGCGAACCAGTGTCCATGCGCGTGTTAAACCTAATACGGGCTCTTCGTTAGGCTCGTCTACCTCATGCTGACGATACAGGCGATAGGCTTGCATTATGGCCTGAATTCCTTTTAAACCAGCATGTTGCGTTAAATAACTATGAATATTGGCAAACAAAGAACCATGGATATTGGGCATCCAAGTCGTAAACCAATCTGTTGAGAAAGGGAGAAGACCCTTAGGAGGCGACTCACCACGTACTTCTTTGTAAAGCTTGATCAAACGTTCGCGGCTCAAAGAGGTTTCAGACTCTAAAACCTGAAGGCGGGCACCCATCTCGATGAGTTGAATGGCCAACTGTGTATCTTGAGCTTCGGAAACTAAACTTTTCTGCGCCATGATCGTGATCCTTTGCAATTAAGCTTCGATGGGTTGGGTAGCCAGCATGATGGCCGAGTGGGTTTTAGCCATCGGGCGATCTTTGCTGTAGTCATTTAACATTCCCAGAACAGCGCGCTCATCCAGACGGAAGCGAGCGATCAACATATCGGTTTGCGCCATTTTCATTAACGATGCCGCCGACATGTTCGACAAGATATCAGCCAATTCTGCATTGATACCTAAGCGATACATCGCTCCCACACGGTCTGCCAATAACATTTGCTGAGCAAGTAGCAAGTAAGTCAGGTTTGCTTCGTGAATCTCGGCTTGAAGTGATTGCATATCCATTTCGTGTCCCCCCCCGGGAATGAAGCCAACAACGCGTTGGCTGATGAAACGAATACTGTACGCACGAGCGAAAAGATCCAATTAGAGAAAATCTAATTCGTACGTAGTCAAAACGGCCGTGGAGGTGTAGGAAAAAGTCCTACAAGAAGAACGAATGCTCTTTAAAAACAGGGGGGTAAGCAATACTGAGGTAACTATATAACGGCATGAGACGTGCAAACTTTAGGGTTACTCGAAAAAATAATTTCTCGGAAACACCAAAGCTTGCAACATCCTTACAGCTATTGCAGCGGTTTGATGGGGGGTTCAAAGCCGTTGCATATGCTTAACGGCAGGGAAAATCGAAACTTTAGGTTTAAATCGATATTTTTTAAAAAAAAAAGACTAAGCTTACGTTTTCCTGACAAACCCATTCGATTGCCGATCGTTTGATGTGAACACCCCAGATACAAAAAGCCTATTGGGGTTCAACGGCAATGCATGTCCTTAGTCTATAATCGCGGCACTCAGCCAGACCAACTTTTAAGTTGGCGCCGATTATTCAAGAGGATCTCCATGCCCCACTCTCTCCCCAAAGAAATATTCAAAGCCTACGATATCCGCGGGATTGTGGGTAAAACACTGACGCCTGACATTGCACGCTTGATCGGCAAAGCCTTTGGATCCGAAGCGCGTCAGCATGGACTTCCCTCTGTAGCGATTGGCCGAGACGGACGTTTGTCAGGCCCCGCCTTATTAGAAGCTTTAGCCGAAGGCTTGCGTTCAACTGGCCTAGAAGTCATTGATGTAGGCGCTGTCGCCACCCCAATGCTGTACTTTGCGGCTCACGAATGGGCTGCCAGTACCGGTATCATGGTGACAGGTTCGCACAACCCCCCCGAATACAATGGGCTCAAAATGGTAATGGGCGGGGCTCCTGTTGCAGGCGATGCCATTCAGGGCTTGCGCGAGCGGATCGAATTAAAGCAATTTTTGAATGGGGCCGGCGGTTACCGCTCTGAAAATATCGCAGAAAGTTATCTCAAACGTATTTGCGACGATGTGAAGCTCGCACGCCCAATGCGCGTTGTCATAGATTGCGGCAACGGTATTCCCGGCGCTTTCGCCCCCGAACTGTATAAACGTTTAGGCTGCCAAGTCGATCCTTTATTTTGCGAAGTAGATGGCCATTTCCCTAATCATCACCCTGACCCTTCTCAACCGGAGAATTTAAAGGACCTGATTCACGCTCTAGCAGAGAATCGTGGGGAGATCGGCCTTGCTTTTGATGGCGATGGCGATCGCTTGGGTCTGGTGACGGCAGAAGGCCAAATCATTTACCCCGACCGTCAATTAATGTTGTTTGCCGCTGATGTGCTCACACGCAAGCCTGGTGCTGAAATCATCTTTGACGTGAAATGTACCCGTCACTTATTTGACTGGATACGCAAGCATGGCGGCCACCCCACCATGTGGAAAACCGGGCACTCCTTAATTAAATCCCGTATGCGCGAGACCGGGGCCCAACTGGCAGGTGAAATGAGCGGCCACTTTTTCTTTAAAGAACGTTGGTATGGATTTGATGACGGCTTGTATGCCGGGGCCCGGATGTTAGAACTCCTGAGCAAAGTCGATAATCACTCCCAAACCCTCGCAGATCTTCCTAATGCAGTCAGTACCCCGGAGCTTCAAATCCCGATGCTAGAAGGCGAAAACGTCGCTCTGGTAGAAGCCTTACGTAAACAGGGTGGATTTACAAACGCCAAGGAAGTCATTGTGATTGACGGCGTTCGCGTGGAATACGCTGATGGCTTTGCGCTCGCTCGCCCCAGCAACACAACGCCAGTCGTTGTGTTGCGCTTCGAAGCCGACAACCAAGCTGCTTTAGATCGGATTCAAGCCGATTTTCGCAAAGCGATTCTGGCCGTGCGCCCAGATGCGCGTTTGCCCTTTTAGTCTGCACCCCCTGATGCCTTTGTATCCATGAGACCCCATGGCCGAGTCGAGATCCATCCAGAAGACCTCAGCGAATTCGAAACCATCATTGATGTGCGCTCGCCCGCAGAGTTTGCTTTAGACCACATTCCAGGCAGTATCAATTGCCCCGTTTTAGACAACGCACAACGTGCAGAAGTAGGCACGCTGTATAAACAAGTCTCACCCTTTGCCGCCCGTCGCGTTGGGGCTGCGCTCGTCTCAGCCAATATCAGCCAGCATATCTCTGCGTTTTTTTCAGAAAAGCCAAAGCCTTGGCGCCCACTGATCTATTGTTGGCGAGGCGGCCAACGCAGTGGGGCCATGACCCATGTGCTGCGTGCGGTAGGTTGGGATGCCCATCAACTCCCTGGCGGCTATAAAACTTGGCGTAGCCATGTCATGCGTCAGATTGAAACCCTGCCCGAGCGATTTACTTTTCGAGCCGTTTGCGGCCCTACAGGTTCAGGCAAAAGCCTGCTTTTGCAAGCGCTGCATCAAGAAGGCGCACAGGTTTTAGATCTTGAGCTCATGGCCGCACATCGAGGCTCAGTATTGGGGGATCTTCCCAATCAACCCCAACCCGCTCAACGCATGTTTGAAAGCCAGTTATGCCTTGCCTTAATGCGTCTAGACCCTTCTCGCCCGGTGTTTGTGGAAGCCGAAAGTCGCAAGATAGGAACGCTTCATATACCTGAATCTCTGATGATGGCGATGCGCAGCAGCGATTGCGTGCGCATTCAAGCCAGTGTTGAAGCCAGAGTGCAATTACTCATCCAGGAATATCATCATTTCCTGACTGATCTTGATCTGCTTGCGTCCACCATGAGTAGACTCAACAACCTCCATGGCAAAACAAAAATTGATGCGTGGATGACGCTTGCCCGAGCAGGACGGTTTGTTGATCTCGTCAACATGCTACTGACTGAACACTATGACCCTCTGTATTCCCGCTCAAGCAGTGGCAACTATGCAAAGTTGTTAGAGGGCGAAAATTTAGAAGGTGGAGATTTGAAAGAGGCCGACTTTCAACGTATGGCTTTGCATTTACTCAAGCAGACGCTAAAAAAACCAAAAGAATAAGTGCTGCCTTCACCAAAAAAAATATTTTTTAAACTTTGGTGAGCAAACACACCGCTTCCGCTGCGATCCCTTCACCTCTGCCCGTAAATCCTAATTTTTCTGTGGTCGTTGCTTTCACGTTCACAGCATTGTCTGCCACATCGAGATCAGCCATCAGATGCAGTTTCATCTGCGGAATAAAGGGCGCCAACTTGGGTGCTTGAGCAATCACAGTGGCATCTATATTTTCTATTTTCCAGCCTTGCGCATGCGCGAGTCTGACTACCTCACGCACAAGAACACGGCTGTCGGCGCCCTTCCAGCGGGCATCGGTATCAGGAAAATGCTTGCCAATATCCCCTAAACTGGCCGCCCCCAATATTGCATCGCATATAGCGTGCAGCAATACATCTGCGTCAGAATGGCCAAGAAGTCCAAGGTGATAAGGAATCGTCACCCCGCCAATAATCAGCGCCCGATTTTCTACCAGCGCATGCACATCAAAGCCATGACCTATTCGCATTGCTTCTCCCTCGCCGCAAATAAAGCAGCGAATAACTCCCCATCTGCAGGATGGGTCAATTTAAAATTAGTCGGGGCACCCATCACAAGCTTGGGGGTTTTTCCCAATGCCTCAATCGCACTCGATTCATCACTAGGCGCATCTCCCGCCTTAGACAGCGCAGTGCGCAGCAGATCCAGTCTAAACGCTTGCGGAGTTTGTGCCTGCCATAAACCACTGCGCGTCACTGTTGCCTGCACTTGCTTAGCGTTACATCCCTCACGCAGCGCTTCACGCTTTAAGGTATCTGCAACAGGGACCGCCAACAACGCCCCCACAGGTTCATCTTGCAGCGCAGCAAGTAGCCTTTGTATGAGTTCAACAGAAATACCAGGACGCGCCGCATCATGCACCAACACCCAAGGGTCAGGCTCGCCTGAAGCAAATAGAGTCTGGGCACGAATTCGCTCACAGGCACCGAGCACAGTTGCTGCCCGCGTATCACCCGCGCAAGCAACCACTTTCAGTTTATGGGGATGTTGCGCTGCCAAACGCGCAAAACACGCACGTGCTTCATCAGGAATTTCTTCTGCCACCGCCACCCAAATGCAATCAATCTCGTCTAGCATTAGAAAAGGAGCGAGGGTCCATTCAATCACAAGCTTCCCACCTAGGGTGAGAAATTGTTTTGGCACCGATGAGCCAAAGCGACTACCAGTACCACCAGCGGGAATAAGGACTTGTATGCTCAAGAATGTGGCGCTCAAGATGGTGGCGCATAAAGAGGAAACGTAATGATATCTCAAGCCCGCCGACGCTGGATGCTAACAATGGGCGCTTTAGGTCTTGCGGCCTGCGATCGTCCGTCGATCTTGCGTAGCAGCCGAGACTCGCTACCTCAAGTACTCTCCTCAGAAGAGAGTCAGGAGTGGGTTGTTGCCACAAGAGATGAGACCACGGTGTATCACGTCGATCCCGATGGCAGCTTGAGCGGTCTAGATGCAGAAATGGTGAATCACTTTGCCCAATCACAAGGCAAAACAGTGAAGTTCGTTGTACTGAGTTCACAAGCTGAGATTCGCTGGGCCTTGTATTCCCGTCGCGCTCATTTTGCTGCCGCTGGCTTGTTAGAAGACTCGCATTGGAAAAAAGATGCGCGCTTTAGTGCACCCTATCGCAGGGTCACACCTCAGATTGTTTATAACGCTAACTTACAAGAAAAACCTGACGACCTTGAAGACCTCAACGATCAAACGCTGACCTGCCTCTCGGACAGCACACATGCTGAGATTGTTGAGGAATTAAGGCGACACGGTCATGCCCGAATCAAACTTCAACGGGTCTCCTCGCAAATAGATCCTCTTGATCTATTGGCCCAAGTAGAGGCGAGAAAAATTGACTATGTCGTCGCAGATTCTCATCAAGTTCAACTGGCACAGCAATATTATCCTTCCCTCGCAGTGGCATTTGATCTGGGCCCCCCCAGACGGCTTTGCTTGGCTTTCCCTCTTGGGCGCGAAGACAAGCTCTTTCAAGCCGCCAATCAATTTATCAATAAGATTTCGGTGAATGGCGAATTAGCAAGAATGACTGAGCATTACTTTGGGCATCTTGGCACCCTCAATGAGCAAGATGTTCGCGGCTTTCTAGAAAAGCGGGTCACCCTGCTTCCACGTTTTACCGATATGTTTAAGCACGCTCAAGCCATGACTGGATTTGATTGGCGTTTACTCGCCGCACTCGCTTTTCAAGAATCCAAATGGGACCCTCTCGCCACGAGCCCAACCGGTGTGCGGGGCATCATGATGCTTACAGCTGATACGGCCGACTCGCTGCATGTATCCGATCGCCTCGACCCTAAACAGGCCATTCCCGCAGCATCAAAATATTTAGCGCAATTAATGGATTCGTTGCCTGTCAGCATTGATGGCCCTGATCGACTATGGCTAGGACTAGCGGCCTATAACGTCGGTAACTCACATTTAGAAGATGCCCGCGTTTTGGCGCAGCGTAAGGGTTTGAACCCCAGTCGCTGGGTAGACGTAAAACACGTTCTGCCCAACCTAGCTAACCCCGAGGTTTTTCCTGAACTCAAGTTTGGTTATGCGCGCGGCAATGAGCCCGTAAATTTTGTGGATAGCGTAAGAAGCTACTACAAAATCTTGCAGCGCTTTGAGGCGGAATATCACCCCCCCCTCACTTCTGACTTTAGCCCGCAGCCGCGAAAATAACCGTCTGACCGCCCAGGTAGGGTTGCAACACGCCAGGTACGCGCAGACTACCATCGGCTTCTTGGTAATTCTCCAGAATCGCCACCAAAGCACGCCCCACTGCCACACCCGATCCATTCAAGGTATGAACCAATTCAGGACGTCCTTTGTCATTGCGGAAACGCGCCTGCAGTCTGCGCGCTTGATACGCTTCGAAGTTACTGCAAGAAGAGATCTCGCGATACGCCCCTTGTGCGGGCACCCACACCTCTAGGTCATAGGTTTTGGCCGAGCCATTACCCATATCACCGCTACAGAGACTTATTACGCGATAGGGTAATTCTAAGCGCTGCAAAATAGTCTCAGCGTGGCTGACCAATGACTCGAGCGCCTCGTAAGACTGCTCGGGATGAACGATCTGCACCAACTCCACTTTGTCGAATTGATGCTGGCGAATCAAGCCTTTCACGTCGCGACCATGCGAACCCGCTTCTGAACGAAAACAAGGCGTATGCGCAGTCAGCTTTAAGGGTAGGGATTCAGCAGGCAGAATTTCGTCACGCACAAAATTGGTAAGCGGAACTTCTGCCGTAGGGATGAGATAAAACTTGCCGCTCTCTCCGCGCGGAATACCAAACAAATCCTCTTCAAACTTGGGAAGTTGCCCGGTACCGCGCATGGAATCCGCATTCACCATGTAAGGCACATAAGCTTCGGTGTAACCGTGTTCGGTGGTGTGCACATCTAACATGAATTGGCCCAATGCACGATGCAATCGGGCTAAAGGTCCTTTCAGCACTGAAAAACGCGCACCCGCAATTTTCGCAGCGGCAGCAAAATCTAATAAGCCTAACCCCTCACCCACCGCCGTATGATCTTTGACTTCAAAATCAAATTGTCTTGGCGTACCCCATTTCCGAACTTCTACATTGTCATGCTCAGATTCACCCTGTGGTGTGGTCTCGTGCGGCAAGTTAGGCAAGCCTAATAAAATCTCTTCAAGTGCACCCTGAATTTCAGCAACCCGCACTTCACCGGCTGCGAGTTCTTCACCAATTTTGGCAACCTCAGCCATCAACGCTGAGGTATCTTCGCCTTTACTTTTGGCGGCCCCAATGGCTTTAGAAGAACTATTGCGTTGCGCTTGCAAAGCTTGGGTACGCGTTTGCACTTCTTTGCGCTCTTCGTCCAGCGCCTGAAACACGCTGCGGTCCCAGGTCACGCCTCTTGCGGCTAAGCGTTCGGCAACAAAATCAGGTTGAGTACGAAGTAATTGAATATCGAGCATGCTGAATTCCAAAAGTTAAGCTTTAGATTTTAGCGCGTTGCAGCACTTCCCCGCTATCACTGCTCTGTCTCAAGCAAGATCAGCACTTCTTAGCCGCTTGATCAAGGCCGCGAAGAAAGCGCATTTTTTCAGCGATCTGTTGTTCTAGGCCACGGGGAGTAGGCTGATACCAGTTGGGCTCTTTCATTCCATCTGGCAAATAGGTTTCACCTGCAGCGTAGGCGTTTGGCTCATCATGGGCATAGCGATAGGCATGGCCATAGCCCAATTCTTTCATCAGCTTGGTGGGCGCATTGCGTAAATGCACCGGCACCTCGCGCGAGGACTCCTGTTGCACAAAAGCTCTGGCGGCGTTGTAGGCGTTATAGCCTGCGTTACTTTTGGCTGCGACCGCCAAGTAAATCACGGCTTGGCCGAGGGCCAATTCGCCTTCAGGCGAACCCAATCGCTCAAAGGTTTCAGCAGCATCATTGGCGACTTGCATCGCACGTGGATCGGCAATACCAATGTCTTCCCAAGCCATGCGTACAATCCTGCGCGCTAAGTAACGGGGATCAGCCCCACCATCCAACATCCTACAGAGCCAGTACAAAGCGGCATCGGGATG
>CAIVHB010000050.1 GCA_903905585.1 uncultured Ferrovum sp. | reverse complement strand
CGAAAATGGTTTTGATTGTCCAGCGATCAGAAGCAGCCGTAAGACCGCGCCCAACTCCAATGTTAAAAACAAAAGGTTTACGGTCTACATCCAAGACCCAATAAACCGTGTGTGCTTGGTTAGAATACGAATCAAAATGCGAGAACTGTCCTAGGTCGGCATAGTATTCAGTGCCTAAGGCAATACCCTCCCCTACCTTTCTAGCGATCTTGAATGAGGGGCTAAAATCGGGCCCACCCGCGCGTTGACCTGGTTTCAAGTTTTGCCCAATCACTGGGTTAAACGCAAATAGCCATCCAGATTCTTTCCACCCTAATATGGGGCGCGTTTCTAAACGATCTTGTGATTGCTCAAAAATGGCCTTGACATGAGACAACTCAAAATTAATCCCGATGAGATTCAATGGCAGGGAAGAAAGGGCTTCCTCCCCGCTTAAGAGAAAAGACTTGAATGTTAAATCAAGAAGGCAGGTGAGCTAGGATGGCATCAACACTCTTCTTTGCATCACCAAACAACATGCGGGTGTTCTCTTTAAAGAAGAGCGGATTATCGACACCCGCGTAGCCTGTTGCCATAGAGCGCTTGAAGACCACGACTGTGCGGGCTTTCCAAACCTCTAAGACCGGCATACCTGCGATAGGACTTCCGGGATCATCTTGAGCAGAGGGATTCACAATATCGTTTGCCCCCACCACTAAGACCACATCGGTCTCTGGGAAATCTTCGTTGATTTCATCCATTTCCAACACGATGTCATACGGTACTTTGGCTTCAGCCAACAGCACGTTCATATGACCAGGTAAGCGACCCGCAACAGGGTGAATAGCAAAACGCACCTTGACGCCCTTGGCGCGTAAGCGACGGGTAATTTCACTGATCACACCTTGTGCTTGTGCCACCGCCATGCCATAACCCGGAACCATGATGACTTCTTTCGCATCGGCTAAAGCCTGTGCGGTTTCCTCAGCACTGATGGCCACAACCTCTCCTTGCGGAGCCTCAGCGGTACTGGTTGTTCCACTTCCTGTTCCAAAGCCACCCAAAATCACCGAGATAAAGCTTCTATTCATCGCACGACACATGATGTAAGAAAGGATAGCGCCGCTCGAACCCACTAAGGCACCCGTAACGATGAGCAAATCATTACTCAGCATGAATCCCGTTGCGGCTGCCGCCCATCCTGAGTAGCTATTCAGCATGGATACCACTACGGGCATATCCGCTCCACCGATTGCCATCACCAAGTGAATACCGATTAAGCCTGCAATCGCAGACATGATCAGCAACTCTGGCAAAGCGCCTTGGGGCACTTCATTACTGATGAACATTGCACCTAAAACTACTGAAGCAACCATTCCTGAGATGTTCATCAAATGTCGACCAGGTAACATCAGAGGCTTGCCCGAAATTGATCCCCGCAACTTTCCAAAGGCGATGATCGATCCTGTAAAGGTCAAGGCACCAATAAATACGCCTAAGAAGATCTCGACTTCGTGAATGCTTTTTTCAGCTGAACTTGCGAAATGGGCAGTAGGGTCTAAATAACTGGCTACGCCCACCAAGGTTGCAGCAAGACCCACGAAGCTGTGCAAAATAGCCACCAGTTCTGGCATTCCCGTCATCTCAACACGAACGGCCAAAACCCATCCAATCGCAGCACCTACGAGTACCGCAGGAATCAACAATCCAAGGCTTGTCACTCCGGCCCCCATGATGGTGGCCAAAATCGCCAAAGCCATGCCGATCGTGCCAAAGAGATTGCCACGCTGAGCCGTTTCCTGACGCGATAATCCACCCAAGCTCAAAATGAACAAGATGGCGGCGCCGATATAACAAACAGTAATTAATCCAGTATTCATGTCGGCTTTCCCTTTAATCTCGGCGGAACATATTGAGCATGCGGGCAGTCACGCGGAATCCGCCTGCAATATTGATGGTCGCAATCAGCACGGAGAAGGCAGCGATGCCTTGCACAAGCGGAGAGGGACTAGAGATTTGCAAGAGTGCACCAATCACAATGATTCCGGAGATGGCATTGGTCACGCTCATCAAAGGGGTATGCAAAGCGGGAGTGACATTCCACACCACTTGATAGCCAACAAAACACGCCAATACAAAAACGGTAAAGTGCGGCAAGAAGGCAGCGGGAGCAGAAGCACCAATCAAAGCAAAAACCACTGCAGCAATCAGCATGGTGATGAGAGTGCTGGTATGACTGGCAGGTTTTCCAGCTTCGCCATGTTTAGGCGCCGGAGCAACCGCAGCAGCAGGTTTAGCAGGGGCAATTGCTGGCACTTTAAGCGGCGGTGCGGGCCAGGTCAACG
Source organism: uncultured Ferrovum sp. (assembly GCA_903905585.1). Classification (GTDB taxonomy): domain Bacteria; phylum Pseudomonadota; class Gammaproteobacteria; order Burkholderiales; family Ferrovaceae; genus CAIVHB01. The sequence goes on along the minus strand of CAIVHB010000050.1, from coordinate 4,021 downwards.
CACCGTCTTTAATCACTGTTGCAGTCCGGATGACGTCGTCTTCCATGTTGACCACGATCTGACCATCTTTGGCAGGAGTGAGGTCAGTCAAGAAATGCCGCAGGTTGGTGCCATACAACTGACTAGATTGCGTGGGCAAACGTGACGGTAAATCGGTATAGCCAATCACACTTACACCATGCGCATGGTTGACTTGTCCGGGTACGGTGCATTCACAGTTGCCTCCTTGCTCAGCAGCCAAATCTACAATCACACTTCCATTCTTCATGGAGGCAACCATGGCTTCAGTGATGAGTTTAGGGGCGGGTTTACCGGGGATGAGCGCCGTGGTAACAATAATGTCTACATCTTTAGCTTGCTCGGCAAATAGCGCCATTTCTGCCTCGATAAAGGCGGCGCTCATTTGCTTGGCATAGCCGCCTTGACCGGAACCCTCTTCTTCAAAATCCATCTCAAGGAATTCAGCCCCCATCGATTCGATTTGCTGTTTCACTTCAGGGCGCGTATCGAAGGCCCGCACAATCGCGCCAAGACTCCGAGCAGTACCGATCGCAGCTAGACCTGCTACACCCGCACCAATCACCATCACCTTAGCGGGTGGCACTTTACCTGCAGCGGTAATCTGCCCGGTAAAGAACCGACCAAAATGCTGAGCGGCTTCAATGATGGCACGATAGCCCGCAATGTTCGCCATAGAGCTTAAAGCATCCAATTTTTGAGCGCGTGAAATACGAGGCACCGCATCCATTGCCATCACAGTCACTTTTCGTGCGGCCAAACGATCCATCAATTCAGCATTCTGAGCAGGCCAGATAAAGCTGATCAGGGTTTGACCTGGGCGCAGCAATTCGGATTCATGCGATCCCGTGGAAGCATTCACCATCGGTGCGCGCACTTTAAAAATGATATCGGCATCGGCATAGAGTGCTTGCACATTGGGTGCAATGGTCGCACCGGCTGCGATGTAAGCAGTGTCATTAAAGTTAGCGGCTTGGCCTGCGCCAGCTTCAATCGCCACAGAGAACCCAAGCTTAATGATTTGCTGCACGGTTTCCGGGGTTGCTGCTACGCGCCGTTCGCCGGGACTGACCTCGCGTGGGACGCCTATTTTCATGCCCATACTTTCTCCTCGAATTGGGTGGTGAGCCACCGCTACTTATCAACTCATTATTCTAACCCGAACCCGCCCTATTGATGAAAAAAGCCCCTCAGATTTCTCTTGTGGGGCTTTTTCAATATTTCTTAAACTCGTTTTACTCCCAGTTCAACGCACCGCCTGTTTGATATTCCGTCACACGCGTCTCGAAGAAATTCTTTTCTTTCTTTAAGTCAATGAGTTCACTCATCCAAGGGAAAGGATTCGTTGCCCCGGGATAAAGAACATCAAGACCTATCTGCTGACAACGGCGGTTCGCCACATAACGCAGATATTCTTTGAACATTGGCGCATTCAAACCTAGCACGCCGCGAGGCATGGTGTCTTCAGCATAACGGTATTCCAGCTCCACCCCGCGCACCATCAGTGCTTTAATTTCCTCTCGGAACTCTGGGGTCCAGAGATGGGGGTTTTCGAGTTTAATGGTGTTGACCACATCAATACCAAAGTTACAGTGCATTGATTCATCACGCAGAATGTATTGGTATTGCTCTGCTGCGCCGGTCATTTTGTTCTGACGGCCCAAGGCCAAGATTTGTGCAAAGCCTACATAGAAAAATAAACCTTCCATGATGCAAGAGAACACGATCAAACTCTTTAAGAGCTTCTGATCATTTTCGGGTGTACCTGTCTGGAATTCAGGATCTGTGAGTACCTCAATGAATTCGTACAAGAATTGATCCTTGTCACGAATACTAGAAACCTCATGGTACATATTAAAGATTTCACCTTCATCCAAGCCTAAGCTTTCTACAATGTACTGATAGGCATGGGTATGAATGGCTTCTTCAAATGCCTGGCGCAGCAAGAACTGTCGACACTCTGGATTCGTGATGTGGCGATAGGTACCGAGGACGATATTGTTAGCAGCTAATGAATCCGCAGTCACAAAGAAACCAAGATTACGACGCACGATCAAGCGCTCGTCGTCGGTCAATCCGTTAGGATCTTTCCAAAGCGCGATATCGCGTGTCATATTCACTTCTTGAGGCATCCAATGATTGGCACAACCCGCCAGATATTTATCCCAGGCCCATTTATATTTGAAGGGAACCAGCTGATTCACATCTGAACGACAGTTAATAATGCGCTTATCTTCAACCCGCACACGTGCTGTGGATTCAGGGTGCAAACCTGCGCTATCTGAAATGTGATGCGCCCCTTCCAGAGGGCGATCGATATCTAAATCTTCTGCCAACATTTCAACCGGCTTGATCGCGGCACCTGTACGAGCAGATGGCAACCCAACAGGCGGGAAAGGCTGCGCGGAAGGCGCGGTGCTGACTTCTTCATCCCAACTCAACATAATTTCAATCCTTTTCTTTAACTTTGTTACTGGCAAGCTTCGCAGGTGGGGTCGGTGATAATACAAAACTTCGCTTCTTCTGCAGAAGGCTGAGCTTGAATCCCACCATCAACGGGAACTGCATTGAGTGCTCCAGCTTTAGAGGTAGATTTCTCAGCAGAAGTTGCACCCATCGTGCGCAAGTAATAGGTCGTTTTGAGGCCACGCGTCCAAGCCAGTTTGTAAGTTTCATCGAGTTTTTTACCCGAAGCACCAGCCATATAAATATTCAAGCTCTGGGCTTGATCAATCCACTTCTGGCGACGTGAAGCCGCCTCAATTAACCAGTTTGGATCTACTTCAAATGCAGTCGCATAGAGTTGACGCAGTTCTGCTGGGATACGATCAATGCGGGACAAAGAGCCATCGAAATACTTAAGATCAGACACCATCACGTCATCCCAGAGATTGGCGCGCTTCAAGTCGCGCACCAAATACTCATTCACCACAGTGAACTCACCCGACAAATTACTCTTCACGAATAAATTCTGGTAAGTGGGTTCAATGCAAGCAGAGACCCCAATAATGTTAGAAATCGTAGCGGTAGGCGCAATCGCAACGCAGTTAGAATTTCGCATACCGTGCTCTCTGATGCGCTCGCGCAAGGCTTCCCAATCCATGGTGCTGCTGCGATCTACTTCTAGATAACCACCGCGCTCTCGGGCAAGAAGATCAATACTATCGTGGGGCAAGATACCGCGGTCCCACAAGGAACCACGGTATGTGGCGTAACGACCACGCTCTTGCGCTAATTCGGTCGAAGCCCAGTAGGCGTAGTAGCACACCGCTTCCATGGATTCGTCAGCAAACTGCACCGCTTCCTGAGAGGCATAAGGAACGCGCATCGCATGCAAGCAATCTTGAAAAGCCATGATGCCTAATCCAACAGGGCGATGTTTCAGGTTGGAATTACGCGCTTTAGCTACAGCGTAGTAATTGATATCAATCACATTATCCAACATGCGCATTGCGATTCGAATCGTACGCTGGAGCTTCTCGTGATCGAGCTTGCCATCCTTCAAATGCGCAGCCAGATTCACTGAACCCAAATTACATACGGCAATTTCTTTCTCATTGGTATTGAGTGTGATTTCAGTGCACAGGTTGCTACTGTGCACCACGCCCACGTGGTTTTGTGGTGAACGGATATTGCAGGGATCTTTAAATGTGATCCAAGGATGACCCGTTTCAAACAACATAGAAAGCATCTTGCGCCATAATTGCAGTGCAGGCACTTTGCGAAACAGCTTCAATTCACCCCGTGCCGCTTTTTCTTCATAGGCGGTATAGGTCTTTTCGAAATCAGCACCAAACTTATCATGCAAGTCTGGGGTATCGGAAGGAGAGAACAAAGTCCAATCCGCTGCTTCCATCACTCGCTTCATGAATAGCCAGGTACGTGGCGAATTTCGAAGTCAAATTGCATGACGAGGCAGAACCAATTGCGCAGGGTGCGGTTCAAATGGTTTGAGGTGCGTAGGAACGTGAGTGACGCGTGGTCGGTTTCAAGGGTGAAGGGG
>CAIVHB010000049.1 GCA_903905585.1 uncultured Ferrovum sp. | reverse complement strand
CCTACTGATTACGAATCAGTTGCTCTACCGACTGAGCTACATCAGCATCTGGCGGGTGCAAATATGAATTACTGGTAACATTTTATGGACTTGCCACCCAATCAGGACCTGAATTATATACGGAAAACGCGATATTAATGCCGGCGGATGCGGACTATGACTTCGATGTCTTCGCATACTAAGCCTGGGGGTAATGGTGGTAAACCCGTAACCTGGAGGGAATCGGCTGGAATATCATATAGCTCTGAATGCTCCACATCAAAATAGTGATGATGCGGGCCGATATTAGAATCGAAGAAGACGCGCTGAGGGTCCACTACCACTTCACGAATGAGTCCGTGATCGGCAAACAGCCTAAGGGTGTTGTAGACCGTTGCGCGTGAAGGAACAAAGCCAGCGCCTTCAGCTAAACGCGCTTGCAATTGATCGGCAGATAAATGCTGGTGCTTCTCCAACAAAACTTGAGCAATCTCTATCCTCTGACGGGTAGGGACGATGCCCTTTTCACGCAGTAATGCGTCAATTGACGGTCCGGCAGTTATTGCGCGTTCATGCGTATTGTTAACATCAGCATTGTCAATTTTGGTAATCATTTGAGTATTAGTATCGCAAAATCAGTCTCTTGGCAACTTTTATACATTAAATCTATAAGGCTTAATGCTCAAAATCTATTCCATTTTTTGAATCAAACCTCTGGGAAGAGGAAAGGAGACATGCTCTGCAATGCCATCCAGCTCTTGGATATTTACGGCGCCGAGCTCGTTAAGGCGCCGAATCACATCTTGAACTAAGATTTCTGGCGCGGAGGCCCCGGCAGTTACGCCAATCTTGGTGGCACCTTCAAGCCATTCAGCTTGAAGTTCATTGGCACGATCTAGCATATAAGCACGCGCGCCATTCTGCTCGGCGACTTCACGCAAACGATTACTGTTGGAACTGGTTTGTGATCCCACCACGATCACAACGTCACTGCGGTTTGCCAATTTCTTCACCGCATCTTGACGGTTTTGAGTGGCATAACAAATGTCATCTGTACGAGGGCCGGTGATGGATGGAAATCGGGCTCTCAGCGCTTCCACTACTCTACTAGCGTCATCTACCGATAAGGTGGTTTGGGTCACAAACGCCAAAGTTTCGGGATTAGTCACTTGCAAATTTGCAACATCATCCTCAGTCTCAACCAAATACATTCCTTCGCTACCTTGGCCCATCGTACCTTCAACTTCAGGGTGACCTGCGTGGCCTATCATCACAATTTCGCGACCTTGTTTACGTAAACGCACTACCTCAGTGTGAACCTTAGTCACCAAAGGACAAGTCGCATCAAATATATTTAACCCTCGTGCTTGTGCATCAGCCCGAACTGACTGAGAAACACCGTGAGCACTAAATACCACTGTAGCTCCAAATGGAACCTCATCCAGCTCCTCAACAAATACCGCACCCTTAGTTCTCAAGTCTTCTACAACGTATTTGTTGTGAACGACTTCGTGGCGCACATAGATGGGCGCACCTTTTAATTCAATGGCACGCTCTACAATTTCAATCGCTCGATCTACCCCGGCACAAAAACCTCTGGGATTAGCCAGTTCAACTTGAATCGGAAAGCTTTTTTGAGTCATTCACTCACCCCTGCAGGCTGCAGACTAACGATCACCAAAAGTAAGGCGCCTAAGGTAATCGCTGAATCTGCAATGTTGAAAGCGGGCCAGTAATATACATCGGCCCAATGCCATTGAATAAAGTCTACCACTGCTCCAATCCTGATCCGATCAATCAGGTTTCCCATCGCTCCGCCGAGAATCAGGGCAAGACCTATCGAAGCCAGCGGGCGCTGAACCTGTGAGCGCAAAGAAGCAATAATCAAAATTGCCGCAATAATAGCCAACACACTAAATAAAATTCGTGGCAGTTCACTGTCATCTGCAAGAAGACTGAAGGCCGCACCTCGGTTGTAGGCCAGAACCAAATTAAACCAACTCGATAAAACGACCAATGGTGGATGTTGCTCGAAGTATTGCACAATTGAAATTTTGCTTAATTGGTCCAACACCATCACCAATAAGCTCAACCATAGCCACTTCAACCAATCTGTTTTAGTGTCAGCTCCATCAAGCATGATGCCTTACCTCGCCGTGTCCATGCAGATTGCTATCGCATCGCCCACATAAAGTGGGGTACTCACAATTCTGCCCCACATCTGAGCGAAGATGCCAGCATCTCTCGCATTTCTGAGCCTGAATGGGCTCCACCAGCAAGCGTACTCCTTCCTCACTGGTGCTGACAGCATGCTCAGGCCCTTCTCCCGCTTCAACGCTTGCAAAAGAAGTAATAAACACAAAGCGCAAATCATCTTCAAAAGCTTTTAAGAAGGCAAAAGATTCAGGGTCAGCATATAGATACACTCCCCCTTCTAATGAGGAGCCAATTCTGCCTTCAGCACGAAGAAGCTCAAGGTGTTTTTGTACACTTCCGCGCAATGCACGTAAGCGATTCCAGCGCTCCACAAGGGACTCAGGCTCACAAATGGCAGGCAGACTATGCCAAGTGTTAAAGAAAACAGACTCGCTTTCAGTTTGCAGCAAGGCCCAGATTTCCTCGGCGGTAAAGCTTAATACT
>CAIVHB010000048.1 GCA_903905585.1 uncultured Ferrovum sp. | reverse complement strand
CCGGTGATATCGGTTAGGGCATGCACCCCTTTTAGTTGTGCAAGGGCCGGCCCCGGGGTGTTCAGGCGGGTGGTGGTATCGATGAGTTGCGCATAGCCTTGAGCATCGAGTAAATCTTTTTTCAGCGCCGCTGAAAGAATGCCCACTCCCAGTGGTTTGCCAAGAATGAGCACATCACCTGGTTGTGCGGCCGAATTACGTCTGACTAATTTGGGATGCACCAAACCCATCACAACTAGACCATAGATGGGTTCGACTGAATCGATACTATGACCGCCAGCGATAGGAATACCTGCCCGTGCGCAAACGGAGCGACCACCTTCAAGGATCTTGCCTATTGTTTCCGTGCTCAATACATGAATGGGCATACCGAGGAGAGCGAGCGCCAGGATGGGGGTTCCACCCATGGCATACACATCAGAAATGGCATTAGTAGCCGCGATCGCTCCAAAGTCAAACGGGTCATCCACTACCGGCATAAAAAAGTCAGTGGTGGCCACTAAGGCCTGTTCATCATTCAGTTGATACACCGCTGCATCATCAGCGGTTTCTAATCCAACCAAGAGCGCCTCTGGGATGGGCATATTGGAACTACCCCGCAAGATTTCGGAGAGTACGCCTGGTGCAATCTTGCAGCCACAACCCCCGCCATGGGATAGGGAAGTCAGCTTGGGTTCACCAGCAGGGGTAGGGCTACGCAGGAAGGCATTCATTCAATAATTCCAATAGGGAGTGTTGTTCATTGTCGGGGGTAAACAGGTTCGCCCGTTCGGCGCATTGTGCCGTTAGATGATCGAGAAAGCGATCAATTTTAGTTTTCTGCATTTGGCTGTTTCGACATCGCAAGAGTAGCCCACAGAGTTGATCAGATTGGCCCCAGTCAAAATAGCCGTCGTACTGTGATCCAAGCATTCCTCGGTTGCCTGAGATATTTGAGGCTAGAACCGGAGTACCACTACATATTGCTTCCATGATCACGTGTGCCCCCCCTTCCATTGCGCTGGAATGAATTAAGAGGTGGGCATGACGAATATGCCGACGGGTTGAGCTATGAGGCAGTGCCCCAAGGTAGCGGAAGTTGACAAGGCTGCGATCAAGTTCTTGAGCCTCTTCAAGCAAGCGTGGTTCAAGTCCTGAGCCAATTAGATCGAATTGAATATCTTGATGTGTAGCCAGAGTGCGAGAGGCTTCAAAAAAAGTTTGAGGTGATTTTTCATCACGCAGGTGGCCCACCATCAATACCCGCAGTTTACGGCTCGACTTCATAGCGGGTTTCCAAGATCGTGTTGATTGAAAAATGCAATGTGTTTTGGCTTGATGCTGCAAGGGTAGCGCCTGAATGCCCAATTCTTGCAATACAACGAGACGATCTGCGAGATCTAAACTTTTTTGAGCTTCAGGATGGTTTGCAATATCTCGATAAAGATCGGTTCCTGTTAGAACAACGATCAGAGGTTGAGTAGGGTGAATGTGACGCCAACTTTGAATGGCTGAGGCAGAGCGACGGGCATGCAGGGCAATCATGATGTCGGCGGATTGGATTGTTACTTCATCTACATCTAAATGAATAGAGACTTGAGCGTATCGAGATAGAAGCGCTGCCCAGCGCTCTGCGGTGCGCCAGTTACCATTATTTTGCACAGTTGTTGCTGGACACACCATCAGAATCCGAGGTCGTTTAGACTTAGGTAGGTGGGAAGTAAATTTGGTATTGCCTTCTTTCAATGTGTGGCCTAAACAAGGTGTGATGAATGTCTTATGCCTAAGCAAGTCAAAAATCCTGATTTTTTGCGACAGCTCTCAGTAGAACAACTCCAAACTGCTTTAATTGAAGCCCGTACAGCCACTCAGGCATTCCTTGAGCATTGGAGAATACTAACGCATGATCCCCGTGCAAAACTGCCACTTCATGTTGAGTGGAATTTGCCAGAATGGGAGGCAGGACATATTGCATGGTTTCAGGAGTATTGGATTGCACGAAACCCTGATCGTTCCGCAGGGTTGCAGGTAAATCCTGACACACCACGTTTGGCCTCATTGATTGCTAATAGTGACGCACTTTATCATTCGAGTGAGATTGCGCATGACCCGCGCTGGAGCCTTCCATTTCCTGAACCTGAAGAACTAAAGCACTATTTGGATCAGGGATTAGAGGGAACATTAACTCTGCTCAGAGAGGTTTCAGCCTGTGATGATTCTTCACAATTAAAGGCTGCCTTGTATTTCTTTAGGCTTGCCTTGTATCACGAAGACATGCACGCAGAAGCGGCTAGCTACTCAATGAATCATTATTTACATGATGTTGGACAAAGATGGGAGGCGGGTGAGGAAGAAATCGAAATGATCACTTCCTTCACCTACGCATCAGTTTTTTCCGAAATGCCATTTAAGCCTCGCTTGCAAGAGGGTGGGCGATCCGAACAACGCATGATTCAAGCTGGGGAAAGACAGTTTGGGGCGCTGCCAGAAATGGGCTTTGCCTTTGATAATGAACTTCCACCCTTTACGCAATGGCTTCCTTCGTTTTCAATTGATGCCACCCCTGTTTCTGTGGCGGAATATTATGCGTTTATTCAAGCTGGGGGCTATCAAAATCAAAGTTATTGGAGTGATGCGGGGTGGTTGTGGAAATCGCAGCAGCAAGCTGAGTTACCGCGTTTTCATCGCCTGAATGCGGGGCACTTGGAACGTTGCTGTTTTGGGAATTGGCATGTAGTGCGTGAGGATAGCCCCATCGTGCATATCACAGCCTATGAAGCTGAGGCTTGGTGCGCTTGGGCAGAGCGCCGTTTACCCTCGGAACATGAATGGACTACTGCTGCTGCAGAACAAGATGAATTTAACTGGGGGCAGGTGTGGGAATGGACGCAAAGTGATTTTTTGCCCTTTGATGGATTTATTGCCCATCCCTATCAGGATTACTCGCAGCCTTGGTTTACCGGGCATCGGGTGCTAAAAGGTGCTTCTTTTGCTACCCATGCGCGAATGCGCAACCCGATGTATAGAAATTTTTATTTGCCCATGCGCAATGATATTTATTCTGGTTTTAGAACCTGTGCCCGATAAACTGCAAACCACCTTGAGACATCTGTCCAGACGTCGACGTGAGCAAACCCGGCATCTTCGAGTAACTGTATGAAATCATCGGGTGACCATTTATAAGAATATTCAGTGAGGATCGATTCGCTTTCTCTGAAGCTGCGTTCCCCTCCTGGCCAAGATACTCTCACCCTGCGCCGAGCGACTAGGTGCATTTCTATCCTTGAGTCTTCCTCATTAAAAAGTGCCGTATGGCGCCAATCTTCAACAGAAAAATCACTGCCCAGAATGCGGTTGATGTGATTTAGCACGTTGAGATTAAACGCCGCAGTGACACCTAGTGCATCATCATAAGCGGCCTCTAAAGTATCTGTTTCTTTCACGGTATCCACCCCAATTATGAGTGAGCCTTCTGCGGAGAGGACTTGTATAGCCTTTAATAGTTTGAGGGCTTGGGGTGGCTCGAAATTGCCAATACTTGAACCTGGGTAAAAAATGTCACGCGGCCCCTGACCCAGTTCCGGGGTATCGTTTGGAATATTGAGTACCTTAGAAAAATCGTAGCCCAAACCAAATAATGGCAAAGTGGGGAATCTTTCGCTCAGTCGCGTTAGGCCCTCTTGCAAAAACTCAGAGGCAATCTCAATTCCCACAAAGCGTGAGGGCTGCATCCAATTCAGTAAGCGCTCAGCTTTGCGGCAGCTGCCGGCGCCAAGTTCAATCAATGGGCGACCCTTAGGAATTGCAGCAAAAATTTCTGCACCATAGCGTTCAAAAATAAGGGATTCGGTGCGAGTTGGGTAGTACTCATCGAGGGTGGTAATCGCCTCGAATAGCCTTGAGCCCAGATTGTCGTAGAAATACTTTGGGGCAATCTCGGCTTGTTCTTTTAACAATTCTGCTGCGATGGTTTGAGCTGGGGACAGAGAGTGGGCTAATTTTTGTTCTTGTGAAATTTGAATGAATGTAGGAGTCGTCATAGGGTCAATGTACACTTCACGTTTTGGTCCAAACTCTAACACCTTTAGAGTGAGGTCATCGTTTTCTCAATTTATTTGGAGTATTCACTCATGATTTCTCGCCTTATTCGCCTTGTATTGGCTGTTGTTGCGCTTGGCATTGTATTGCCCGCCCAAGCGGATTCAGTATTTCGTGTCACCGTGATTCCTGATGAAGCGCCCGGAGAGCTTGCGCGTAAAGCCGCACCCTTAGTGAAATATTTGGAAGCAAAGCTTGGCACCAAGGTTGAGTTTACCCCGGTGAATGATTACGCTGCAGCGGTAGAGACACTCATCAACCATAAAGTGGATTTGGCTTGGTTTGGTGGGTTTACCTTTGTACAGGCATCAGTGCGTTCGGGCGGAAAAGTGATTCCTATCGTGCAGCGCGAGGAAGATGAAAAATTTAAATCTGTTTTCATCACCAGTGATCCTGCTATCAATGGCTTGGCTGATCTTAAAGGCAAAGACTTTAGTTTTGGATCGCAAAGCTCCACGAGTGGACATCTGATGCCCCGATACTATTTGCTAGAGGCTGGG
>CAIVHB010000047.1 GCA_903905585.1 uncultured Ferrovum sp. | reverse complement strand
GAGTATTTTGTAGTTTTCCCATGGGATAGGCTACCAAAAAATGCGACTGGTTTTGACATGGGATGCGGCTCAGGTCGTTGGGCTAAGCTTATGGCATCTCGGGTCGGCCATCTTCATTGCATTGACCCATCATCTGCTCTTGAGGTAGCCAAATCGGCACTACTTTCAGAAACCAATGTGACGTTTCACCGGGCCTCTGTGGACGAGTGCCCGTTGCCGCTAAACAGTCAAGATTTTGGCTATTCTTTGGGAGTATTGCACCATGTGCCAGACACTTCGAAGGCGATTCGAGCATGTGTTGACTTGCTCAAACCAGGCGCGCCTTTTCAGGTTTATCTTTACTACGCCTTCGATAACCGATCAACGCTTTTTAAACTGGCCTGGCGTTTTTCGGATTTGCTGCGGCGCGTCATCTGTAAACTTCCTTCAACGTTAAAGCATTTTGCCACCGATATTCTGGCTGCCATAGTCTATTACCCCCTAGCGCGGTTTTCGCTATTGGCAGAACGCTTCGGCGTGGCAGTAGCCTCTATCCCATTGTCTTACTACCGCAACCACAGTTTCTATACCATGCGCACCGATTCGCGGGATCGCTTTGGTACCCCACTGGAACAACGCTTTACCCAAAAAGAAATTGCTGCCATGATGGATATGGCGGGGCTGGGGGAAGTGCGCTTCTCGGACCGCGCACCTTACTGGTGTGCCGTTGGTATCAAACGATGATCAAGGTTCTGGGCCTGGCGCTTTACGGGCCTTTGGCGGCAAGCACACGCTATCGACTGGGGCAGTATGTTCCTGGTTTGGCCAGCATGTATATAGATCTGCAGATTTTTCACTTGCTCGGTGATGATTATTTGCGTGAGCGTTTCGGCGGGGGATCAATAGGGCTGGCCGGTCTTGTGCAGTCAACGTTTGCGCGCCTGGGTGACTTGTGGCGCCAGCATGATTACGACGTGGTTATTTTACATTGCGAACTATTTCCTCTAATGCCGGGTTGGATGGAACGCGCTTTGATACGCATACCCTATATCTACGACTTCGATGATGCGTTTTATTTGAAGTATCGCAATAGAGGTCTTGGAATTGCAAGTGCATTTCTTGAACACAAGTTTGACATAGTAATGGCCGGTGCTTCAGCCGTGACTGCAGGTAACCACGTGCTGTCTCGATACGCCAAGCAGTACAACCGTAATACACATTACCTGCCTACTGTGGTTGACATCGAGCGCTATCTTCCCCACCCTGCTAGGCGCGGTGGACCAGTTTTTACTGTTGGATGGATTGGTTCACCGTCTACTGCACCGTATTTGTCAGAGCTCGTTGCCCCGCTGTCGGCTCTTGGGCAGGAAGATGCACTGAGATTTATCGTGATCGGTGGCAGGGCGCCAGCTATACCCAATGTAGAAGTTGTTGAAGTTGATTGGAATGAGAATACCGAGGTTGAACTAATTAATTCCTTTGACGTTGGCGTGATGCCTTTACCTGATAACGATTGGGCACGAGGCAAGTGTGCATTTAAACTAATTCAATATATGGCATGCGGAGTGCCAGTCGTTGCATCTCCTGTGGGTGCAAATATCGAATTAATAAATAGCCGTTATGGCCTAATGGCTTCAAAGCCGCAGGATTGGATAGATGCAATAAGGATATTTCGTGACCAACCTGCGATTCGTTCAGAGATGGGTGACCTTGGTAAGGAGCGCGTGACTCAATACTATTCTCTTCATCAAAATTTACCGATGCTAGCGAATCTAATCTACAAAGCCTGCTACAAAAAAAAGAACTGATCATGAAGAGCACAAGAACCGACATTGTTTTAATTTTTCTGTTAGCACTTATATTACGACTACTATTCAGTTTCTATTTTCAACAGTTCTATTTCGGTGACTTTACATTTAAATATGCCGACACATCTTCCTATCTGAGCCCAATTCTAAATTTAATCAACTATGGTGAGTATATTG
>CAIVHB010000046.1 GCA_903905585.1 uncultured Ferrovum sp. | reverse complement strand
GGCGACCTGGTGTGAGCCCTGCTGTGAAGAACTTCCAATCTTATCGGCTTATGCGAAGCAAAAAGCGGATGCAGGCTTGAAGGTATTGGGCTTTAGTATCGATACGCCAGATGAGTTACCGAAAGTGAAGAAAATGGCGCAAGACTTGAGTTTTCCCGTCGGATTATTGGGTAGCGCCTATGCGGGCGACTATGGCCGTATTTGGACGCTTCCTGTGAGTTTCGTCATCGATCGTAAGGGCTTGCTCGCGCATAACGGTTGGAATGATGAAAGCCATATAGGAATGACTGAATCCAAACTCAAAGCGATGGTCGATCCTTTGCTAGACAGCACCCAACGCTGACTATAACCCTATGCGACTCGATCCTAAAACGCTAGAGATCATCAAATCAGAAGTCGCAGATCAATTGGGGTCTAAGGCGATCATTCGCCTCTTTGGTAGCCGTGTCGATGATAATTTAAAAGGCGGGGATATCGATCTTTATATTGAGTTGAATGAGGTGCTAGAAAACCAAATCCAAGCAGAGTGCAAACTTGCAGCGCGGCTCTACATTACGCTAGGTGGACGCAAAGTAGATGTCCTCATTAAAGATGCTAAGGCACCCATGCTACCCATTCACCATCAAGCCATGCTGACAGGGATCGTACTTTGACTTCATCTCAAAATGCACAATTTGTGGCACATAGACTGATATCCATTACCGACAAAGAAGTGCGGTACTTTGAAAAGACACTGATTCGTCTGAAAGCGACCAATATCAATCTTGAGTGGGTTAAATCATTAGAAGAAATGGATCACAACAGCGAATTACTGGATGCTTTTGTATCCCGATTTAGCCGATTACAAGACACCCTAGGGGATAAATTGCTTCCCACGGTTTTGAGGTTGCATCTGGAACCCATCGGCTCACAAATAGACAACCTACTCCGTGCAGAAAAGCTAGGCTGGATCGCATCCATGCAATCTTGGGTTGAATTAAGAGAGCTCCGAAACCGGCTAGTTCATGAATATATGGAAACACCCGAGGCACTTCTTGAAGCGATTCATCAGGCCTTGCTGACGGCTCACTTATTGATCGAAACCCAAATAAAACTTAAAAGCATGATCACCGCAGCCTAACCCGTTGCTCGAGCAGACCTGCCAGATGCGTTTATTTCTTAAGCCGCGGCTTCTGCGAAAAGAGCGGTTTAATTTCATCCCAGCGTTTTTGTAACCGCTTCACAGAAACGGGATAGGGCGTTTTAAGCTCTTGTGCAAACAAGGATACTTTCAGCTCTTCCAGTATCCATCTGAACTCGTCTAACGCCTCATGCGGACCATTCTGATGGAGTACGTCGCGCCATTCCTTGGCTAACAATTCGATCTGCAACGCCCGTTCCCCATCCGCCTGCCAAGCATTCGGTAATCGGGTGAGCCTAAGGCTCGCTGCCTTGATATAACGTGGCAGCTCTTTTAGGTTTTCCTTTGGGAGCCTGCGTATAAAGCCACGCCCAATCAATGAAGCCAATTGGTTTTTGACCTCCTGGCAGGCCGGCTTCAAATGGTGCGGCCAGTTGGCTTCTAGTTGATCGCGTACCCGCTGATGTTCTTTCAATGCCGCATGCACCCACTGCCCTACTTCTTGTGCAATTGTGGCAAGCCGTTTACGCACCTCCTCACGCCATTCCTCCCATTGGGTGCGCGTTCTGATCTGCCAGGGATCCTGAGGCAGCAAAGTAAGCATCGCGCGCCACACCATGTCAGCACGCATTTCATCGGCAGGAGTCAAAGTACTAGGATTATTTTTTGGAACATCATGCTCAGGGATGACCGAATACAGTAAGGCCATAGCCTGCGCGTCGGGTAACTGGCGTATCACGGTTTTAATATGCGACTGCAATTCGAGTTCTGCGAGCTTGGCTAAACCGCCTGGCATCATCGCGCGCGCAGCTTGCTCCTCTTCCATCAACTGCAGAGCAACCGTACTCCCCTCATCACAGAGCGCAGGATAGGCCACAAATACCCTCCCCCCACGACGCACTTCAATTTCTGCAGGAATAGAATCCATATCCCATTGCGTCAGCCCACTGCGTGAATGTTTGTCATCCGCAGCTCCCGTGAGAGCCGCACGCGCTTCAATGGCAAACTGGCTACGCAGCGCTGCAATGTCGCGCCCCATCCCCAGTTCTTCTTTATTCTCACCTAATAAGCGCAAATTGAAATGCAGATGATTTGGCAACACGGCCCATTCCAACTCAGGGGGCCAAGGCTCACCACCCTGGTCCACGAAGCGCCGTAAACAGGCTTCTAATGCACCATCACCGGCTTGGGCCAGACTCAAAAACTCTGTGACTGCATTTGGCAAAGGAACAAAATGTCTACGAATCCGTTGCGGTAATCCCCGCAAAAGCGCAGTGACTTTATCCCGCACCATACCGGGTACCAACCAAGATAAAACGTCATCGTCTAATTGGCCCAAGGCCATCAAGGGCAAGGTCAGCGTCACCCCATCCATGAGGTGCCCGGGCTCAAAACGATACGTCAGGGGATAAGCATGACTGCCCACCTGCAAACTCACGGGAAAGAGATCAGGGGTGATCGCTTCTGCCGCATGTCGCATCAGCTGCTCGCGCACCATGAAAAGCAGTTTAGGATTGTTTTTTTCAGCGATGCGCCGCCACTTTTCAAAGCGCTCTCCGCTCCACGCATCAGGCGGCAAGATGCCATCGTAAAACTTAGCCAGCACCGCCTCATCCACCAACACATCTTGTCTTCGCGCTTTATGTTCCAGCGACTCCACTTCTTTCACCAGAGATTGGTTATGCAGAAAAAATCCGGCTTTGCATTCCCATTCCGCAGATACCAAGGCATGACGAATAAACAGTTCGCGCGCTTGGGAGGGATCAATCGGCCCCATGCGCACCCTTCGCCGAGGCACCAATGTCAAACCATACAAAGTGATCTGCTCATGGATCGAAGCTTGAGCGGCTTTACGATCCCAGCTTGGATCAAAGTAACT
>CAIVHB010000045.1 GCA_903905585.1 uncultured Ferrovum sp. | reverse complement strand
CAGAGCGGTGAGGTCAGCCATGTACGCAGTGATTAAAACCGGCGGGAAGCAATATCGTGTTTCTTCCGGCGAGAAACTTAAGATTGAATTGCTCGGTGACGCCGAAGTGGGTAGCCAGATTGATCTGGACCAAGTTTTGGTTGTCGCTGATGGCGATAACGTTACCTTTGGCCGCCCAATGATTGTTGGCGCCAAAGTCGTTGCTACCGTTTTGAGCCACGGCCGCCATGACAAGGTGAAGATTTTTAAGATGCGCCGTCGTAAGCATTATCAGAAGCATCAAGGCCATCGCCAGCACTACACGGAAGTCCGGATCGAAACGATTTCGGCCAACTAATTTCAACGTCCATTCGAGAATCTAAAAAATGGCACATAAAAAAGCAGGCGGAAGTTCACGTAACGGCCGCGACTCAGAAGCAAAACGACTGGGCGTAAAAGCCTACGGTGGGCAACTCATTTCTGCTGGAAGCATCATCATCCGTCAGCGCGGAACCCGCGTGCATCCGGGAACTAACGTTGGGATTGGCAAAGATCACACCTTGTTTGCCAAAGTAGATGGCCATGTGGTGTTTTCCACCAAGGGTGCGTTAAAGCGCAAGACTGCATCCGTTCAGCCGGTCGCTGCTGAGGCTTAATCACCCTGTAGCAGGTCGCTAGCGACTAGCCGCCAAGCCCAGCGAGTTCGCGCTCGCTGGGTTTTTTCGTTTAAGGGAGTTGTGATGAAGTTTATTGACGAAGCCAATATTCAAGTGCTCGCAGGTAAGGGCGGTGATGGCTCGGCCAGCTTCCGGCGTGAAAAATATATACCTCGAGGCGGTCCTGACGGTGGAGATGGAGGCAAAGGCGGCAGCGTGATTGCCATTGCAGATCGTAATATCAACACGCTGATTGATTATCGCTTTGCGCGTATCCATCGCGCACGTAATGGTGAGCCGGGTCGCGGAGCAGATTGCTACGGTAAAGGTGCCGATGATGTGATTTTGCGCATGCCAGTGGGTACATTGATATCGGATAAACTAACGGGTGAGGCGTTGGCAGATCTCTCCAAGCATGGTCAGCAGGCGGTGTTGGCTCAAGGTGGGCGGGGAGGGATGGGTAATTTACATTTCAAATCTAGTACCAATCGTGCTCCACGCCAATTTACCCGAGGTGAACTTGGCGAAGAAAAAGAGTTGCATCTGGAACTTAAAGTATTGGCAGATGTAGGGTTGCTTGGTTATCCCAATGCTGGAAAATCCACCTTCATTCGATCTATCTCTGCGGCTAAGCCTAAAGTAGCTGACTATCCTTTTACTACCTTGCATCCTAATCTGGGAGTGGTTCGGGTCAGCGACAACCGCAGTTTTGTGGTTGCTGACATTCCAGGATTAATCGAAGGCGCAGCGGAAGGTGCAGGTTTGGGTATTCAGTTTTTACGCCATCTTGCACGTACCGAGTTGTTATTGCATTTGGTTGATGCAGCGCCCATGGAAGAGAGTATTGACCCTGTTGCGCAGGCATTAGCTATCGTTGAAGAATTGCGTAAATACGATGAGGCCTTGTTTATTAAGCCCCGATGGTTAGTTTTGAACAAAGTCGACATGACGGATACTGAATTATTAGAACCCTTACGTGCGCGTTTTGCGAAAGCATTTGGTGAAGCGATTCCCATTCATGTGATTTCTGCGTTGACGGGCGAAGGCACCAAGCAACTCTGTTACGCAATCGCTGAACATGTTGAAACTGCACGTGCTAAAAATCAGAGCATTGAAGATGCAAAACCCAAAGCTCAAATAGAAAAGCCTGCCGAAGCACCAATGGAAATTCTAGAAGCTGATTTTCCAGATGAAACATTCGAGGAATCTGCGCTCGATCATGCAGACCCTCAGAAATAAGGATCACTCTGATGCATTCACTTCTTCATGGAGCAAAACGGGTGGTGATCAAAATTGGTAGCAGCTTGCTCACCAATGAAGGACGTGGCCTGGATCATAGTGCGATTGCGCAATGGGCAGATCAGATTGCGGCTTTAAAAAGAATGGGCATGGAAGTGGTATTGGTTTCTTCGGGTGCGATTGCCGAAGGCATGCAGCGCTTAGGTTGGACGCGTCGCCCGCATGCGCTCCATGATTTACAAGCTGCAGCAGCAGTGGGGCAAATGGGTTTGGTACAAGTATATGAAAGGTCTTTTCATGCACATGGAATTCATACCGCTCAGATTCTTCTGACACATGAGGATTTGGCGGATCGACGTCGCTATTTGAATGCACGCTCAACGCTTCGCACCCTTCTCAATATTCGTGTTGTTCCTATCATCAATGAAAACGATACGGTAGTGGTGGATGAAATTCGCTTCGGCGATAACGATACGTTAGGGGCGTTGGTTACCAATTTAATTGAAGCCGATTGTTTGGTGATACTGACAGATCAAGCTGGGTTGTATACCGCAGATCCACGTAAAGATTTAAATGCGCGCTTGGTGGATCGGGCTGAAGCAGGCTCTCCGGAATTAGAAATGATGGCGGGAGGAGCGGGAAGCTCGGTGGGGACTGGCGGAATGGCCACCAAAGTGCTTGCCGCGAAGCGGGCTGCGCGAAGTGGTGCGCACACTATCATTGTGTCGGGACGCGAAGCAAATGTACTCAAACGCCTAGCAGATGGAGAGGCAATAGGAACCCACCTACGCGCAGCAGATCGCCCAATGGCGGCGCGCAAACAGTGGTTGGCAGATCACCTGCAGGTGCGAGGCAAACTATGGCTTGATCAGGGCGCAGTGGAAGCGCTTATCAAAGACGGAAAAAGCCTGCTGTCTATTGGAGTCACTGCGGTAGAAGGGGAGTTTGATCGAGGAGAGCTTGTGTCATGCTTAGATCACGAGGGGCATGAAATTGCACGCGGACTTGTCAATTATTCTGCTGAAGATAGTAAGAAAATTATGCGTGTCCCTTCTTCGTCTATTGAAGAAGCCTTGGGTTTTGTCGATGAGGAAGAGCTGATTCATCGTGATAATTTAGTCATTATCGCCCCCGCCTCTTCTTCTCAGTAGAGTTCTATTTGATTGGGGTTCGCCTAGCTTTTGTGATGGCGTATGCCTAATCCACCACTCGCACCAAATAGAGCGCCTATCGTCACTAACACTGCGCCTAAGCCTGTTTCAATGGTGAGTGCTTCATCTAAAAAAGGCACGGCTGCAATCGCTGAGATTGGCGGCACAAGAGCCAGCATGAGCGAAGCGCGGGTTGGGCCAATTCGAAGGGTGGCAAAGGCATAGCAACTCGCTGCAATGACGCCTGCCACTATTCCTTGATAGCCCGCTTGTAGCAAAATTTGATCTGTAGTGGCTTCAAAAATGCCCTTGGGTAAAAACAGGACATAGATGGGTGTATAGATCAACAAAGAGACCATATTGATATTGGCCGAGGCGGCGAGAGGGTTTACCTGCCAGCGGCGAACTAACTGTCCGTAAAAGCCCCATGAACAAGCGGCCAAAAAGTAGAACAGATCGCCAACTAAAGTCAGTGTCGCGTTTTCAGATTGCAGGCTATGTCGGCCAATCAGAGCAATACCTGCTACTGTAATCCCAAGCGCAATCCAGGCACGCTGTGTGGGTTTGAGACCAAAAATCCACCAACCAATAAGGGTGGTGGCAAGGGGAATACCGCCATTTACTAGCACCCCAGCATGAGCCGCAGGTGCTAAAGAAAATCCAATATAAACTAAGAGTGCATAACCCAGCCCTGCGCAACTTGCTAGCGCAATACGACGCCACGGGGTCAGATCAGGCATGCCAAGACTTTTAATGAATAAAGGGGATAAAAGTACTGCGGCAACCAAAAATCGCAGAGCGGCGAGATCATAAGGCGTGAGTACGCTTTTGCCCCCAATGCGCGAAACAATGTTAAATCCACTCCAACAGATCACCACGATGCCCATGGCCGCAAAACCTAAGCCTAGGTTTGGTGAAACGGGCGGATTCGTCTTTAGGGATACGGGTGTAGCAGATGCAGATGACGAATCTGCGCGAGAGATAGAAGGGGCTTCTTCAGACATGATCCGAGAGTATCATGACTATGACTTGTTCCTAAATGATGAGCTTCAGACTACATTATGATTTTGCGTCTTCTTCTGATTGCCATTGCTATGGTGGTTTTATTGCGCTTATTAGGATGGAAACCACGATTTGGTAGGGGTTCTGAATCCACTTCTCATTTTGAAGATCGGCAGGGTGTTGATTCGGGCAATACGCAAGATGACCTCAGGCAAAAAGTGGATGCAGATCTTGTCATCTGCGCGCGATGTGGTTTATCGGTGCCCCGCAACACGGCGTATAGTCATGCGGGACGTTGGGCTTGTAGTGTTCAACACCTAGAACCCACTTCTTAACAACGATGTCTTTTTTTGTTCGGCCAGACGGTTGGGTGCGAGAAGCCAGAAAAACGCCTTCGCCGCATTGCGATGCTCGCCCTAGTTCGGTAGCGATTGATCTTCTCGTTGTTCACTGCATTAGCTTGCCTCGTGGTCACTATGGCGGCTCTGAAATCATTGATTTGTTTAGTAATCGACTGGATGTCACGCAGCATCCCTCATTGGCTGATCTTAAGGGAGTTCAGGTTTCTAGCCACTTTTTGATTCGGCGTAACGGTGAGTTAATACAATTTGTTTCTTGCCTTGATCGCGCTTGGCACGCGGGCGTTTCTCGTTGGCGAGGAAGAGAGCGTTGCAATGATTTTTCGATTGGAGTGGAACTAGAAGGTGTGGATGATGCTGAATTCACCGCTGAGCAATATGCGGTATTCAAAGATCTTCAAAATGCGCTTCAGGCGCGTTATCCTTTGCGCGCAATAGCGGCGCATAGTGACATCGCCCCGGGCCGAAAAACGGACCCCGGAAGCGGTTTTGATTGGAGCCATGCCAATCAAGGCTTGCCGCGAGATACTTCTTTGTAAGCCATGCGGCGTCTAGCTTGCTGTTTTGCAACATTTTGATTTTATGTGACAAATGTATGTCAGGCATCCAAAAAGCCGCTTCCAAGACATTGATTTAACATATAAAAAATAATTCTATTCAAAGTGTTGCTATGCCACGGTGCAATCCCTAGAATCTGTGGTTAAGGTAATTGAAAACCACAACATATAGTGGTTTTTTGTCCACAAGTTGTGCACAGCCTATCCCCAATTAAGATCACCTGCCTGCAGAAGGAGCGAGCCGCATGCAATCCACACAAGAACATACCGCTAAAGATCCAGTCCTTTCTTTGGCCCCTTCGGTTCCATTTGAGCCCACCGCGGCACACGATGCGCGCTTTTCTCAGTACAAAGTCATCCGTCGTAACGGGGCAGTTGTCGCTTTTGAACCCGAGAAAATCACAATCGCTATCACCAAAGCGTATTTGGCGGTGAATGGTGGTCAGGGTGCAGCCAGTGCACGTATTCGTGATGTGGTTTCGCAATTGACGCAGATGGCGGTGACCGCTTTGCTGCGTCGCGAGCCCTCGGGCGGTATTTTCCATATTGAAGATATTCAGGATCAAGTGGAATTGGCGCTCATGTGTTCCGGCGAGCATGAAGTGGCTCGTTCTTATGTGTTGTATCGTGATGAACGCAGTCGTGAACGCGCAAAGGCAAATGCAGGCGCTGCGCCAACCGTTCAGCACATCATTAACGTGATCGAAAACGGCCAGCCACGTCCGTTAGACGTGAAAGAACTAGAGGCGCTGGTTGCTGAATGCTGCCAAGGACTTGAAAGTGCCTCAGAGGGTCATGTCATTGTAGAAATGACCCTTAAGGATTTGTACGATGGGGTTCCTCTCGATGAAGTATACAAATCAGTCATCTTGGCCTCACGAGCCATGATTGAACGTGACCCTGCCTACAGCCAAGTAACCGCACGTTTGCTGCTGAATACGGTACGTCGTGAGGTCTTGGGTGAAACCACCAGCCAAGCTGAGATGGAATCCCGCTATGCCGAGTATTTCCCCCATTTCATTAAGCGCGGAATCGAATCAGAGTTATTAGATGAGCGCCTGGGTCAGTATGATCTTGTCAAACTTGCGTCAGCCCTGAAGGCCAAACGCGACTTGCAGTTTGATTATCTGGGCTTGCAAACCTTGTATGACCGCTACTTCTTGCACATCGAAGAGCATCGAATCGAATTGCCACAGGCTTTTTTCATGCGCGTTGCAATGGGTTTGGCTCTAGACGAGATCGATCGTGAGACGCGTGCAGTAGAGTTTTATGAAATTCTTTCTAGTTTTGATTTCATGAGTTCCACGCCTACCTTATTTAATTCAGGTACGCGCCGTTCTCAGCTTTCTTCTTGCTACCTCACTACCGTAGCGGATGACCTAGATGGTATTTACGAAGCCTTGAAAGAAAACGCCCTGCTTTCAAAGTTTGCAGGTGGCTTGGGCAATGACTGGACGCAAGTACGTGCTTTAGGCTCCTACATTAAAGGTACGAATGGTAAGAGCCAAGGTGTTGTGCCTTTCCTAAAAGTGGTGAACGACACTGCCGTTGCGGTGAATCAAGGTGGTAAGCGTAAAGGTGCAGTGTGCGCCTACCTAGAAACCTGGCACCTCGATGTGGAAGAGTTCTTAGAACTCAGAAAGAACACGGGTGATGACCGCCGTCGTACTCATGACATGAACACCGCCAACTGGAT
>CAIVHB010000044.1 GCA_903905585.1 uncultured Ferrovum sp. | reverse complement strand
ATTGCCCGCGATATGTGCCAGAAAGTGATTGTGGTGGGTTCTAATGATTTGCAATCGCTCTACGTTGCCAACAACGTATGCTCGGCAGTGGAATATTTCCGCAAGCTAGGCGGTAACGTAGGGGTTGCAGGCCTCGTGATTAATAAAGACGATGGCACAGGTGAAGCGCAAGCGTTTGCTGAAGCGGCTGGCATACCGATTTTAGCCGCAATTCCTGCTAATGAAGATATTCGTCGTAAGAGCGCGAATTACGAAATTATTGGGCGCCCCGATACAGAGTGGGGTCCCTTATTTGCTGGCCTGGCTCAGCAAGTTGCAGAGGCCCCTCCGCTGCGTCCTACCCCTCTTAGCCAAGATGATTTGCTGGGACTGTTCAAGGGTGATGCAGTAGGCCGTGGTGTCGTGCTTCAGCCTGCCTCACAAGCTGACATGCGCGGAACGGAGCATGTTGAAAAAGTATCGCTTGAAGTGATTTACGACGCGGCTTAAGGGGGCAATCATGGAACCCTTCAATCCAGATATGCCTCCAGTTTCTCAGGCCGTGCCTGAAGACGGTGCATGCCACTCGGGTGCAGATCGAATGCGCGCTGCGGCAACGGCTGCAGGAAAAGGCGATACCCTCGCGCAATATGCCGCCGATTATCCTATTGGTCCGCATGATCAACCACAGAGCATGTGTCCGGCTTTTGGTTCATTGCGAGTGGGGCTGCGCATGCGTAGAACCGCCACCGTGTTATCGGGATCGGCTTGCTGTGTCTATGGCCTGAGCTTTACTTCGCATTTCTATGGTGCAAGACGCAGTGTGGGTTATGTGCCCTTTAACTCTGAAACGCTGGTGACCGGAAAGCTCTTTGAAGATATTCGGGATGCCGTTTTTGGTCTAGCTGATCCTGCTTTGTACGACACCATTGTGGTGACCAATCTTTGTGTGCCCACCGCTTCTGGTGTGCCTTTGCAACTGTTGCCGAAAGAACTCAACGGTGTTCGTATCATCGGCATAGATGTGCCAGGGTTTGGTATCCCTACCCATGCCGAAGCAAAAGACGTGTTGGCCGGGGCCATGCTCAAATATGCCCGGCATGAGGCGATTGCAGGCCCAGTGGCTGCTCCGCGTAATGGTGTGAGTGAAAAGCCTACCGTGACTTTGTTAGGTGAGATGTTCCCAGCTGATCCTGTAGGAATAGGAATGCTACTTGAACCGATGGGTTTAGCAGCGGGCCCCACCGTTCCTACCCGAGAATGGCGCGAGCTTTATGCTGCTCTGGATTGCCAAGCTGTGGCAGCCATCCATCCTTTTTATACCGCTTCTATTCGTGAATTTGAAGCTGCAGGTCGTTCTATTGTGGGTTCTGCGCCTGTGGGTGAATCAGGAACACGTGATTGGCTTGAAGCAATTGGTAAAGCGTGTAATGTCTCTTCGGATCGCATCGGCGCTGCTCAAAATACATTCCTGCCCATCATTAAGAGTGCGCTGGAGAAGATGCCGATTAAGGGTCGCATTACGCTTTCAGGTTATGAAGGATCAGAGTTACTGGTCGCAAGATTATTGAAAGAAAGCGGAGCAGATGTGCGTTATGTGGGAACAGCTTGCCCCCGCACCGCCTGGTCTGCAGCGGATCGTGAGTGGCTAGAAGCCCATGGCGTGCATGTTCAATATCGCGCCTCGCTGGAACAAGATTTGGCTGCTATGCATGAGTGGAAACCTGACCTTGCAATCGGTACAACGCCCGTTGTTCAGAAAGCCAAACAACTCGCCATTCCTGCGCTGTATTTTACCAACCTCATTTCAGCGCGGCCCCTCATGGGTATTGCAGGAGCGGGTTCTCTGGCACAAGTGGTGAATGCAGCCATGGCGGGTAAAACACGCTTTGAAACCATGCGTAATTTCTTTGAAGGCGTGGGGCAGGGGGATCAAGCAGGGATCTGGCAAGAGGTACCTAAAGATCGTCCCGAATTCCGTGCTTACTATCGCCGCCTGATTGAGAAAAAAGCAAAAGCTAAAAAAGCCGAGGAGATGATCTGATGTACGTCATCGACCACGACAGAGCCGGAGGTTACTGGGGTGCCGTGTATGTCTTCACGGCAATTAAAGGATTGCAAGTCATCATCGATGGTCCGGTAGGGTGTGAGAATCTGCCTGTGACCTCGGTTTTACATTACACCGATGCGCTGCCGCCTCACGAGTTACCTATTGTGGTCACTGGCTTAGGGGAAGAAGAGTTAGGGCAGCATGGCACCGAGCAAGCGATGAAGCGCGCGCACGGTACCCTAGATTCCTCACTCCCCAGCGTAGTCGTGACCGGTTCTATCGCCGAGATGATTGGTGGTGGTGTGACCCCAGAGGGCACCAATATCCATCGCTTTCTTCCTCGCACCATTGATGAAGATCAGTGGCAGAGCGCGAACCGGGCGATGAATTGGCTTTGGAGTGAATACGGCACACGCAAGATACCTGCGCGCCCTCCGCGCGAGCCCGGTGTGAAGCCACGCGTCAACATCATTGGCCCTTGTTATGGCATGTTCAATACATGGTCAGACTTGGCTGAGATTAAACGTTTGGTGGAAAGCATAGGCGCAGAAATTAATCTGAGCTTTCCCTTGGGCAGTCACCTCGCTGATGTTCAAAAATTGACCGATGCAGATGTCAATATCTGCATGTACCGCGAATACGGCCGCTTACTCTGTGAGTCATTGGGCCGCCCCTATTTGCAAGCACCGATTGGCTTACATAGCACCACGAAATTTCTGCGCAAATTAGGTGAACTTTTAGAGCTTGATCCTGAGCCTTTTATCGAGCAGGAAAAGCACACCACCATTAAACCCCTATGGGATTTATGGCGTTCAGTGACGCAAGATTTTTTTGCAACCGCCAGCTTTGGTATTCATGCCACAGAAACGCATACCCGAGGTATTCGCCAATTTCTTGAGGATGAATTGGGATTGCCATGCCAGTTTGCATTCTCGCGTAAGGCGGGTGTGAAGCCTGATAACCAAGCTGTGCGTGAAGCGATTAAAACGCGACCCCCTCTGATTTTGATGGGCAGCTTTAATGAGCGCATGTATATGGCTGAGAACGGTGGCCGAGGCATGTTTATCCCTGCTTCATTCCCTGGTGCAATTATTCGACGCCATACCGGCACGCCATTTATGGGGTATTCGGGTGCAGTGTATTTGCTTCAAGAAGTGTGTAACGGACTCTTTGATGCGCTGTTCCATATTTTGCCTTTGGCCACAGATATGGATCGTATCGACGCGACACCTTCTCGTCCGCATAGAGAGTTACCTTGGGACACTGCTGCGAAAGATGCATTGGATCGGCATCTGGAAACGCGACCCATCCTGGTTCGAATTTCTGCAGCAAAACAATTACGCGATGCGATGGAAGCGCGCGCGAGGAGTCATGGAGTGGATCGTGTTCGTATCGAAGAGGCAGAAGCGTGTCTCGAGACGGTATAGATCCTTACTTAAAGTCGTTTTAGTTTTAGGAGTGCAGTTCGACTCCAACAGAACACGCACCAGAGTATCGGTGCGTAGGTAGTTAGCGTAATCAAGCTACCAACCCTGCCACGGGGGTTTTCGTGGTAACCGCCGCAAGGCGAATCTGGAGATAGCACTATGTCAAATCACAGCTCTGGCCATTCAGGCCTGCGTGAAGAAGAGGCAAAAGAGTTTCACGCCCTCTACGTCACGAGTTTTATTGTGTTTACATTGATCGCGGTTGTTGCTCACGTGCTGGTATGGCAGTGGCGTCCGTGGTTCCCGGGCTCTGAGGCTTCGTCCTCTCTGCTCAACGGGGTGAAGGCAGCTGCCAACACCATCGTTCCCTACATGATGTCCTAAGGAGGATCGAATATGTGGCGTATTTGGATGCTGTTCGACCCCCGCCGGGTGCTTGTTGCAAACGCAGTTTTCTTGTTTGCATTGGCAATTCTTATTCACTTTATTTTACTCAGTACCGATCGCTACAACTGGATCGAAGGTTCAAAAGCGCATCGCGCTGCGGTTTCGCAGGCTGCGCCCATGCCTTCACCAGCAGCCGCAGCTCCAGCTCCAGCTGCAAAGTAAGTTCGGTCTCGGAATCACGCGAGCGAAGTCGGTATTGCCGTCTCGCTCGCGCCGGGTAAAAGATATTTAAGGAGAAGCCAGCATGGCCATGCTCAATTTTGAAAAGAAATACCGCGTTCGTGGGGGAACGTTGCTTGGGGGAGACCTTTTCGACTTCTGGGTAGGTCCCTTTTATGTTGGATTCTTTGGTATTACCACCACATTTTTTTCCATCTTAGGAACAGCGCTGATTCTATACGGTGCTTCCTTAGGGGGAACATGGAATATTTGGCAGATTAATATTGCGCCGCCTGATTTAAGTTACGGGCTTGGCTTGGCACCTCTTAAAGCAGGAGGTATCTGGCAATGTGTCACGGTCTGTGCAGTTGGGGCATTTGTGTCATGGGCACTGAGAGAAGTGGAAATATGTAACAAGCTGGGAATGGGATATCACGTTCCATTTGCCTTCAGCGTTGCAATTTTTGCTTATGTGAGTTTGGTTGTGATCCGCCCCCTCTTGCTGGGTGCTTGGGGTCATGGTTTCCCATACGGCATCTTGGCGCACTTAGACTGGGTCTCTAATGTGGGTTATCAATATCTGCACTTTCACTATAACCCTGCGCACATGTTGGCGATCACCTTCTTCTTTACCAACTGTTTAGCCTTGGCCTTGCATGGAGCGCTGGTGTTGTCAGCGACTAACCCGGGTGGTGGACAGATTGTAAAAACCCCTGAACATGAAGAT
>CAIVHB010000043.1 GCA_903905585.1 uncultured Ferrovum sp. | reverse complement strand
CTCCTCAGCAGATTCATCATTTACAACCGGTAATTCTGCAGCCACTAATCTTCTGACGCTTGTTAATGCTGGATTATCACTCTCCTCAAATGAATATCCAGGGCTTTCAAGTGCAACGTTGACCCTTGCAAATGCACAAAAATTAGCAAGTGCAGGCCTTACTTTCCAAGCAAACGGCGGTAACGTTCTCACGCTCACGAGCGCTGATTTATCTTCTGCAAATCTAGCCAACACTGCTTCTGCGATCAACACCCTCGTACAAGGTAACTTAACTACTCTTAAAACGGTTGCAGGTTTAATTACGCAGGCTCAGGTGGACGCCATCGTATCTGGCGCAAAGGGTGTCAATATTGTATTTGCACCAGGAACATCTCTTCAATTATCCGGCGCAAGCGATGCTCACAATGCAGCGTCTGAGTCTGGTACAAATTATTTCGGTAAGCTTGGCATAACCTCTGCCAACGTATCCGGTACAAGCATGACTTTTGCCGATGCAAAGGCCTTGTCTTCGCTAGGCATATCCTCTGTCAATTCTGGCCTGACTTTGCAAGTTTCTGCAAATGACGTAATCACTCAAGCTGGATTTAAGGCGGTTTGTGCACTTGGTTTCAACACCGTTGGCTTGGCCTCGGGTACTCAGAGTTTGACATACTCTGAGGTCAGCACAATGGTTGCTGCCAATCCGAGTATCACCTTTGCCAGCGGTACTGCAGTCAGTTTTGCTCAAAGCGATTTGATCAGTGCAACGACTGCGGTTAATCTAGCCTCTATCGGACTTCAATTACCCAGTGCCTTTACAGTTCAGGCTACAACTTTGAACTTAAGCGATGCATATTCTCTTGCTCTCAAGGGTTCACATTTCGCAACAGGTACGACAACAAACGGAGTTACTGACCCAGTTCAAATAAATGTTGGAACCAATGGTAACCAAGGTACGGTCTCCCTTGCTCAAGCGCAAAAGGTCATTGCTGCTGGGCTTGGAAATGTGAATTTTGTCGGTGGGGCTTTGAGCGTTACTGGCACTGACTTGCAAAGTATTGCTGGCACACCCGGCTTAGCTAGCACACTTGCTGCAGATGGGCTAACTGTTATTCAGTCTCAAGGCTCATTAACGGTTTCCCAGGCTCTTGGCGTTGTAGGCACAGCACTTGTTCTGCAGCCTGGTACGACAGTCATTGATGCCTCAGTTGGACTCACTGATGCCCAAAGCTTGATTGCCAAAGGCGCGGTATTCCAGGCCACTCAACTCAACGTTACTCCATCTGTTGCGAGTGAGCTTGCTGCAATGTCGCCGACTCAGCTCACAAACACGGTTGCGGCTCTTGAGTCAGCCGGCATTAACAACTTTAATTTCACACCAGCAACTGGTTCTAGCTCAACTCCACAAATCTCTCTTGACCTTGCTAACCAGTTACAAAGTATTGGTGGTTTGCATATCAGCGGGGCAGGGGTGGTGTTCTCCGCTGGTGACTCGATCACTCCAGCAATGGCGACAAGTTTGGCAGATCTTGGACTTCAGTTGCCATCTAACTTTACTTTGCAGGTCAGCGGATCTCTTAATTTAAGTGATGCATACTCACTTGCCTTAAAAGGCTCATCTTTCACAACAGGAACAAACACTCCTGTAGTTGTACAAGTTTTCTCCAGTGACGGTACGATCACTTACAAGCAAGCTAGCGCAATTATTGCCGCATCAAAAGGTGCATTAGGCGCTCCTTCAACTGCGGCTACTCCGTTTGTAAGTTTTGTATCCCCCACAGGTGGAGCTGCAACTTTAAAGCTTGACGCAAGTAATGCTAATCTTGCTACTGTCGTAGCCAATTCAGCTATCCTAGGTCATTCTGGAATCACCACCCTTCAGTCTTCATCTGGTAGTTTGTCCGTCAGCCTGGCTCAACAACAGGCCTTGACCTCAGCGGGTTTAGGGTTCCTGCCTAGTGACACGGTTACCCTGCAACTTAGCAACAATGCTGTAGATTTGCAAACTGTGCTGGGTGGTGAGGTGGCCTCTACGCTTGCCTCTGCTCATATATCCTTCGTCAAAGCCGCTGGGTCAATCTTGAATGTCACCCAGGCACAAGCTGACGCGCTTAACTTGGCACACATTAAGTTCTCGCCAAACGACCAGGTTACGTTGCAACTAAATTCGGGTAATGCCAACAGCTCGGTGCTTGATAACTTGGCTAGTTTGCAAACTTACGCCTCCAACGGCGTTAGACAAATCAATGCAGATGGCAATGCTATCTCCATTAATATCTCTGAGGCTCAAAACCTGAACTCTGCAGGGTTGAAGTTTGGGTCTATCAACTCCGTTAACTTACACTTGT